>NZ_RJUL01000007.1 GCF_003751625.1 Gallaecimonas pentaromativorans
CTGGCCCAGTTCAAGCTCCCCGACCGACGACCAGACCGGTCATATCCACGCTGCATCCGGCCAAAATACAGCAAGTATCCAGCGAGAAAGAAAAATGCCAGTCAGCTTAACTGACTGGCATTACGCCGATTGGCGGGCTTTTTTATGGCCGGGACGCGTCATCCAGCAAGTAGAGCAGCGATTGGTAAGGCACGCCGCTGTGGCGTGACAGGCCAATCTCGCAGGTGCGGCTGTTGCTAAAGCCCCGCTTGCAATCGGCCGGCACCTGCTCAGCCAGAGGGGCCAAAGACGCGGCGTTAAGCTCTGGGGTGCTAAAGCCCTTGTCACCGGCAAAGCCGCAGCACTGAATATGCTCAGGCACCACCACCCGCTTGGCACAGGCCTTGGCAAGCGCCAGCAGCTGCTCGCTCTGGCCCATGCGCCGGGCGCTACAGGTAATATGCAGCAGCACGGTTTCGTCCAAGGGCTCCACCTTCAGGTGCGGCAGCAGATATTCCATGGCAAAAGAAGCCGGCTCAAAGATGGCTAGCGGCATCTCGAACTGCTCGATGCTGCGAAGGGCGCAGGGGCTGGTGTCCATCAGCACCGGCAGGCGGCCCTGTTCGCTGGCCTGCCACAACGCCGCTTCCAGCTCACGGGCCTTGCTGGCGGCAAGCTCTCCCATGCCTTTGCTGTCATAGGGCATGCCGCAGCATAGGCTCGCCAGGTGCTCGGGGAGAGCCACATCAAAACCCGCCTTTTGCAGCAGCGACAGGGTGACATCGGTCAAGGAGCGCGGCTCGCTATTGCCCTGCTGCTGGCCCATCACCCGGCTGGCACAAGACGGCATGTACAGCACCCGGCGCCCAAAATGCGCCAGCGGCGCCTGTACCTTGGCGCCGTTGGCTTTGGGCATCTCGGCCAACCAGCGCGGGGTGCGGCCACCGCTGAGGCGATTGACGCCGTCGCTGAGTTTTTCCAGTCGTTCACCGCCCAGCACCGCTTGCGCCGCGGCCCCCAGCCGCAAGCCGGTTTTTACCAGACTGGTGGTGGCGCCAAAGTGCTCGGCGGTCCAGCGGGCAATGGGCTCAAAGCGCCGGTATTTGTCCTGACGCAGCGTTTTGACCAGGCTGCCGGTATTGATGCCTACCGGGCAACGCTCGGCACATAGGCCGGTAGCGGCGCAGGTATCCAGGCCCTGGTATTCAAAAAGCGCGGCCAGCGTCTCGGTGCCTTGCCCTTCGCGGCGGCGCTGCTGCAAATCGCGGTACAGCACGATGCGCTGGCGGGGGCTCAGGCTCAAGGTGCGCGACGGGCATACCACTTCGCAAAAGCCGCACTCGATGCAGGCATCCACCAGAGGGTCGGCGGCCGGCAGCGGCTTGAGGTCTTTTAAGTGGGCAGCCGGGTCCGGGTTGATGATAACGCCGGGGTTTAGCAGCCCTTCGGGGTCAAACAGGGCCTTGATGCGCTGCATTAACTGGTAACCGGCCGGGCCCCATTCCAGCTCCACATAAGGGGCCATATTGCGGCCGGTGCCGTGCTCGGCCTTGAGCGAGCCGCCAAAACGCACCGCCACCAGCTCGGCCACCGCGTCCATAAAGGCGCCATAGCGTTTGACCTCGGCGTCGCTGCCAAAGCCCTGGGTAAAGACAAAATGCAGGTTGCCGGCCAGGGCGTGGCCAAACAGCAGCGCCTCGTGATAACCGTGCTGGTCAAAGAGTTGTTGCAGGGCGCGCACGCCACTGGCCAGCTCTTCTACCGGGAAGGCCACATCCTCGATGATGACGGTGGTGCCGGTTTCCCGCACCGCCCCAACCGCCGGGAACAAGCCTTTGCGAATGCCCCAAAGGGCTGCCTGGGCCTTGGGGTCGGTAGAAAAGGGCACCGACTGGCTAAGGGTAAAGGCCGCCATGGCCGCCATCACCTGCTGGCACTGCGCTTCAAGGCCGGTAAGGCTCGCCGCCCGGCAATCGACCAGCAGCGCCGTGGCATCGAGGCTTAGCCCCGCCACAAAACCCGGCATGCCGGGTTTGTCGGCCACGGCTTTCAGGGAGCGCCCGTCCATCAGCTCTACCGCGCTGACCTCGGTTTTAGCCAGGGCCGACACCGCTTGGCTGGCCTGCTCTACATCGGCAAACACCAACAGCGCCGTGGCCTTGTGGGGGTGGTCAGGCACGGTGCGGTACGTCACCTCGGCGATAAAACCCAAGGTGCCTTCGGAGCCCACCATCAGGTGCGCGAGGATATCGATGGGGTCTTCAAAATCCACCAGGGCGTTAAGGGCATAGCCGGTGGTGTTTTTAAGGCGGTACTTGTGGCGGATAAGGGCGCTTAAGGTGTCATCGGCCAGCACCTCCTGGCGAAGGGCGCTAAGCCCTGCTAAGAGTTCGGGGCGCCGCTTGCGAAAGGCCGCCACGCTCTCGGGGGAGCTGGTGTCCAGCACGGTGCCGTCACTCAAAGCTATCGTCAGGGTGTCGAGGGTGCGGTAGCTGTTTTGGGCGGTGCCGCAGCACATGCCGCTGGCGTTGTTGGCCACAATGCCGCCTATTTTGCAGCTGTCGATGGAGGCTGGGTCTGGCCCAATCTTGCGTAAAAAAGGCGCCAGGTAGCGGTTGGCGTCGCTGCCTATCACCCCCGGTTGCAGGCTAATGCGCTCCCCCTGCTGCCACACTTTGTGGCCGCGCCACTTGTCGCTCAGGGTAATCAGCACCGAGTCTGACACCGCCTGCCCCGACAAGCTGGTGCCCGCCGCCCGAAAGGTAAAAGGCAGGCCAAGGGCGCGGCAGCTGGCCATGGCAAACAGCACTTCATCAAGGCCGTCGAGGCGCAACACCACCTTGGGCAGCAGCCGGTAAAAACTGGCGTCGGTGCCGTAGGCTAGGCACAAGGACGGGTCGGTCAGCACACGCTCGGCGTCGATACGCTCGGTAAGGGTGGCAACCAGGCTGGCGTAGCTCATCAACAATCCTCTACTACCACGACATAAAGCTGGCGGGGCCCGTGGGCGCCATAGGCCAGGGTTTGCTGGATATCGGCGGTCTTGGACGGGCCTGACACCAGCAGCAGGTTGGTGGGCAGCCCCTGGCGGCACTGGGGCTTTGCCAGCAACTGGGCGAAGTTATCCATGATGGCCGAGGCCGCCACAATGATGATGCTCACCGGCGGCACCAGCGACAAGCTGCGCGGCTCGTTGGGGCCTGTCCACAATACCAGGGTGCCGGTATCGGCAATAGCGCCCCAGGCTTGGCTGATGCCGGCGTCAACATCGGTAAAAAGCACGGCCTTGAATTCACTCATGGGTTTATCAAAGCAGCTTAAGCGCGAACCGCCCGCTTGGCTGATGGCGGCGCTAAAGGGGCCGTCATTGCCCGCCAGCAGCCGTGTCAGCGAAGCGCCCTTAACCATGGCCTGCAACTGCGCGGCCAGGCTTTGCTGGGGGCAGCGCACCACCTCGGCATGGGCCGCTTCCAGGCGGCTGCAAAACCGGGCCAGCCGCGCCGGGGCGTCTTCCCCCAGGTAGGGGGCGTAGG
The DNA here is from genome assembly GCF_003751625.1 of Gallaecimonas pentaromativorans. NCBI lineage: Bacteria > Pseudomonadati > Pseudomonadota > Gammaproteobacteria > Enterobacterales > Gallaecimonadaceae > Gallaecimonas > Gallaecimonas pentaromativorans. The sequence continues at coordinate 3,513 of NZ_RJUL01000007.1, forward strand.
GCTGCTCTGGGCGCTCAGGGGCGCTCGGGTTCACCTGGCGCAACCTGGCCAGAATGCGGTTTTTAGCCTCAGACACGGCGCTGCTCCTTTAATAGCTGACTGAGCGGTTTGGGGGCCGGTTTCGGGGTGACCCGGCATTGGCCCCAGGCACCAAGGCGGCGCGGGTAAAAAGGCGCAAGCCGCCTGGCCAGCCAAGTACCGGCACGGTAGCAACGGGGGTGGCGGGCCAGCCAGGCAAACCCCTTCATGGCCAGGGCCTCTAGGCGGTTGGCTTTGGCCCCCTGCCCTTTTAGCGGCGGATGGCCGGCGCTGGCGCCATGTTTGGCCTCCACCCTAAGCCGCTGCAATAGCGCCGGGATAGGAATGCCCACCGGGCACACCTCGCCGCAGGCGCCGCACAGGCTAGAAGCAGTAGGGAGTTCGCCGGCGTCGTCCAGCCCCAAGAGGTGCGGCGAGATTATTTTACCTATGGGCCCCGGGTAGACGGTGCCGTAGGCGTGGCCACCGATGCGCCCGTACACCGGGCAGTGGTTCATGCAGGCGCCGCAGCGAATGCATTGCAAGGTTTGGCGCAGTTCGTCGTCGGCAAAGGCCTGGGAGCGGCCGTTATCCAGCAGCACTAGGTGCACTTCCTCTGGGCCATCCCATTCACCGGGGCGGCGCGGGCTGCTCACCATATTGAAGTAGGTGGTAATGGCTTGGCCGGTGGCCGAGCGGGTCAGAGCGCTGTACAACGGGGCGATGTCGCTAAGCTGCTCCACCACCTTTTCAATGCCGGTAACGGCGATATGGACCCTGGGGATGGTGCTGCACATGCGGCCGTTGCCTTCGTTTTCAACCAGACACAGGGTGCCGGTTTCGGCGACGGCGAAGTTAACTCCGGTCAGCCCCACTTCGGCGGCCTGGAATTTTTCGCGAAGCGCCTGGCGCCCCGCGGCGATCAGCTGATCGACATCCCGGGTGGCCTCAAAGTCGGGAAGGTGCTGCTCGAAGGTGGCGCTTATCTCGTCTTTGTTCTTGTGGATGGCCGGCATGATGATGTGGGAGGGCCGGTCACCGTCCAACTGGACGATAAACTCGCCCATGTCGGTTTCGCGGCAATCGATGCCAAGGCCAGCCAGGTGTTTGTTAAGGCCGATTTCCTCGCTGACCATGGATTTACCCTTGGCCACCAGTTTGGCGTCTTCGCGCTGGCAAAGGGCGCGGATGATGGCGTTGGCCTCGGCCGGGGTCTCGGCCCAGTGCACCTGGATACCGTTGGCGGTGCAGCGCTGCTCCAGGGTCTCTAAAAGCGCGGGGAGCTGACTTAGGCAGCGGCGGCGCACCGCTTCGGCCTTGGCCAGCACCGCGTCGGCTTCAACCGGGTCGCTAAAGGCGTTGCTTCTGGCCTTACGCAGGTAATCCATGGCGCCGCGAAAATTCTGGCGGATAACGGGGCTGGCCAGGGCCTCTTGGGCCTGGGGCGTAAAGCGCCGGGGGCTGTGCTCAGCCATGGCCGCCTCCTACCCGTTCCAGCAAAAAGCTGGCCAGGTGCCGGCCTTGCAGCCGCTCGCCCTGGTATTCCAAGGCGCCGTTGATATTGAGCAGGCAGCCCCAGTCGGCACTGACCAGCTCCGGGGCACCGCTGTTAACGATGTGCCGGGTTTTGTCCTCCACCATGGCTTGGCTGATCTGCGGGTGGCGCACCGCAAAAGTGCCGCCAAAGCCGCAGCACTCTTCCTGATAGCCGTGCTTCACCAGCTCCACCTGGGCCAGTTGGCCAAGGAGCTGGCTGGCGGTGACATGCACCTTCATCTCGCGGCGGGCGGCGCAGGAGGTGTGCATAGTCACCTGCCGCGGCTCGCCCTTGTCATCAAGCTTGGCCCGGCACACCTGCACCAAAAACTCGGTGAACTCGAACACCCGCTCGCAAAAGGCCGCCACGGCGGCGTCGCCGGCAAAAAGGCGGCGATAATGGTGGTGCATCATGCCGCCGCAGGAGCCGGACAGCACCACCACCGGCCAGGGCTCGGGAAAGAGCGCCATCTGGCTTTGGGCCACGGCGCGGGCCTCATCGTTGTAACCAGCGCTGTAGGCCGGTTGGCCGCAGCAGGTTTGGCCGGTAACGACCGTTACCGCCAGCCCCTGGCGCTCCAAAAGGCCGATGGCGTCCAGGCCTGCCTGGGGGTCGAACAAGTCCACCAGGCAGGTGGCGTACAGGTAGACATGGGCCGGTTTGGCCGGGTAAACACGGATAACGTCCATAACACTCTCGTTTACTGCATCAAAACGTCGGTTTGCCCAAGCAGGTAGATCATGGCCATGCCAAGCAGGCCGCAGCACAGCAGGTAATAGAAGGTGGGCAGCACGGTTTTTCGCAGCACCGCCCCTTCCCTGCCCATCAAACCGGCAGTGGCCGAGGCCGCCACCACGTTGTGGATGGCAATCATATTGCCGGCTGCCGCCCCTACCGCTTGCAGCGCCAATACCACCACCGACGACACTCCCAGGGCATGGGCCGCCTCAAACTGGAACTGGCTGAACATCATGTTGGAGATGGTGTTGGAACCGGCGATAAAGGCGCCCAGGGCACCAATCACCGCGCTCAGCGCCGGGAAGGCGTGGCCTACCATGCCTGCCACCCAGTTGGCGGTGGTGATAGGCATGGAGGCAAGGTCGGCGCCGTTGACCCCGGAGTTGATAAAAATGCGCACCATGGGAATGGTAAACACCAGGGCAAAACCGGCGCCCAGCAGGGTTTTACCGGACTCCTTGGCCGCCCCCAGCAGCGGCTTGACGGAGCGGGCCTGCACCAGCACCGCCACCAGCGCCGACACCACCAGCAGGCCGCCGGGCAGGTAAAAAGGCTGAATGGCGGCGCTGACCCCGGCTTCGCCCAAAATGTTGTTAAAGCCGATGCTGACCCCAGCCAGCCAGGCCTTGATGCCGGCGTCCATGCGGCTTATCACCAGCAGCAGCGCCAGCAGCACATAGGGGAACCAGGCCATCACCAGCGACATGGGCCGCTCGCGCACCTGGCTTAAATCCATCTTCAGGTTACCCAGCCACTCGGCGGGCCAATGGGCGGCAGGTTCAAAATCCCAGGTGCTCTTGGGCACCAAGAAGCCTTTGCGGGCCGCCAGCACCACCAGCGGCAAGCTGACCAGGCCACCGATAAGCGACGGAAACTCCGGGCCCATGAAGATACCGGTCAGGGCATAAGGCAGGGTAAAGGCAAGGCCGGCAAAGATGGCGAAGGGCAATACATCCAGGCCCTCGCGCCAGCTTTTGTTACGGCCGAAAAAGCGGGTCAGCATCATGGTCATCAGCAGTGGCATAAAGGTGCCGATCAGGGCATGGATAATGGCCACGTCACTGGTGATGTACTGCAAGAAGGCGTCCCAGCTGGAGCCTTTGGCGGCCAGTTCCAGGCCGATGGTGTGGCTGTCCAGGCCCTTGTTGATACCCACCAGAATAGGGGTGCCCACGGCGCCAAAGGACACCGGGGTGGATTGGATCATCATCCCCATCAGCACCGCCGCCATGGCCGGAAAGCCAATGGCCACCAGCAGCGGCGCGGCGATGGCGGCCGGGGTGCCGAACCCGGAGGCCCCTTCAATAAAGGTGCCGAAACACCAGGCGATGATGATGGCCTGGATGCGCCTATCCGGCGAGATGTTGGTAAAGCCGTTACGGATGCTGGTAATGGCCCCGGTGTGCTTGAGGCTGTTGAGCAGGAAAATGGCGCCGAAGATGATCCACAGCACGGTAATGGTCACCACCAACCCTTGCAGGGTGGAGGCCAGAATGCGGTTGATGCTCATGTCCCAGCCAAACAGGGCCACCAGCACCGTCAGTGCAAAGGCGACCGGCATGGCCCGGCGCGCCGGCCAGTTCAGGCCGAGCAGCAGGATGCCGGCGGCCATAATGGGAATAAAGGCAATAATGGCAAGCAGGGTATTGCTCATGGTTGTTGTCCTTTTTTTATACCGGCGAGCCGGTTTTCAGGGCTTTTGCTGCACGAATAGTGGGCTTACGTAAAGGTAAGCTTGCAGACAATACCCCTTTCCTTCTTATGGATATACGGAGATAATCGAAAACATAAATTCCAAAACTGCATGAATATGCCCCGCGCCGACGACCTCATTTTGTTTGCCCAAGTGGTGGATACCGGCTCCTTCAGCAAGGCAGCCGAACTGGCCGGCGTCACCAATTCGGTGGCCAGCAAACGGATCTCGAAACTCGAAGAAGAACTGGGTACCCAGCTGCTGTACCGCACCACCCGGCGCCTGACCCTAAGCGAGGCGGGCCGGCTGCTTTACCAGCAGGCAAGGCAAATAAAGATGGCCACCGACCGGGCCCTGGACACCCTGTCGGGCTTTGGTGAGAAGGTGAGCGGCCATATCCGGATGTCGGTGCCCACCATCTCCGGCGAGCTGGTGCTGGCGGACGCCATTGCAGAGTTTTGTGACCGCTACCCCGGGCTCAGCATCGACATGTCGTTGGAAAACCGCTTTGTGGACATCATCGCCGAGGGCATGGATCTGGTGATCCGCACCGGCTACCTGGACGACTCCAGCCTGATCGCCCGCCACATCATCGATTCACGCTGGGCCATTTGCGCCTCCCCCAGTTATCTGGAGCGCCACGGCACCCCGCGCCACCCCGAAGATCTGCGCCAGCACAACTGCCTGCGCTACAGCTACCAGAGCACCGGCGCCTCCGACTGGGCCTTCAAGAACAAAAAAGGCCCCTTTACGGTGCGGGTAGAAGGCAACATGACCACTGACAACGCCGCCGCCCTGCGTAAGGCGGCCCTGGCCGGTTACGGCATCATCTATGTGCCCCGTTGCCTTATTTACAACGATCTGACCCAGGGCATGTTGACGGAGCTTTTCCCCCAGCAGGTGGGCAAGAAACTGGGGATCTACGCCGTCTATCCCACCACCCGCCAGTTGCCGGCCAAGATCCGGCTGCTGATTGAGCACATCCGCCAGCGCTACCTGGCCATCGCCCACTACTTCTAGGCAAGGCGCAGCAGCATCAGCACCCCGACGGCAGTAAACACCAGCGCCGTCGCCCCTTCCATGCCCCGGCGCCAGCCCAGCATTTTTTGCCGAAACCACGGCGCCCCCAGCAGCCAACCCAGCATCCCAAACCAGGCCAGGGCCAGGCTGAAAAAGAGCGCCACCACCCCCAGCTTGGCCGCCAGCGGCAGTGCCGGCGGCAATAACCCGCCCACCAGGGTAAAGAAGTAAAGGTACGCCTTGGGGTTGAGGATATTGGTGGCAAAGCCGGCCAGCCAGGCGCCACCAGCCGGGGCCGATTGAGTGTCGATGGCCCCCTGGGGTGCCCGGGCGCTTTTAAGGCACTGGGCCGCCAGGTAAAGCAGCCAGCACCCCGCCACCAGCGGCAGCCAATGAAGCAGCCCCGGCAACACCTTGGCCAGCAGCGCAAAGGCAAATACCACCACCAGGCTGTGCACCATGATCGCCGAGGCCAGCCCCAGCGCCATCTGCAGCGCCTGGGCCCGGCCCTGGTTGAGGCTGGAGCGCAGCATCAGCGCAAAGTCGGGGCCCGGCGCCACCAGGGCGGCCAGGTGTACAAGGGCAAGGGTGAGGAACAGTGAAGCCAGGCTCATGACAGGTCTCCTTGGGAAAACCCCAAGGGTGGCGCCATAGGCCTTAGCGCGCCTTGTAAAAACTAGCGGCAGATCTGCTGCTGGTAGCTTTGCGGCGGCAGGTTGTAATGGCGTTTAAAGGCCTTGACCAGGTGGCTTTGGTCAAAAAACCCCACAGCGGCGGCCACGTCTTTTATCAGCATGCCGCTTTTAAGGTGCTGGCGGGCGGCCTCTACCCGCAGCGAAGTGAGGTAGGCATGGGGGGTGATGCCGGTGGCAGCCCGGAACTGGCGCAAAAACTGGTATTGGCTGAGCTGATAGCGCTCGGCCAGGGTGGGCAGGTTGTGTTTGCTGTCCAGATGCGCCAGCAAATAGCCCTTAAGGTCGGCCAATTGGAAGCGGCTCAGCCCCTGGTGGCGAGCCGGCTTTAGCCCCGGCTCGCCGTGGCGCAGCAACAGGTGCGCCATCAACAGCAGCATGTGGCTCTGGGCCGCCAGCGGCTCAGGGCTGTGCTGCTGGTTGTGCAGCTGCAGCAAGCCCTGGTAGAGGATGGGGTCAGCCACCATGGGCCCTTTGAAAAAATGCAGCCGGCCATCGCCCCCCAACTGCTCGCCAAGTGTGGCCATGGCCTCCATGGGCAGCCGTATCAGCCGCACCTGGTAGTCGCCGCTTTCATGGCCGGCGCCGTCGTGTACTTCGTCGGGGTTGAAGGTTGACAGACTGCCAGGGCTCAAGATCAGCCGCTGGCCCTTATGCATAAAGGCCTGGGCGCCTTGGTCAACCAGCCCGATGTGATAATCGAGGTGTACGTGGCGGTCAAACACAAAGCCGCTGTAATGGGCGCGCACCAGCTCCAGCCCGGGCCAGCCGGGCAGGCTTTGGTGTTCGATGTGGCGAGAAGGGGTGTTGGCGGCCATGGCTCCAGCTTAAGGAGCGCCGGGGCCGGTGTCTTGTAAAAAATTGCAATGCCCTCGGCCTTTTCTTTTGCCAGCCGATGGTTCATGGTGGGCCCATTTAGGGCCCGGCACCGGGCCATCGCCCCCATAGGCTGGGGCGAGCATTGCCTTCTAAGGAGACAGCATGAAAACCGTCAAAGTGGATTTTGTTTCAGACGTGGTCTGCCCCTGGTGCGCCATTGGCCTGGCGTCCCTGGAAGACGCCATGAGCAAGGTCGAAGGTGACATCAAGGTGGAGCTGCATTTTCGGCCCTTCGAGCTGAACCCGCAGATGGGCCCAGAGGGCGAAGATATCAAAGAGCACCTGTCCCGCAAGTACAACCTCACCGAGCAGCAGTTGGCCGAGAACGAGGCCAACCTGCTGGCCCGCGCCGAGGCGGCAGGTGTGCATTTTGATTTAGGGCTGCGCAGCCGCACCTACAACACCTTCGACGCCCACCGCCTGCTGTTCTGGGCCGCACCCCAGGGCAAGGAATATGCCCTGAAAAAAGCGCTGCTGGACGGCTATTTTGCCAAGGGCATGAACCCCAGCGACCGCGCCCAGCTGCTGGACAAAGTGGCCGAAGTGGGCCTGAGCCGCGAAGAGGCGGCCACCATACTGGAAAGCTCGCTCTTTACCGAAGAGGTGCGCACCGCCGAAGAGGTGTACCGCAAGCGCGGCATCAACTCGGTGCCCTCCATCGTGCTGAACGACAAGTACCTCATCACCGGTGGCCAAAGCAGCGACTACTTCGAGATGGCGCTGCGCCAGGTGGCCGACGAAAGCGAGGCCTGAGGCCTTAGAAAAAGCCCGCCAATCGGCGGGCTTTTTGTTGTCAGCGGCTTAAGCTGTATGGCCTTGAGGCGGGGCCTGTGGCCCAGTTTTTATTGGGGCTTTGCTGCATCACAAAGGTCAGGGTGCCCCCGGCCACCAGATCTTGATGGGTGATGTAGCTGGTGGCCAGCGCCTTGCCGTTGAGCAGCACCTTGCCCACATAGGGGTGGGCGTCGTCCAGGTGCTCGGCCTTGACCACAAAGCGCTTGCCGCCCGGCAGGCGAATACTCGCTTCCTCGACAAAGGGCCGGCCCAGCACATATTGGTTGGAGCCCGGCGCCACCGGGTAAAAGCCCATGGCGGTAAAGAGATACCAGGCCGACATCTGGCCCAGATCGTCGTTCCCGGCAAGGCCGGTGGGGCCGTCGTGATATTGGCTGTTCATGATGGTGGTCAGCCGCTCCTGGGTCTTCCAGGGCGCACCGGCGTAGTCATAGAGGTAGGCCATATGGTGGCTCGGCTCATTGCCGTGGGCGTAGTAACCGATAAGCCCGGAAATGTCCTCCACGTGGGCGAAGGTTTTCGGGTCTACCTTGGTGTCGAACACCGCATCGAGCTTGTTCACAAAGGCCGACTGGCCGCCCATGGCGTTGATCAGCCCAGCGATGTCCTGGGGCACATACCAGGAGTATTGCCAGGCGTTACCCTCGGTGTAGTCGCTGCCGTAACCCACAGCGGCCGGGTCGAAAGGGGTGCGGTAGTCGCCATTACTGAGCCGGGCCCGGGCAAAGCCGGTTTGGCGGTCAAAGACGTTTTGCCAGTTGCCGGCCCGCTTAAAAAAGCGTTTGGCCAGCGCGTCCTTGCCCATGGCACTGGCCATGCGGGCCAGCGTCCAGTCGTCAAAGGCGTATTCGAGGGTCTTGGACGCGGCCTCGGGTTCTTTGTCGATGGGCACATAGCCAAGCGTGATGTAATCGGATAGGTCGCCATAGGGGCCGTAATCGGCGCTTGCCACCATGGCCTTGAGGGCGGCGGCGCTGTCAAAGCCGGTGATGCCCTTGAGGTAGGCGTCGGCAATGACCGGCAAGGCGTGGTAGCCAATCATGCACCAAGTTTCCTGGCCCTGATAACTCCACACCGGCAGGATGCCAAAGGGGCTGCTTTGCTGGGCTGCCACCAGGGAGCTTACCAGCTCGCCCATGCGCTTGGGTTCAAGGATGGTCAACAGCGGCTGCTGGGCACGGTACACATCCCACAGCGACCAGGTGGAATAGAAGTCAAAGCCCTTGGCCTGATGCACCTCTTGGTCCGGGCCCCGGTAGCGGCCATCGGCGTCGGAGGCGAGGTTGGGGGCGATAAGGGCGTGATAAAGGGCGGTGTAGAAACTGCGCCGAATGGGCGCCGGGGCTTTGATATCAATGGCGCCAAGGGCTTTTTGCCACTGCGCTTGGGCGGCGGTTTTGGCGCCGTCAAAGTCCCAGCCGGAGGCCTCTTTACTGAGGTTATCCAACGCGCCCTGTTCGCTGACGCTGGAAATAGCCACCTTGACCAGCAGCGGCGAGTTGAGGGGGCCAAAATCCAGCGCCGCTTCCAAGGCCCGGCCACTGATGGCCGCCACATCGCCAGGGTTGTGGCCCGGGCCTTTAAAGCCCCGGTAACTGACATTTTGCTCGCGGTTCAGGAGCTGGTGGCCTTTGAGGGGCTTGGAAAAGCGCATGGCAAAAAACAGCTGGCGCCCTGGCGCCCAACCACGGGTTTGGCGCATGCCGGTCAGCACGCCGTCCGGGCGCAGCCTGAGGCTGGACCACAGCACCTTGCCGTCGTAGTCGTAAATGCTGGGGCGAAGGTCCAGCAGCACCCGCGCCTCAGCGCCCTCGGCGAAGGTATAGCGGTGCCAGCCAACCCGCTTGCCGGCGGTCAGCTCTACCTTGACCTGGTTGTCGTCCAACGTCACGGCGTAATAGCCGGGGCTGGCGCGCTCACTCTGGTGGCTAAAGCGGGAGCGGTAGCCGCTGCTAGGCTGGTCCTTGGCCCCAGGGTCAAGATGCAGCTCGCCGCTCATGGGCATCAGCAGCACATCCCCCAAGTCGGAGTGGCCACTGCCGGAAAAATGGGTGTGGGAAAAGCCCAGGATGCTGTGGTCGCTGTAGCGATACCCCGCCGCCCAGCCATAGGCGTGGTGAAAATTGGGCATGTCGGTATCGGGGCTGAGCTGCACCATGCCAAAAGGCAGGGTAGCGCCGGGGAAGGTATGGCCATCGCCACCGGTGCCGATAAAGGGGTCGACATCTGCCAGGGCGTCAGCAAAGACCGGGGCGGCCAGAACCGGCAGGGTAACCAGGGCAAGCAACAGGGATTTTCGCAGCATCGAGGGCTCCGTTGTTGTGGTTTTTTCCAGCATGCCCCACCGGCCACGATGGGCAAAACCGGCCGGGGCCAAGCGCCGCTTTGCAGCGACAAACCCAGGCTAAGCCACTGGCGGCAAACACAATATCCTTTTACCGCATTGTTGAGACTTTCCGCCCGGTTTGCCTTTATTCTCTCTGGTAGCGTTGTTACCAGTATCCCGTAACTTACCGGCATTATTTCCGGAGTGTTCGTCGTCCATACCCCCAATGGAGTCCCCATGCTGAAATGGATCAGCCTGCTTTGCCTGGCCTCTGCCGGCGCCTGCGCCGCCGACACCGGCTTTGACCCCCAGCAGCTTTTTGCGCCCCTGACCCTGCCTCATCAGGCCAATAGCATCCGCGGCGGCAGCGGCCTGCCCGGCAGCAATTTTTGGCAGAACAAGGTCAACTACCAGATAGCCGCCACCATCAACCCGGACCAGCACAGCCTGAGCGGCGAAGAGGTGATTGCCTACACCAACCACAGCCCCGACGCCCTGGACGAGCTGTGGGTGCAGCTGGACCAGAACATCTACCGCCGCGATTCCCGCGCGGCCATGAGCTCTGGCCGTGAGCGCAAGGGCTACACCGACGGCTATCAGCTAAAAGCGGTAGCGTTGGTGTCCGGTGGTAAGGAAGTGCCTCTTCATTACCTGGTAGACGACACCCGGATGCGCATTGACCTGCCCAAGCCCCTGGCGGCCCACGGCGGCACCTTGCAGCTAAAAATCACTTATCAGTACCAGATCCCCGGCACCTGGGGCGGCCGCACCGCCGTGACCCCCAGCAACAACGGCGAGATCTTCGAGATCGCCCAGTGGTTCCCGCGGATGGCGGTCTATGACGACCTGCGCGGCTGGGATACCCAGCCTTATCTGGGCTCCGAGTTCTACCTCGAGTACGGCAATATCGACTATTCGGTGACGGTGCCCTGGGATTATCTGGTGGTAGGCTCAGGCAAGCTGATGAACCCCAAAGAGGTACTGACCACCACCCAGCGCCGCCGCCTTGACCAGGCCGAAAACAGCGACAAAACGGTGTATATCCGCACCCCGGCGGAAGTCACAGACCCGGCCAGCCGCCCCAGCCACAGCGGCACCCAAACCTGGCGCTTTCATATGGAGCACACCCGCGACGTAGCCTTTGCCGCCTCCAAGGCCTTTGTTCTGGACGCCGCCCGCATCAACCTGCCCGGCAACAAGCACTCCCTGGCCATGTCGGCCTACCCGGTAGAAGCGGTGGGCAAGGACAAATGGGACCGCTCCACCGAGTACCTCAAAGGTGCCGTGGAGCACTTTTCCAACAAGTGGTACCCCTACCCCTGGCCGGTGGCGGTTAACCTGGGCGGCCATGGTGCCGGCATGGAATACCCCGGCATCGTCTTTGACGGCATGGACGACAGCGCCGGTTTCCTGTTCTGGATAACCGCCCACGAAATCGGCCACACCTGGTTCCCGATGGTGGTGGGCTCCAACGAGCGCCGCAACGCCTTTATGGACGAAGGCTTTAACACCTTTATCGACGTTTACGCCTCCGACGCCTTTAACGGCGGCGAGTACGGCCCCAAACGCGACAGCGAATACGCTCCCGGTGGCGGCAACCCGGTGGATGAAATTCTGCCTATCCTGGCCGACAAAGAGGCCCCCACCTTGATGGCCCCGGCCGATTCCATCTCCGAGAAATACCGCCATGCCATCAGCTACTTCAAAGGGGCCCTTGGCCTGGTGCTGCTGCGCGAGCAGATTTTGGGGCCAGAGCGGTTCGACAAGGCGTTTCGTCAATACATCGCCACCTGGGCCTACAAACACCCCACCCCGTCAGACTTTTTCAGGATGATGGAAAGCGAAGCCGGTGAAGACTTGAGCTGGTGGTGGCGCGGCTGGTATCTCAACAACTGGCAGCTGGACATGGCCGTCGACAAAGCCGCCTACCAGGATGCCAAAGATCCGGCCAAAGGCCTGAAGGTGACCTTCTCTGCGCACCAAAAGCTGGTGATGCCAGCCACAGTGCGGGTGGACTATAAAGACGGCAGCCACCAGGACATCCGCCTGCCGGTAGAAACCTGGCGCCAACTGGCCAACCCCAGCGTGCTGCTGCCCACCACCAAGGCAGTGGCCAAGGTTACCCTCGACCCTGACCATAAAATCCCCGACGCCAACCGGGCCAATAACAGCCTGACCCTCTGAGCTCATCGAGGTAAACAAGAAGGCGGCCAAAGGCCGCCTTCTTTAGTAGCGAGCAGAGCCTAAGCAGCTCAGGGTGCCTGTACCTTTACTGACCTCAAAGCACCTTAGGTAAAAACAAAAAGGAGGCGATCGCCTCCTTTTTGTTACCTGGCGCCGCCCGCGCGTTACTTCTTCACATTGGGTGGCAAGCGGTGGCAGCACCAGGGTTCGTGGGTAGCGTTGTCGCGGATGTTTTGGTCTACAAAGCGGTAGTAGCCAAAACGGATACCGGCCAGGCCGCGGCGTTTTACGCCAAGGCCAAAGTCGTTAATGGCTTGCTCCAGCGCATCGAGGTTGGCGACGGTGGCGTCGTAACTGAGGGTCAGGCGGTTGCCAGTCAAAGTCACGCTGTTGATGCCAGGCAAGGCGTCCAGCGCTTCGGCGCAATCTCGGGCGGCGGCCTGCTCGCCGCTAACAGTCAGTTTGCGGCGAACCAGATAAGCTTCCCGTACGCCGGGTCTGAGGGTTGTCATCTAAGCCTCCTTAAAACCAGAATCGCACCCCGGCCAGCCATTGGGTTTCGCCGGGGTCTTCGCCTTCGTGGCGGGCCAGATCGGCGGTGTTACCCAGCTTGCGGCTGTATTGCACCCCCACATAGGGGGCGAACTGGCGGGTGATTTCGTAGCGCAGCCGAAGCCCGAGGCTGGCGTCGCTAAAGCCGCTGCCAATGCCGCGCTCAGGGTCGCTTTTCCCGTAAATATTGAGCTCGGCCTTGGGCTGCAGGATAAGCCGCTGGGTCAGTAACAGCTCGTATTCGCTTTCAAAGCGAAGGGCGCTGCGGCCATTGTCGCCAAGATAGGCAGTGACTTCCAAGTCAAACCAATAGGGGGCCAGCCCCTCCACCCCAAAGGCCAGCCACTGGCGGGCAGGGCCCTCGCCGTTGTCGCTGCGCACCCCAAGCTGGGTGTTCCAAAACGGGCTGATGGCATGGTCCCACAAGAGTTCGGTGCGGGCATCTTGAAGGCGCGAGTGGCTGTAGTCGCCCTCGGCTTTCAGTAGCACCCGGTCATAGGTGCCGCCGTACCAGCCTTTGACATCGTAAGCGCCGCTACCGCCGTCGCCCCACTCGAAGGTGTCGGCCAGCAGGTGGGCAAAGTTGTGTTCGTCCCCCATGTGCATGGGGGCGTCTTGGATGGCGTAGGGGCCCTCGCCTTTTTGGTAGCCGTCTGAGTAGGCGTTGGGGTCACGCAGCTCGGCCTGAGGCTGGGGTTTGGCCATGTCCATGTTCATATCGGCAGCCTGGGCCAACAGCGGCAGGGCCAGCAGGCAGAGCAGTTGGGAACTTTTCATCATCACACCACCAGGATCTCGCGGAACATCCCTGCTTCCATATGGAACAGCAGGTGGCAATGCCAGGCCCAGCGGCCGGGGGCATCGGCGTTGACCAGAAAACTCACTCGCTGGGCGGGCTGCACCGGCACCGTGTGCTTGCGCACCACAAAGTTGCCCTGGTCGTCTTCGACTTCACTCCACATGCCGTGCATGTGCATGGGGTGGGTCATCATGGTGTCGTTTTGCAAAATCACCCGCAGCCGCTCGCCCTGGCGAAAATGCACCGGGGTGGATTGGCCAAACTCCAGGCCGTCGAAGGACCAGGTGTAGCGCTCCATATTGCCGGTCAGATGCAGCTCCAGCTCCCGGTCGGGCTCACGTGAGTCCAGCGGCCCGCCGATGGTGGCCAAGTCGGCCAAGGTCAGCACTTTACGGCCATTATTGCGAAGGCCAACCCCTGGGTCGTCAAGGTTGGTGCGGGGGCTGTCGACCCGCATGTCGGTACTGGGGCCAAATTCGGTGCGGGCGTGATGCACGGTTTTAGAGGGCACCGCCAGCGGGCCTTTCATATGCATGCTGTGATCCATGGCCATGCCGTGCATGCTGTGGTCCATACCCTGCATACCGGCCATCTTGCTGTGATCCATACCGGCCATGTTGCCGCTGCCCATGGCCATTTTGCTGTGGTCCATGTTCATGGCGCCATGGTCCATACCGGCCATCTTGCCGTGGTCCATGCCGGCCATATCGCCCATGTGCATGGTGCCCATCATGTCGGTCATGGTCAGCCACTGAGGGTGGTCGGGTTTGGGCACCGGCGCCCGCAGCCCTTCTTTAACCGCCAGGGTGCCAGCGGCGTAGCCGGTTCTGTCCATGGTCTGGGCAAAGAGGGTGTAGGCATCGGCCTTGGGCGACACCTGCACGTCGTAGGTTTCGCCGGGGCCGCAGCGAAACTCATCTACCGTTACCGGCTCCACGTCCTGGCCGTCGGTCTGGATGACGCTGAGTTTGAGGCCGGGAATGCGCACGTCATAAAAGGTGTTGGAGGAGCCGTTGATGATGCGCAGCCTCACCTTTTCGCCGGGTTTGAATAGCCCGGTCCAGTTACCGGCTGGGGTGCGACCGTTGATCAGGAAGGTCATGGAATGACTGCCAAGGTCGGCTAAGTCGGTGGGGCTCATGCGCATCTGGTTCCACATCTTGCGCTTTTCAAGGGCTTGGCCGAGGCCATAGCGGGAGGCGTCTTTGAAAAAATCCCCCGCCGTAGGCTTAATAAAATTGTCGTAGTCGCTTTGCTGCTTGAGCTTGGAAAACAGCGCCATGGGGTCGTCGTCGGTCCAGTCGGCCAGCAGCACTACGTGGTCGCGGTCCGCGCTATAGCGGGGTTTATCCTTGGGCAGCACCACGATGGCGCCGCTCAGGCCCAGCATCTCCTGAAAACCGGTATGGGAGTGGTACCAGTAACTGCCGTTTTGCTGCACCTTGAAGCGGTAAGTGAAGGTCTGGCCCGGGGCAATGCCCTTAAAGCTCAGCCCCGGAACCCCATCCATTTGAAAAGGCAGAATAAAACCATGCCAGTGAATGGAGGTGGGTACCTTGAGGTTGTTGGTCACGTGAATAGTGACTTCGTCCCCTTCCTGCCATACCAGGGTCGGCCCGGGCAAGGAGTCGTTAACGGTAATGGCGGTGCGTTCGCTGCCGGTAAAATTGACCCGCGAGGTGCCAATTTTCAGGTGAAACTCCCGGCCCTTGAGTACCGGGGCGCCGCGGTGGGTTTGCGGCGCTGCCGCCCTGGCCGTGCCGGCTCCCAGGCCAAGCAGCACTCCGCCGGCAACCAGTCCTTGAACAAAACGGCGCCGAGGCAAATTCGGCTTGGAAGATGACATGCTTGGGCCTCCGGCCAGCTTGATGATGCTATCAGCTTAGAGCGCGGCCACTTTCATGGGCATGACCCCTTCATTACAAAGTTGTCATCTTGGGGTAATCTGGCGGTGCGCGGCGCCGGGCTACACTGGCCAAATCAACCACTTCGGAACCTTTATGCGACTTCTGGTTGTAGAAGACGAACACAAAACCGGTGACTACCTGCAAAAGGGCCTGTCCGAGGCCGGTTTTCAGGTGGCGCTGGCCCGCAATGGCCTAGACGGCCATCACCTGGCCATGACCGAAGAATTTGACCTTATCGTGCTGGACGTGATGCTGCCGGACGTGGACGGCTGGCGCATCCTCGCCTCGATAAAAGACGCCGGTAAAACCACCCCGGTGCTGTTTTTAACGGCACGCGACAGCATCGAAGACCGCGTTAAAGGCCTGGAGCTGGGGGCCGACGACTACCTGGTCAAACCCTTTGCCTTTGCCGAGCTCCTGGCCAGGGTGCGCACCTTGCTGCGCCGGGGGGCGGTAAGCCCCAGTAGCGATACCCTGGCCCTTGGCGACCTGGAACTGGATATCGCCAAGCGCCGCGCGGTGCGGGCCGGCCAGCGCATCACCCTTACCAACAAGGAATTTGCCCTGCTGGAGCTGTTGGTTCGCCGCCAGGGCGAGGTGCTGCCGCGCTCGCTGATTGCCTCCCAGGTGTGGGACATGAATTTCGACTCCGACACCAACGTGATTGATGTCGCCATTCGCCGGCTACGGGCCAAGATAGACGACCCCTTCGAGCCCAAGCTTATCCAAACGGTGCGCGGCATGGGCTACAAGCTGGAACTGCCCGATGCTTGAGAGGAGCAAGGCGCCAGCCTCCCTGGCCCGGCGGGTCATGCTGTTGGTGGGGCTCAGCATCATTCTGTGCCTGGGCCTGTTGGGCTGGGTTATCCAGCAGGCCATAGAGCAGCACTTTGCCGACATGGACGGCAACGAGCTCACCAACGCCGCCCAGCCCCTGGCCATGGCCTTACAGAACCAGCCTCCCGACGCCGCCCATCTCGACCGCACCCTGCGCGGCCTTAAAGGTATCTCCTTTACCGTGTTCGGCCCGGCCGATAAGGTGCTGTATCGCACGCCGGGGCCAGATCTTCACTTTCTCGCCGCCCAGGCGCGGGCGCAAATAGACCATCGTCATCTGGCCCGTTTCAGCCAGGGCGACCACAGCTACCGTGGCGCAGCGCTTATCATCGAGGGCAGCCAAGGCCAGCCCTACAAGCTGGCACTGGCCATGAACATCGACATCCACCAGCATTTTCTCACCCACTTCGGCAAAGCCCTATGGGGCATCATGGCGCTGGCGGCCCTTATCACCATACTGGCTGCCAGGCTGGCGGTGCGCTGGGGCCATGCCCCCCTTCGCCGGCTCTCGGCCGACATTCGCGCCATCCGCTCCGATCGGCTATCAAACCGCCTCGACCCGCGCCAGGTGCCGGCAGAACTGGCCGAACTGGTAGCGGCCTTTAACGACATGTTGGGGCGCCTTGAGGATTTATTCGAACGTTTAAGTAACTTCTCTGCCGATATCGCCCATGAGCTGCGCACCCCCATCACCAACTTGAGCACCCAGACCCAGGTGGCCCTGGGCAAGGCCCGCTCGGCCGAGGAATACAAAGAAATTCTCTACTCCAACCTGGAGGAGTTTGAGCGCCTGGCCAAGATGGTGACCGACATGCTGTGGCTGGCCCAAACCGACAACGGCAACATCACCCCAGCTCTTGTGCCCCTGGCACTGGCAGAGGAAGTCAAAGGCCTTTGCGATTACTTCGAGCTACTGGCCGAAGACAAAGGGGTGCGGCTGGTGCTCGAAGGCGGGCCGCTGACGGTGCAGGCTGACCGCCACCTGCTGCGCCGGGCCTTGAGTAACATCATCTCCAATGCCATTCGCCACACCCCGGCCGGGCAAGCGGTCACGATTCGCCTGCACACCGAGGGCAAACGCCATTGGGTAGAGGTCTGCAACCCCGGCAGCCCCATCGCCCCCGAACACCTGCCGCACCTTTTTGAGCGCTTCTACCGGGTTGACCCGGCCCGAGGCCAAGGGGGCGTCGGCCTGGGCCTTGCCATCGTCAAATCCATCGCCCGGCTACACGGCGGCGATGTCACCGTCAGCTCCACTCCCCAGCGCACCTGCTTTAGCCTCTCTTTGCCCTGAGCCCGCCACACCCTTGCAGGCCGACTATTCTGGGTAGTGTCGGGTAGCAGGGACGCGGTACCGACAAGGCAACGGTTAACCAAGGCGAGTCCCAGATGCGACTGACCATCCTGCTGCTATGCGCCGCTGGCCTGATGTGTGGGGTCCAGGGCGCCGAACCGCAACTGCGCGGCAAAACCCTCAACCACCAAGGCCAGTTTGCCGGCCAAACCCTCAGTTACCGCTCGGTGGTGGAGCATTTTAGCCTCACCCCCACCCGCCATGGCCCCCTGACCCTGGTCAGCACCAGTTATATCGCCGAGCAGGCCGGGCGTCAGCGGCCGGTGCTGTTTGTGTTTAACGGCGGCCCGCTGGCGCCGTCCATGTACCTGCACCTGTTGGCGCTGGGGCCAAAACGGCTGGTGCTGGGAGATGACCCCCAGGCCGCGCCGCTTATCAACAACCCCCACAGCCCCTTGGATGTGGCGGATCTGGTGTTCTACGACCCGGCCGGCACCGGCTTTAGCCGTTTTGACGCAGACGCCAATCCAACCGGCTACTTTGCCACCCAAAGCGACGCCGAGGCGCTGCTGGCCTTTATGCGGGCCTGGGTACAACGCCACCGCCGCCAGGGCTCGCCGCTCTATTTGCTGGGCGAGAGCTACGGCAGTATCCGCGCTGTCGAGGCCGCCTTGGCCCTTAGCCACCAGGACCCAAAGCTCCCTCTTAAAGGCCTGTTTTTATTGGGCCAGGCCCTTAATGTCAGCAGTCTTGCCGGGCAAAACCCGCTGCAAGCGGTGAGCGATTTACCCACCCAAAGCGCCCTTGGCTGGTACCACGGCAAGGTCAGTCACCAGGGCCGCACCTTCGAGCAGTTTATGGCGCAAAGCCGCGAGTTTGCCGCCGGGCCGCTATTAAAGGCGCTCTACCTTGGCAACCGGCTGGCAGAGCAAGACCGCCTGGCCCTGGCCAATCGCCTAAGCGCGCTGACCGGCCTGAACACTGCGCTCTATCTCAAAACGGGGCTGAAAGTGGATATGGCTACCTTCAGGGAAAACCTGCTGGCCGATAAAGGGCTGCGCCTTGGCCAAGCCGACGGCCGGGTGACGGCGCCCTTGCAGCAAGACCCCAGCACCGACCCGTCCATGCCCCTTAGCGGCCCGGTTGAAAAGGCTTATCTGGCCTTTGCCCAGGGCTTTTTGGGGCTACGTAAGTTACCGCCCTACCTCACCGACTCGCCGGTAAAAAACCCGGCCCAATGGCACTGGGGGCTGGCGCCTTTTACCAGGCAAGGTTACGAGAGGGATTTGGACGAGCTGATGGCAAGAATGCCCACCCTTAAGCTGGCGCTGGGAGTGGGTTACTTCGATACGCTAACCCCGGTGGGGGCCAGTGAATACCTGCTGCAACAGGCCAGTGGGCCCGCCGCTCAGGGGCGGCTTTATTACTATCAAAGCGGCCATATGAGCTACACCAGCAGCAGCGAGCTGGCGCGTTTTAGCCAGGATCTTCGCCGCTTTATCAGCGGCGATTAGCACTCCTAGGCCACACAGATGCCATCGCGGCCATTGGCCTTTTGCCGGTACAGCGCCAGGTCGGCCAGCTCCATCAGGGCGGCAATGCGACCGGCAGCCCCCGGCACCTGGGTGACAACCCCCATGCTGACGGTCACCATTTGCCCCGAGGGTGAAGCCCGGTGCTCCAGCGCCTGTTGGCGCACCGCCTCTTTGATGCGGTTGGCGATGGTCAACGCGCCCTTGGCCTCGGTCCAGGGCAGAATGCAGGCAAATTCCTCTCCGCCGATACGGGCCAGCAGATCTTGCGGGCGCTGCAAGGTGTGGCGAAACAGCTCGGCCAGTTTGCGCAGGCAGTCATCGCCGGCCTGGTGGCCGTAGCTGTCGTTGTAGAGCTTGAAGTAATCCACATCCAGCATGATAAGCGACAGCGGCGCGTTGTCCCGCTGGCACTGGCGCCATAGCCGCACCAGTTCTTCGTCGAACTTGCGTCTGTTGGCAACCCCGGTCAGGCCATCGAGCATGGCGATGGAGCGCAGCAAGTCGTTCTGGCGCTTCAGGGCCATGTGCGTAGCCACCCGGGCTTTGACGATAACCGGGTTAATGGGCTTGGTGATGAAATCCACAGCGCCCAGTTCAAAGCCCATCACTTCATCGGCTTCGCTGCGCTGGGCGGTAACGAAGATCACCGGGATTTGCGCCGATTGCGGGTCGCTCTTGAGGCGGCGGCACACCTCATAGCCGTCGATGCCGGGCATCATTACGTCCAGCAGCACCAAGTCTGGCTGGGCCCGCTTTACCTGCTCCAGGGCCTCTTCGCCATTGGCCGCCATAAAGATGTCGTACTGCTGGTGAAAGGCCTCGTATAGAAGGCGGATATTGGTGGGCTGGTCGTCCACCACCAGCAAACGCCCACGGGGCAGACTGTTGGCGATCATGCTGGCGATATCAGGCATGAATGCTCCTTGTCAGGTTATTGGCTTAGCAATTGCCGCACTGTGGCCGAGGCCGATTCAAAATCCAGGGATTCCACCTGCTGGTTAAGGGCCTCATAGAGCGGCCCCCTGGCCTCGGCATGGCCCTTGAGCGACGGCAGTTCGCTCAGCACCTTGAGGTTACGCTCGTCTATAAGCCCTTGGATATCCTGCAACAAAACCTTGAGCGGCGCAGCCGTTACTGACGTAGGCTCTGCATCTTCCTCATTGAGGCGGCCAAGGCCGGCAAGCTCTGCGGCCAGTTGCTCGCAGCTGTCGCGAAACTGCTGGTGCAAATGGTCGATGTCGGCCTCGCCGATCAGCTCGTGGATATCGGCAAGGCTCACGTCTCTGGCCTTGAACAGCGCCTCCAGCGCCGCCGCCTGAGCTGCCAGGGCGTTGGCCCCCAGGGTGGCCGCCAGCCCTTTAAGGCTATGCAAAGCGGTGTGGCAAGCGGCCACGTCGTTGTCGGCAAAGCCTTGGCGAAGCGCTCCCAGTAGCGCCAGGCCCTCGGCTTTAAACCGCTCCAGGCTGCGTTTATAAAGCCCCACCTTGCCGCCAAAGCGGCTCAGCACCAGCTCCATGCCCTCCAGGGGTGCACTTTCGGGTTTTGCCACCCCTTGCTGACGGCCGGTGGCGGCCAGCAGCACGGTGATAAGCTGCTCAAAAATAAAAGGTTTACCGACATAATCGTTCATGCCCGCTTGCAGGCATTGCTGGCGGTCAGTGGCGCTGGCGTTGGCGGTCATGGCGATGATGGGCAGGTTGTCGAAGCGCCCGTCGGTGCGGATCATCTGGGTGGCTTCCAGGCCGTCCATCACCGGCATCTGCATATCCATCAACACCGCATCAAAGGTCTGGCGGGCAGCCAGCACTTGGTTGGCGCCCACTTGGCCGTCCTGGGCCAACACCACGGTGGCGCCCTCGCCGGTCAGCAGCTCCTCGGCCACTTCCCGGTTAAGGGCGTTGTCTTCAACCACCAGCAGGGTCAGGCCTTGCAGGCGGCGCTGCTTGGGCACGGCTCTCGCCTGTGGCGCCGGCACTTCGCCGCTCAGGCAAGCCGACACCACAGTGGCCAGCTGCACCGGGGTAACGGGTTTAAGAAGGAAGGTATCAAAAGGGGCATCGCCCTTTTTCTGGGCCTCTAGAAACACCTGCTGGCCGTAGGCGCTCAGCATCACGATGGCCGGGGCCTTATCGCCATAACGCTCGCCAATTTGCTGGGCCACGCTCAGGCCGTCCATCTCCGGCATCCGCCAGTCCAGCAGCACCAATTTAAAGGCATGCTCGGGGCCTTTTTTGAACGCTTTATCCAGCATCGCCAGGGCGTCAATACCACTGGCGACGGCCTTCATCTGCCAGCCAAGATCGGTGCCTAAATCGACTATCAGCTCCCGGGCCACGCTGTTGTCGTCCACCACCAAAATCTTGGGTTGGTCTTTTACGCGCAGCGCCGTCATCGGGCTTTGGTCGGCGATGGGCAGCTCAACGTCAAACCAGAAACGGCTGCCCCGATTGGGGGTACTGTCTAGGCTCAGCTCGCTGCCCATCATCGCCACCAGCCGCTTGCAGATCACCAGGCCAAGGCCTGTGCCGCCAAAACGGCGGGTGGTGGAGGCTTCGGCCTGGGTAAAGCTGTCAAAGATACGCGCCTGCTGCTCCTTGCTGATGCCGATACCGGTGTCCTCGACACAAAAGCGCAGTTTGATATGGTTGCCACCGCGCATCAGCTCGGATACCCGCACCAGCACATGGCCCTGGTCGGTAAATTTAATGGCGTTGCCGGCCAGGTTAATCAGCACCTGTTGTAGGCGCAGGGCATCCCCCACCACCTCTGCAGGCAGGCGGGTGTCGATGTCGTACATCAGCTCCACCGGCTTGCTGCCAAGGTTACCCGACAACACCACGGCCAAATCGCACATCAGCTCTTCGAGGCTGAAGGGGTAAGGGTCCAAATCCAGTTTGCCGGCATCGATTTTTGAAAAGTCGAGAATGTCATTGAGCAGCCCCAGCAGGGATTTAGCCGCCGAGAACGCCTTGTTCACGTAGTCGCCCTGGCGGGGGCTGAGGTTGGTTTGCTGCACCAGTTGCAGCATGCCCAGCACCGCGTTCATGGGGGTACGTATTTCGTGGCTCATATTAGCCAGGAACTGGCCCTTGGCCTTGGCGGCCTGTTCGGCGGCCTGCTTGGCGGTCATCAGGTGCTGCTCAAACTCCTTCTGGCGGCCAATATCCTGGGCCACCATCAGGTAACCCTCGATGTTACGGCGCTCATCGCGAATGGAGGTGACCACCAGGGACACCGGCACCATGGAGCCGTCCTTGCGGTACAAATCCCAGTCGCGGCGCTCGGCAGTCTCCAGCTTGGAGCGATAGACCAGGGTCTCAAACCCCATGACGCTGGTGTGGTACAGGCCATTGAGCATCTTGGCGCGCTCGCTGATTTGCTCATGGTTAAAGAGCTTGAGGGGAGACTGGTCCAGCATCTCGCCATGCTTGTAACCGAGCATCCGCTCGGCGCCGGCGTTGAAGATGGTGACTTGGCCCAGGGTGTCGGTGGCGATAATGGCAAATTCGGAGGCGGCCTTGAGCACGTTGTTGAGCATCACGTTGACGCGGTGGCTCTCGGCTTCGGCGGCTTTGCGGTCGCTGATGTCAGTGCGCAGCGCCACCAGCCGTTCGATGTTGCCGGCACTGTCGTGGAAAGGGGCAATCACGGTATCAAACCAATGCAGCTCGCCGTCTTTGCTGCGGTTGCACACCTCGCCGTGCCAGGCTTTGCCCCCCAGCACCTGCTGCCACATCTGTTGCCAAAAAGCGCTGCTGTGTTCTCCTGACTGCAGCTGCTGATGGTCTTGGCCAAGCAGCTCCTGGCGGCTGTAGCCGGTTTGCTGGCAGAACCTGTCGTTGACATCGATGATAAGGCCCTTGGCATCGGTAGCCGAATACAGCATTTGGGCATTGATGGTGCTAAGCAGCGCCTCGTTCTCACGTAGCGCATCGGCCAGAGCCTGGCGGCTTTCCACCAGTTCGGTCACGTCGTGGATAACCGAATAAAAGCCACGCACTTCTCCTGCCACCACGTCCGGCAGGTAATACACCAAGGCGTGCAGGTCGCCGCTGCCATCGGGCTTGGGGGTGACCCGCTCAAAGGTCTGGGCGATCCCCGCCAGGGCCTGCTCTAGCGCTATTTTATCTTGAGCAAAGCGCTGCGGCCCTAGCAGCTCCATCAGGGTCTTGCCGGGCATCTGGCCGGGTTCGAGGCCAAACCCGTCGTGGTAGGCGCGGTTGGCCACCCGGTTCACCAGTTGCTTATCCCAATAGCCGATCATCGACGGCACCGCGTCCAGCACGGTGCGCAGGGTATTGCGGGCACTGTCGAGCTCGGCGGTGCGTTCGGCGACCTGCCGCTCCAGGCGAATGTTGAATTCCTTTAACTGCCGCTCGGCGGCCTTGTGGTGGCTGATGTCATGAATCAACTTGGCGGCGCCAATCACCTGGCCGTGTCCATCCTTGATGGCGCTGGCGGTTATTGACACCTCGATGGTGCTGCCATCCTTGCGCCGGCGCACCGTTTCGTTGAGGCGCACGGTGTTGTCCTTGGCGACTTGCGCCAGCATCAAGCGGTCTTCATCAATCAGCCCCTCGGGCAACAGCAAGTCAGCCAGGGGCTGGCCCAACACTTCTTCTTCGCTGTAGCCGAACAGCTCGCTGGCCGCTTTGTTCCAATGGATGATGTGGCCATCCAGCGCCTCACCGATGATGGCATCAGAGGAGTTGTCGACAATGGTGGCGGTGCGGGCCCGCTCCATGCTGATGGCGCGCCGACCCCGCAGGTTGGCGGTGAGCGCCATGGCCAGCAGCCCCGCCAGTATGCTGGCCAGGGTACCGACGGTCAGGATGAGGTTGGGTTGCAGTTGGTGCAGCCCCACCACAAAGGCTGGCGAGGCGGCAATATCAAACTCCCAGGTGCGGCCAAACACCGACTCGCGAGATTGCTGCGGGAACAGCCACTGGGTCTTTTGTTGCGGCGAGGTGGCATAAAACTGCACGGCGGCTTTGGGGTCGGTGACATCCCTTAGCGCCAGTTGGAAACGCTCGTCTTTGATGGGAAGGTCAGCCAGCACTTCACTTGTCAGTAGCGGCGCATAGCTCCAGCCAAAGCCCTGCTCGCGCCTTTTGGCAACACTGGTAGGCACCACGGCGCCACGGTAGATAGGCATCAAAATCAAAAATGACTGGGTGGGTGCGCCGGTGGCCTGCACCAAGGTAATGGGGCCGGTCAGCTGCACCGCGCCGGTATCAATGGCGGCCATGGCGGCGGTGCGCCTGTTGGTCTCAGAGGCAATATCCAGCCCCACCGCCTGGACATTGCGGGCCACCGGCTCGATGTACTGGATGATAAAGCGCTCGCCGTCGCGGGGGCTTAATTGGCGCACCGAAAAATCCGGCCAGCCGTCTTTGCGGGCGTTGGCCACAAAAGCGGCCTCATCTGCGGAGCTGACCCGGCGAATAAAACCAAAACCCCGGGCGCCGGGGAATTCGGTGTCTACGTCTCGGGTGGCGCTGTAGCGCAGGAAGACTTTCCGGGAAAGGTTCTCTTCACCGGCCGCCAGGATGGCGCCACGGGCGCCGCGCAAGCCGTATTGGTAGAGGGTGATACGCGCCAGCACCGCATCCTTGATGCGCTGGGCATGCTCCTTGACGGCGTCTTCGGCGCCAGCCCGATTGGCATTGTGCTGGCCCCAGGCCAGCAGCAAGGTCAGCAGCAGGCAGGTAATAAAAGTGATGAAAAACCAGGTGGCAGAGGATCTGCCCCGGATATTGATGCCGTACTTTTGAGATATCGCTGTCTGCAAAGCCAAAATCCCTCCCAGCTATCAGGCCCAATAATGGCGCCACCCAGACGGCGAATGCCAATCCGTTCAGGACCTTAGCTTAGAGGACAACAGCCTGATATACGAGCAGCTAACAGCGCCCCAACAGCCAAAAAGCCGGCTTAATGCCAGCTTTTTGATTCAGACCCCTTCTACCAGCAACACCCGGTAGTCAGCGCCCTTAAAGCGATGGGCCCTGGCTTCGGTGTAGGCCGGGCTGTCATACCAGGCCCTGGCCGCCGCCATGTCGGGGAAGGCCAGCACCACCGCCCCTTCTGCCTCAGGGCCTTCGAGGGTGGTGATATCGCCGTAGAACACCAGGGGCGTGAGGGGATGATCGCCCCGCGCCGCACCAGCTTTTTCGGCGTAAATGGCCATTTCGTCCGGGTCTTTGACCCCGTCTTTGATGAAGATAACGTAGGCGGTCATAGCGTTACTCCACCAGCGCCAGCAGCGCCTTGGCGGTGTCGGCGGAAGAGGCCGGGTTCTGGCCGGTCACCAACAGGCCGTCGGTCTGCACGTATGAGGCCCAATCGTCACCGCGGCTATATTGGCCGCCATTGGCCTTGAGCATGTCTTCAACCAAAAACGGCACCACTTCGGTGAGGCCTACGGCGTCTTCTTCGCTGTTGGTAAAACCGGTGACCTGCTTGCCTTTTACCAGCGGCTGGCCATCGCTGCCTTTAACATGGCGCAGCACGCCCGGGGCATGGCACACCGCCGCCACCGGTTTACCAGCCGCCAGGGTGGCCTCAATCAGGGCGATGGAGTCTTTGTCTTCGGCCAAGTCCCACAGCGGGCCATGGCCGCCAGGATAGAACACCGCGTCAAAGCCGGAAGGGTCGATATCGGCCAGTTTGGCGGTGTTGCCAAGAGCGGCTACAGCGTCGACATCGGCCTTGAAGCGGGTGGTGTCTTCGGTCTGGGCGTCTGGGTCGTCGCTTTTCGGGTCCAGCGGCGGCTCGCCGCCTTTGGGAGACGCCAGGGTGATGTCGGCACCGGCATCTTTAAAGGCGTAATAGGGGGCGGCCAGTTCTTCGAGCCAGAAACCGGTTTTTTTGCCGGTGTTGCCCAGTTGGTCGTGAGAGGTCAATACCATCAGTACTTTCATGTCATTCACTCCTTAGCCTTCGTCACCGACACGGACCACCAATTTGCCGAAGTTCTCCCCTTTGAGGAGCCCCACCAGCAAAGCCGGTGCGTTCTCCAAACCGTCTTTCACTTCTTCACGGTATTGGATACGCCCTTCTTTGAGCCATTGGGACATCTGGGCAGAAAACTCGCCGTAGCGGTGGCCATAGTCGTCAAAAATAATAAAGCCTTGCATGGTGATGCGTTTTTTCAGCAGGGTGCCCATCAGCAGCGGCAGGCGGTCGGGGCCGGCTGGCAGGCTGGTGGCGTTGTACTGGGCAACCAGGCCGCAAAGCGGCACCCGGGCCCCGGTGTTCAGTAGCGGCAGTACGGCGTCGAACACCTTGCCGCCGACGTTCTCAAAGTAGACATCGATGCCAGCCGGGCAGGCGGCTTGCAGCTGGGCCTCAAAATCGGCGCTGCGGTGGTCAATGCAGGCATCAAAACCCAGTTGCTCGGTGGCATAGCGGCATTTGTCTTCGCCGCCAGCCACGCCCACCACCCGCAGCCCCAAAATCTTGCCGATCTGGCCAACGGTAGCGCCAACCGGGCCGGTAGCCGCCGCTACCACCAGAGTCTCGCCAGCTTTGGGTTTACCGATATCCAGCAGCCCCATGTAAGCGGTAAAACCGGGCATACCCATGATGCCGAGGGCATAGGAGGGGTGCCCCGGCTGCTGGCCAAGGTTGGTGAGCATGGCGCCGTCAGACAGGGCATAGTCCTGCCAGCCGGTGTAGCCCAGCACCCAGTCCCCTTCCTTGAAGCCGTCCAGTTTGGAGGCCACCACCCGGCTGACGGCGCCGCCCACCATCAGCTCACCCAGCGCCACCGGCGGTGCGTAGGAAGGGGCGTCGCTCATGCGGCCGCGCATATAAGGGTCGAGGGAGAGATACACGGTGCGCAGCAGCACCTTGCCGTCGGTCACTTCGGGGATGGCACTTTGCTCAAGGCGAAAGTTGTCAGGGCTCGGCTCGCCATGGGGGCGAGACGCCAATACCCATTGCCGGTTAGTGGTGTTCGATTGGGCCATGGAGTTCTCCTGTCGGCTGACGTTTATTGCATTAGACCAGTCGTCTAGTTGCGATGTAAATAAAAGGGCTGCCGGGGCAGCCCTTGGGTTTAGGTTCGGCTCAGCAGCCGCGAGGTGGTGGCCAATGCCGAGGCCAGCGGTTTACCGGTGTGGGTAACCTTGGCCAACATGCTGGCCCCCAGCCACATCTGGTACAAAGCATCGGCCAGCTCGGCCGGGTCGACACTTGGCTCAACGTCGCCTTCTTGCTGGGCAAGGGCGATCTCCCGGGTCAGGCGGGCCAGCAGTTGGCTGGTGCCCTGCTCCAGTACCTGGCGCATGTCTTCAGACAAGTCGCTGACCTCGGCGCCTAATTTCACCACCAGGCAGCGGCCTTGCAGATCGGTCCCGGCTTGGGTATCCACCCAGCGCTGCCAATAATCCATCAGCCGTGACACCGCCGTGCCTTGGTTGCTGTCCAAGAGCTGATTAAGCCCGGTCATATAGAGGCTGAAATAGCGCTCCAAAAGGGCCACCCCAAAGGCTTCCTTGGAACCAAAATAATGGTAGAAGGACCCTTTGGGCACTCCGGAGGAGGTGAGAATTTCGTTTAGTCCCACCGCCGAAAAGCCCCGGCTCCCCATGATCCGCTGGGCGGTATCGAGGATATGGTCTTTTACGTCGCGGTTGGCAGGGATGCTGTTCATGGCGGCTACCTTAACAACAACTAGACCGGTCGTCTAGTGCTTTTAAATCCTCAACCAATGGCCACTATCCTACCCCGGTTGCCCTTAAGCGTGCCGTTCTAGATAACCCGATCGCGCTCGACATCGGCGCCCAGCAAAAACGGGCCTCGAGGGCCCGCTTTTTATTACCGCTTTTATGATTGCCTGGCCGGTTGCTCCTCGGCAAAGCCTTCGAAGTGCGGCGTCTGGCCGTGCTGTTTAAGGGGCCGGTTGCCGCTCAGGCGGCGAAGGCCCACGTAGAACACCGGGGTGAGCATCAGCCCGAACAGGGTGACCCCTATCATGCCGCTAAACACGGCGATGCCCATGGCTTGGCGCATCTCGGCGCCAGCGCCGGAGCTCAGCACCAGCGGCAACACCCCCATGATAAAGGCGATGGAGGTCATCAAGATGGGGCGAAGGCGCAGCTTACAGGCCTCGATGGCGGCCTGGACCGGGGTCTTGCCGGTAAATTCCAGCTCCCTGGCAAACTCGACAATCAAGATGGCGTTCTTGGCCGACAGCCCCACCAGCACCATCAGGCCAATCTGGGTGAAGATGTTGTTGTCGCCGCCGGTGAGCCACACCCCGACCATGGCCGCCAGCACACTCATCGGCACGATAAGCACGATGGCCAGCGGCAGCATCAGGCTTTCGTACTGGGCGGCCAGCACCAGGAACACCAAGAGGATGGTCAGCGGGAACAGCCACACCGCCGAGTTACCGGCCAAAATTTGCTGGTAGGTCAGCTCGGTCCACTCGTAGCTGATGCCAGGAGGCAGCGTCTCTTGGGCGATGCGGGCAATGGCATCCTGGGCCTGGCCGGAGGAATACCCTGGCGCCGGGCCGCCGTTGACATCGGCGCTCAAAAAGCCGTTGTAGCGCATCACCCGCTCGGGGCCGTAGCTGGGCTCGACCTTCATCAGCGCCGCCAGGGGCACCATGTCACCGTTTTGCGAACGAACCTTCAAGCCACCGATATTCTCAGGCTTGGTCCGGTAAGGGGCGTCGGCCTGCACCCGTACCGTGTAGGTACGGCCAAAGGCATTGAAATCGTTGACATAAGCGCTGCCCAAATAGATAGACAGGGTGTCAAAGATATCTGCCAGCGGCACCCCCAACTGGCGAGCCTTGGTGCGGTCGATATCGGCGTAGAGCTGCGGCACGTTGAGCTTCCAGTTGCTGTAGATGCCGGTGAGCTCAGGGGCCTTGGCCGCCTTGGCGGTGAAGTCGGCCACCGCCTTGTTCATGGCGTCGTAACCCAGGTCGCCACGGTCTTCCAATTGCAGCTTAAAGCCACCCGTGGTGCCAAGGCCTTGCACCGGTGGCGGTGGGAACATGGCGATAAAGGCGTCTTGGATGCCGCCAAAAGCCTGGTTGAGCTGCCCCGCCACTGCCGCGCCGGACTGGTCGGCTCGCTTACGCTCGGCAAAGGGTTTGAGCACCACAAAGACGATGCCGGAGTTGGGGCTGTTGGTAAAACCGCTGATGGACAGGCCCGGGAACGCCAGAGTGTCGGCCACGTTGGGGTTGTTCATGGCCAGCTCGCCCATGCGGCGAATAACCGATTCGGTGCGGTCCAGAGTGGCGCCGTCCGGCAGTTGGGCAAAGCCCACCAGATATTGCTTGTCTTGGGCCGGCACGTAACCAGAGGGCACCGATTTGAGCAGCCCGCCGGTGACGGCGCCAAGGGCCAGATACATCACCAGCATGGCGCCTTTATGGTTAAGCACCCGGCGCACACCGCCCTGGTAGGTGTCGCTGCCGCGATGAAAGAGCTTGTTAAAGCCGGTAAAGAACCAGCCCAGGTAGCGCTCCATAAAGCGGGTCAGCCAGTCTTTGGGGGCATCGTGGCCACGCAGCAGCAGGGCCGAAAGCGCCGGTGACAGGGTCAAGGAGTTAAAGGCAGAGATCACCGTAGAGATGGCGATGGTTACCGCAAACTGCTTGTAGAACTGGCCGGTCAGGCCGCTGAAAAACGCCAGCGGCACGAACACTGCCACCAGCACCAGGGCAATGGCGATAATGGGGCCGGACACCTCGCGCATGGCGCGGTAAGTGGCCTCACGGGCGCTAAGACCTGCCTCGATATTACGCTCGACGTTTTCCACCACCACGATGGCGTCGTCCACCACGATACCGATGGCCAGCACCAGCCCGAACAGGCTCAGCGCATTGATGGAAAAGCCCAGCAGATTCAGCACCGCAAAGGTACCGACAATGGAAATGGGTACCGCCAGCAGCGGAATAAGCGAGGCCCGCCAAGTTTGCAGGAATACCACCACCACCAACACCACCAGGGCAATGGCTTCCAACAGGGTGTGGATCACCGACTCAATAGAGGCGCGCACAAACTGGGTGGGGTCATAGGCGATACGGTACTGGACGCCCTCGGGCATCTTTTTGCCGATCTCCTGCATGATCGCCCGTACCTGGGTGGAGATCTCCAGGGCGTTGGCGCCCGGCGCCTGGTGGATACCGATACCCACCGCCGGCTTGTTGTTCAGCAGCGACCGCAGCGAATAATCCGCCGCTCCCATCTCGATGCGGGCCACGTCTTTTAAGCGGGTGACGGCGCCATCTTGGGAGGTACGGATGATGATGTTGCCGAACTCTTCCGGGTCTTTAAGGCGCCCCTTGGCGTTAACCGACAGTTGCAGCTCGGTGCCGGGCAGGCTGGGTGAGCCGCCGATGATACCGGCCGCCGCCTGCACGTTCTGGCCTTGAATAGCGGAAACAACGTCGCTGGCAGAAAGACCTCGCTCGGCCACTTTTTGCGGGTCCAGCCAAACCCGCATGGCGTACTCGCCGCCACCGAAGATGGCTACGTCCCCTACCCCTTTAACCCGCGCCAGGCGGTCACGGATATGCAGCAGGGCGTAGTTACGCAGGTAGTCCATGCCGTAGCGGTCGTTGGGCGACACCAGGTGCACCACCATGGTCAGATCGGGCGAGGCCTTGGTGGTGGTTACCCCCAGGCGCTGCACTTCCTGGGGCAGCTTGGCCTCGGCCTGAGCCACCCGGTTTTGCACCAGTTGCTGGGCCTTGTCAGGGTCTGTGCCCAGGGCAAACACCACATTCAGGGTCATGGCGCCGTCGGTGGTGGCCTGGCTGTTCATATAGAGCATGCCTTCCACGCCGTTGATGGATTCCTCCAACGGCGTGGCCACGGTTTCGGCAATCACCTTGGGGTTGGCGCCGGGGTAAGAGGCTTTCACCACCACGGTGGGCGGCACCACTTCCGGGTATTCGGAAATGGGCAGCAGCGGCAGGGACACCGCCCCAGCCAGGAAGATCAATACCGACAACACCCCGGCAAAGATGGGCCTGTCGATAAAGAAACGGGATAAATTCATGCTTTCGGCTCCATGGGAACGGTTTGGGGCGCAACGGTCATGCCTGGGCGCACCCGTTGTAGGCCGCTGACCACAATGCTTTCACCGGCTTTGAGGCCGCTTTTCACCAGGCGCAGGTCGCCCACGGCGTCGCCCAGTTGCACCTCGCGGTACTGCACCTTGTTGTCGGTGCCCACCACCAGCACGTATTTTTTGTCCTGATCGGTGCCCAGGGCCCGCTCGGTGATCAGCAAGCCGTCGGTGCGCTGGGCCTGGCCCAGGCGCAGCCGTACAAACTGGCCGGGAATAAGAGTGGCGCCGGCATTACTGAACTGGGCGCGCAGGCGAATGGTGCCGCTGCCGGGGTCAATCTGGTTATCCACCCACTGCAATTTGCCCAGGATGGGGGTGTTGTCGGTGGCGGCGGTGCCCAGCTCTACCGCCACGGCGCCATATTGGCTGGTGGCACGGTCGGCGGCGGAAATGCCGCTCAAGGCGCGCATCACCGTTTGTTCGTCGGCGTCAAAGCTGGCGTAGATGGGGTCAACCGAGACAATGCTGGTCAGGGCCTGGGCGCTGGGGCCGGCGGCCACCAGGTTGCCCTCGGTCACGGTCAGCTTGCCGATGCGCCCGGCGATGGGCGCCTTAACCTGGGTGTAGGAAAGGTTCAGCTCGGCGGTTTGCAGCTGGGCCTTGGCCGCTTCCAGCTCGGCATCGGACTCCAAGGCCGCGTTTTGGCGCTGGTCCAGGTCGTTCTTGGCAATCACCTTGGTTTTCCAAAGGCCTTGAGCCCGGTCGTAGTCATTATGGGCCTGGGCTTGGCGCGCCTTGGCAGCGGCCACATCGGCCTTGGCCCTGGCCACTTCAGCGGCGAAAGGAGCTGGGTCGAGGGTCAGCAGCAGATCGCCTTTATTCACCAGGGCCCCTTCGGTGAAATGACGGCTAAGCAGCATCCCAGACACCCTGGGCCGCACCTCAACACGGTTGATGGCATCCAGGTGGCCTGAAAACTCGGCCCAATTGGTAAAGTGGCTGGCCTCAACCTTGGCCACCGACACGCTCACCGCGGCAGGCGCGGCGGCAGGCGCGGCGGCAGGCTCGCTGGCCTGGGAAGACTCCCAAGGCATCATCAGGGACAAGCCAGCACTGGCGGTCACCAGGGCGGCGGCAAGCAGCCAGGTATTGCGAACGGGCAGTTTGGGCGCGCTCATGTCGATTCACCTTCGTTTTAACAGTAAAAAAGGACCCTCACCGGCCAGAAAGAAAAGGGCTTTCGTCGCCGAATAGGAAATAAAAAATGTCTTGAATTCGTGTACTGCGCCGGGCGGCACAAACCGTGTTTTGGAGAAAACCAAAACACCTATTCACCACGGTTATAAAATCAATTCATATCAGTGATGTAATTCACGGCATTTTGCCGCTCATGGTTGGATTTATCGGCTGGATAAATACCGGCATTGGTTAGGAGTAAAATAGGTTGCCTGGCTAATGGGGGTGTTGGCTTTATTTAATCCCGAGGGCAAGCAATGAATACAATACCGCATTTATCATCCCTTGATTAGTTAGGTATTTCTGAACACATCTTTCAATCTGGCTCATCAATCAGCGGCTACCTGCCGAAAAAACAGCAAATCTTTCGCCATATCTGCCTTAGGCCATCGCCATCATGGCTTCATTCGGCAGGCTTTGTTCAGTGGCAAAAAGGCCATCCAGCAAGGCCAGTTCTGCCTCGGGAAGCACCAAGCGGGTTGCCGCCAGGTTTTCGGCCAGATGCTGGGGGTTACTGGACCCCGGCACCGGCACCAGTGCCGGATAGCGGGCCAGCAGCCAGGCCAGCGCCACTTGTGCGCAGCTGGCCCGGTGGCCCTCGGCAATGGCGTGCAGCCGCGCCAGGGAAGGCGCCAGCTGCTGCAAATTAGCACGGCTGAAACGGGGCTGGTCGCGGCGCACATCGCCACGGCGAAAATGGCTGTGCTGGTCCAACAGCCCACTCAGCAGCCCCTGGCCCAAGGGGCGGCAGGCCACCAGGCCGATGGCCAGCTCCGCGACCAGTGCCAGCATCTGCGGCTCGGGCCTTTGCCAAAGTGAGTACTCACATTGCACTGCCGCCAGGGGCTGTACCTGGTGAGCACGGCGAATGATATCAGGGCAGCTGTTGGCCATGGCAAAGTAACGCACCTTGCCTTCCTTGATAAGCGCCTGCACCGTGCCCGCCACCTCTTCGATGGGCACTTGTGGGTCAAACCTGTCCTGATAAAGGATGTCGATATGGTCGGTATCGAGCCGGGTCAGGCTGGCCTCTACCACGCCCCGGATATGGTCGGGCCGGCTTTGCGGCGCGTGCAGGGTACCGTCACGGCTGATCTGCGAGCCAAACTTGGTGGCGATCACCACCTTGTCCCGCACCGGCGCCAGGGCCTGGCCCAGCAAGGCTTCGTTGGTAAAAGGGCCATAGGCTTCGGCGGTATCAAAGAAACTGACCCCCATATCCACGGCGCTTTGCAGCTGGCGCAGGGCATCGCCATGATTCACCGGCCGGCCATAACCGCCGCTCAGCCCCATGCAACCCAGGCCCAGCGCCGACACCTGCGGACCAAATTGACCTAATTGTCGTTGCAGCATCGGTATCTCCTGCCAGGAAGTGAGGTGAGAAACGAAAGACAACCAAGCCCTCAATATGAAGGCGCAGGAAAATCATTCGTGTGATGGTCCGATAAGAATTACAGGGCGAATACAACGGAAACAGGATTCTAACAAGCTCGCTCGTCACTCATTAAACTAAATTTCCGAACGCGCTTATTAGTATTTTTCAAGAAATAAGATTTAAAAGATGGCGTTAACTTTACAAATCATTTTTCGATATACGACATATACAAAATAAAAATGTAAGTAGCCGCCTCCTATTTTATGCCTGCTTCGGGTTTCATCCTTTTTCAAGACCGGCTTTTAAACGCCATTCTTTCGCGCTGACCTGTTTTCAGTGTACTGCCAGCATGGCCATATACCGAGCTGCTGCTTCCGCGGTAGGGCCAAGGTTTCCAAGAAAGTGGAGGCGGAGCAATTCCAGGCGGTTGCCCAAAAGGCATAACACCGATCTTACCAAAGGAAAGTCACGGGCATTAGGAGGAGAGTTGCGTAAGGCCTAATGAAAATAACTCAACAATAATCACTTTGGTGAGTGATATAAAATAAAACAATTCTCCCCCCCCCTCCATCAGGATCCCCATGCTGCGCGAAAACCTCAACGATCTGGTGGCCTTTGTCACCGTGGCCCGAGAGGGCAGTTTTACCAAGGCGGCGGCGCAGATGGGGGTGTCTACTTCAGCGCTGAGCCACGCCATGCGCGGCTTGGAAGAGCGCCTTGGGCTGCGGCTGCTGGCCCGCAGCACTCGCAGCGTGTCTCCTACCGAAGCTGGCGAGAAGCTACTGCTGACGGTGGCGCCGCGCCTGGAAGAAATCGAAGAACAGCTCTCGGCCATTGGCGACTTGCGCGGCAAACCCACCGGCACCATCCGCATCAACGCATCGCGCCATGCCGTTAGCCAATTTTTATGGCCAAGGCTCAAGCCCTTGTTGCAAAACTACCCTGAGATCCATATCGAGATCTCCGCTGAAAACCGCTTCACCGATATTGTTGCCGAGCGCTTCGACATGGGGGTGCGCCTCACCGAAAGCCTGCCAAAAGACATGATAGCGGTGCCCCTCTCAGGGCCACTGCGCATGGTGGCGGTGGCCAGCCCCGCCTATCTTGCCGAGCACCCGGCGCCGACGCATCCGAGCGATCTTGCCAGGCATAACTGCATCAACATTCGCTTGCCCACTTACGGCGGCTTTTACGCATGGGAGTTTGGTAAAGGGGACGAAGAAATGGCGGTGCGCGTGTCGGGGCAGCTGGCCTTTAACGACAGTCAACATGCACTGCAGGCCTGCCTGGATGGTTATGGTATCGCCTTTACCAGCCTGGATATGGTCACGCCTTACTTGGAGCGAGGCGAGCTGGTGCAGATCCTCGATGACTGGTGCCCGCCTTTTGATGGGTATTCGCTCTACTACCCCAATCGCCGCCAGCACTCCACGGCGTTCAGCCTGGTGCTCGATGCCCTGCGTTTGAAGGATTAACCGTAGCAAAGGTGCTGCTTTTCATGAATGAGTCCCACCCTTCGGGCGACTCGTCGCATCTTCTCTATGCCAGTGTTTATTAGCAGGATAAGGTTTGGCGCTTTGCTTATAGACAGAGTTGGCCTTTATGTTGGGACTTGTTCGCGTTGCATTGAGCCGCCCCTACACCTTTGTGGTCATGGCCCTGGTGCTGTTGATCCTGGGGCCACTGCTCGCCAAGCGCACACCCAAGGATATCTTCCCCAACATCGACATTCCGGTGGTGGCGGTGGCCTGGCAGTACAAGGGTCTGCCGCCAAGAGAAATGGCCGGCCGGGTGACCACCGCCTTTGAAAGGGTGCTGACC
Organism: Gallaecimonas pentaromativorans; assembly: GCF_003751625.1. Taxonomy (NCBI): domain Bacteria; kingdom Pseudomonadati; phylum Pseudomonadota; class Gammaproteobacteria; order Enterobacterales; family Gallaecimonadaceae; genus Gallaecimonas; species Gallaecimonas pentaromativorans. The sequence continues at coordinate 38,793 of NZ_RJUL01000007.1, forward strand.
ACCACCGTCAACAACATCGAGCACATCGAGGCCAACTCCTACAACGGCACCGGCATCGTTAAAATCTTCTTCCAGCCGGACGTGGACATCAACCTGGCCAACGCCCAGGTGACAGCGGTGGCCCAGACCATCGTCAAACGCATGCCCCCCGGTGCCCAGCCGCCTCTTATCATCAACTACAGCGCCTCGACGGTGCCGGTGATGCAGCTGGCCCTGTCGGGCAAGGGTCTGACCGAGCAACAGCTGGCCGACTTGGCGCTGAACCGGCTGCGCACCGCCCTGGTGACGGTGCCCGGCGCCGCCATTCCCTACCCTTACGGCGGTAAACAGCGCCAGGTGCAGATCGATCTCAAACCCGAGGCGCTCAAGGCCCGCGGCATGACCGGCCAGGACGTGGCCAACGCCCTGGCGGCCCAGAACCTGGTGATTTCGGCCGGTACCGAGAAAATTGGCGACCTCGAATACGCCATCAACCTCAACAATTCCCCGAAAAACCTGGCCGAAATTGCCGACTTCCCGGTGAAAATGGTCAACGGGGCCATGGTGTTTATCCGTGACGTCGCCTCAGTGCGCGACGGCAGCGCCGTGCAAACCAATATCGTGCACGTGGACGGCGGCCGTTCGGTGCTGATGAACATCTACAAGAACGGCAACACCTCGACCCTGGATGTCATCAACGGGGTGAAAGACAAGCTTGAACAGGTTAAGGCCCAGCTGCCGGACAACCTGGAAGTGAAGGTCATGGGGGATCAGTCGCTGTTTGTCGAGGGGGCCATCGACGGCGTAGTCACCGAAGGGGTGATAGCGGCGCTGCTGACCAGCTTGATGATTTTGCTGTTCCTCGGCAGTTGGCGCTCCACCCTGATTGTGACGGTGTCCATTCCGCTATCGATCCTCGGCGCCATCATCGTGCTGTCGCTGCTGGGCGAAACCCTTAACATCATGACCCTTGGCGGCCTGGCCCTGGCAGTGGGCATTTTGGTGGATTTGGCCACGGTGACCATAGAGAACGTCAACGTTCACCTTGAAGAGGGACAAGCGGTAGAGCAGGCCATCCTTGACGGCACCCGGCAAATACTGATGCCGGCCTTTGTGTCGCTGTTGTGTATCTGCATCGTGTTCGTGCCCATGTACTTGCTGGATGGGCTACCCCGCTACCTCTTTGTGCCCATGGCCGAAGCGGTGATGCTGGCCATGCTGTTCTCTTTTATTTTGTCGTTCACCCTGGTGCCGACCCTGGCCAAGTACCTGTTAAAACCCCACCAGGGCGAAGGCCCTGGCCACAGCAAGCTGGGTTTTTTCCAGCGTTTCCAGGCTGGCTTTGAGCGCGGCTTCAACCGCTTTCGCCATAGCTATCATCAGCTCCTTGCCGCCACCATGGCCACCCCCAAAACCTTCATCGCCGTCTTTATGGCCTTTGTGATGCTGTCTTTTGCGCTGGTGCCTTTTGTGGGCCGGGACTTCTTTCCCACCGTTGATGCCGGGCAAATCGTGCTGCACGCCCGGGCGCCGGTGGGCACCCGGATAGAGGAAACCGCTGCCCGTTTTGCCAAGGTGCAGCAGGCTGTCCGCCAAGTGATCCCGGCTAAGGATCTGGCGGCCCTGACCGACAACCTGGGCACCTACGCGTCCAGCATCAATACCATCTATGCCAACAACGGCATGATTGGCACCGAGGACGGCGACATCCAGATCTCGCTGCATAAGGGCCATGCCCCCACCGCCGAGTACATCAAGCGGCTGCGGGAAGTGCTGCCCCAGCAGTTTCCCGACATGGCCTTTTCCTTCCTGCCGGCCGATATCGTCAGCCAGATATTGAACTTCGGTACTCCCTCGCCTATCGAGGTACGGCTGCAAGGCCGCGACACCGCCAGCAGCTTTGCCTATGCCAACACCTTGCTGCCAGCGCTTAAACGCATCCCCGGTATTGCCGATGTGCGCATCCAGCAATCCCCCAACGCCCCAGCCATGGATGTGAACGTTGACCGCACCCGCGCCCTCTATGCCGGGGTAACCCAAAAGGACATCGCCAACAGCCTGGTGGTCAATCTGGTTGGCTCCAGCCAGGTGGCGCCCACCTATTGGCTAAACCCCCAAAACAACGTGACCTACCCCATAGTCCTGCAAACCCCGCAGTACCATATCGACTCCCTCAAGGCCCTTAAAAACGTGCCGGTCAACGGCACCGGCGCTGGGCAAACCACGGTGCTGGGTGGCCTGGTGCAATTTACCCGTAGCCGCACCGATGCGGTGGTAACCGAATACAACATTCAACCTGTGGTGCAGATCTTCGCCACCGTACAAGGCAGGGACTTAGGCGCCGTGGCCAACGACTTGCAAAATCTGCTGGACGCCCATCAAAGCGACCGCCCCAAGGGCACCGTGGTGACCCTGAGCGGCCAGGTGAAAACCATGAACAGCGCCTTCACCGGCCTGCTTTATGGCCTGCTGGGAGCCATCGTTATGGTGTACTTGCTGATCGTGGTGAACTTCCAGTCCTGGCGTGACCCTTTCGTCATCGTGAGCGCCCTGCCAGCGGCCCTAGCCGGCATTGTCTGGATGCTGTTTGCCACTCATACCACCTTCAGCGTACCTGCCCTGACCGGCGCCATCATGTGTATGGGGGTGGCTACCGCCAACAGCGTGCTGGTGGTGAGTTTTGCCAAGGAAAAACTGGCTGAATTGGGGGATGCCACCCAGGCCGCCATGGCGGCCGGTTATGCTCGCCTGCGCCCGGTATTGATGACGGCGCTGGCGATGATCATCGGCATGCTGCCCATGGCCCTTGGCTTGGGTGACGGCGGCGAGCAGAATGCCCCCTTGGGGCGCGCCGTTATTGGCGGCCTGCTGTTTGCCACCATCGCCACCCTGTTCTTTGTACCGGTGCTGTTTAGCCTCTTTCACCGCCACTCTCATCGGAGCGACGCCCATGTCTAAGTCTCAATCCCATACTCTGCGCAACATCGGCATTGGTGTGTTCGTGGTGGCGGCCGCCGTTGCCAGCTCGGGCCTGGTGCTGCGCGCCAAGGAAGACGACGCCCTCAAGACCTGGACCGACGCCCAGGCCATTGCGGCGGTGGCGGTGGTTAACCCCAGCGCCGGGGCCGGCCAGATGCAGCTTCAACTGCCAGGGCGCCTGGAGGCGTATCGCCAGGCCCCCATCTACGCCCGGGTCAATGGCTACTTAAAAAGCTGGCAACTGGATATCGGCAGCAAGGTGGCTGCTGGCCAGCAGCTGGCCAGCATCGACACCCCCGATATCGACCAGCAATTGATGCAGGCCAAGGCCCAGTTGGGCGTGGCCAAGGCCAACGCCGCCTTGGCCAAATCCACCACCGAGCGCTGGCAGAAACTGGCCCAGACCAAGGCGGTGTCGATGCAGGAAGCCCAGCAGAATCAAAGTGCCTATGAGGCCAGCCTGGCCCAGGTGCGCGCCGCCGAGGCCAACGTCAAATACCTGGAAGTGCAAAAAGATTACGCCGCCATCGTCTCGCCCTTTGCCGGCGTGGTAACCGCCCGCAACACCGATATTGGCGACCTTATTAGCTCTGGCAGCAATGGCGGCCAGGCGCTATTCCAGGTGGCCGATGTCAGCCGGCTGCGGGTCTATATCCGGGTGCCCCAACAAGACGTGCCCCAAGTGCCGGTGGGTACCCTGGCCAGCATCAGCGTGCCCGAACATCCCAGCAAGCACTACCAGGCCAGGGTGGAAGCCTCTTCCCAGGCGGTTGACCAGGACTCCGGCACCGCTTTGATGCAACTGGTGATGGACAACAGCCAAGGGGAATTGCTGCCCGGCGGCTATGCCAGCGTCGAGCTCGATCTCCCCAAACCCAAGGGGGTGGTGACGGTGCCCGCCAGCGCTATTATCTTCGATGCCAAGGGCCTGTCCGTGGCCACCGTCGATAGCGGCAACAAGGTCCACCTCAAGCCCATCAGCATCGCCCGCGATCTGGGCCGGGATGTGGAAGTGGCCACCGGCCTGACCGTTAACGACAAAGTGATCACCAATCCCCCCGACGGGGTCAGCAACGATACCCAGGTCAGGGTGGTCAACTCCGACGCCTGAAAAAAGCCCCGCCGAAGCGGGGCTTTTTTATATCCCAAGCAACAAAAAACCCCGGGCTTTCGCACCGGGGTTTTTCTTTTGCATCAACCAATCGCTTAGTTCATGCCGTATTTTTTCAGCTTCTTGCGCAGGGTACCGCGGTTGATGCCCAGCATGTTGGCAGCCTTGGTTTGGTTGCCACGGGTGTAGGTCATCACTACATCCAGCAGGGGGGCTTCGACTTCGCTCAGCACCATTTCATACAGCTCGGTTACTTCCTGGCCATCTAATTGGGAGAAGTAGTTCTGGAGCGCTTGACGTACGGAATTACGCAGGGGCTGTGAGTCGCCAGTTTTAGGGCTCACGGCAGTCAGAGACTTGGAAACATCAGTCGTCATGTTGGAGTCAAACATAGTCTTAACGCTCTTGGTTGTTATCTTGAAAACTACAATGAACGGAAATAGCGCGCCAGCGCATCAAGCTGCGACTGGGCGTCCGTCAACGCATAAAAAGCCCGGCGAAATTCGCCACCCTCATCATGAGACGCCAGATACCACCCCACGTGTTTGCGGGCGATCTGGGCGCCTTTGAAATCGCCATAGAACCCATGCAGTGCCTCGACATGTTCCCGAAGGATAGAGGCCTGCTCCCCAATCGAGGGGGCCGGCAAGTGCCGCCCTGTTTCGAGGAAGTGTGCGGTTTCCCGGAACAGCCAGGGTCGCCCCTGGGCGCCTCGGCCAATCATGATGGCATCGGCGCCGGTATGCTTGAGCACCCATTGGGCCTTTTCCACGCTGGTGATGTCGCCATTGGCGACCACCGGCATGTCCACGGCCCTTTTGATGGCCCTGATGGTCTCGAACTCGGCGTCGCCCTTGAACATGCAGGCGCGGGTTCGGCCATGCACCGCCAGGGATTGGATACCACAACGCTCGGCCAGCTTGGCGATAACCACACCGTTGCGGTTTTCCGGGTCCCAGCCGGTACGGATCTTTAAGGTGACGGGCACATCCACTGCCGCCACCACGGCCTTCAAAATGTCTTCCACCAGATCAGGAAATTGCAGCAACGCAGAACCTGCGAGCTTTTTATTTACCTTCTTGGCGGGGCAACCCATGTTGATGTCGATCACCTGGGCGCCATTTTCAACGTTGAAACGGGCCGCATCGGCCATCAACTGGGGCTCTGAGCCGGCTATTTGCACTGCCCTTACACCCGCTTCCTGGTCATGGACCATCCGCAGCCGGGATTTCTCCGACTGCCAGACATCGGGGTTGGCAGACAGCATTTCCGACACCGCCAGGCCTGCACCCATCTGCAGACAAAGCTTGCGAAAAGGCTGATCTGTCACCCCAGCCATGGGGGCCAGGATCAGCGGCACATCCAGTTTGTAAGGACCGATTTGCATGAACCCGGGAAAGCCAGTAGCACAGGGCCGCGTAGTTTACGCATTTATGACCGGTCTGAAAAGGTCACAAATTAACCGAAAGCGGTTTTTTGTTGGCTCACAGGCAAAAACATCATCAAGGGCCCGATTTCCCTTGCATTCAGCCCTTGATACCACTCAGGCGGCACCACTCTTCGCGGGTAACCACCGGCGCCATTTGGCACTGTTCGCCGTAGTGCTCGACCAGGCCTTGGGCCTGGCTTTCCAGCACCCCTGAAAGCGCGATGGCACCGCCGCTCTTGAGGTAACCAAGGATGATGTCACGCAGCTCAGCCAAGGGGCCGGCGAGGATATTGGCCACCACCACATCGGCTTTAAGGCCAAGGGGCTGGTCTTTGGGCAGGTACAGCTCGAGGCGGTCGGCTACGTCGTTACGCTCGGCGTTGGCGCGGCTCGCTTCGATAGCTTGAGGGTCGATATCCACTCCCACCACCCGGGCGGCGCCCAGTTTAAGGGCGGCGATGGCGAGAATGCCGGAGCCGCAGCCAAAATCCACCACGGTTTTACCGCTAAGATCGAGACCATCCAGCCATTCGAGGCACAGCGCCGTGGTGGGGTGGGTGCCGGTGCCGAAGGCCAGGCCCGGGTCCAGCCGTACGTTGACGGCGCTCGGGTCTGGCACATCACGCCAGGACGGGCAGATCCACAACCGCTTACCAAACTGCATGGGGTGGAAGTTGTCCATCCAGGCCCGTTCCCAGTCTTTGTCTTCCAGCACTTCTACCTTGATAGGCGCCTCTTCCCCCAACACGGTGCGCAGCAGGGCCTGGGCGCCGCTGGTGTCGGCGTCGGCAGTAAAGAGTGCCATCAGGTCGGTATCGCCCCACAGGCGGGTCTCGCCGGGCAGCGGCTCGAACACCGGGGTGTCTTTGGCGTCCATAAAGGTGATGGACAGTGCCCCTTGTTCCATCAGCAGATCCCCAAGCTTTTCCGCTACTTGGGCAGTGGTATTGGTACGTACCTGAATCCAGGCCATGTCATTCTCCGATTCGCGCGAACGGGTAAGTCTATCATGGGTCATACTTGCTGAGACCGGGCGCGATAGCGGTATGGAACAGCCGCAACGGGCCCGGTAATTCATCCACTGCCTGAAAAGGAGGAACAAAGAGATGTCGGACAACCACAGCCTTTATACCGAGTTCCCCGATCACTGTGACCGTATCCAGGAACTCAAGTCCGCTCATGCCGATTTTGCGCGCGCCGCCGCCGAATATCACAAGCTAGACCACCAGATAAGAGGCCTGCAGATGCGTAACCAGCCCGTGGATGACCAAACCATGAAGGGGCTCAAACAGAAACGAGCCCAATTAAAGGACGAACTGTACAACTGGCTGATCCGCTAACCCCCACCTCACCCTTTTGTCCTAGCCCATTGGGCTAGGACATCACGCAAAGATGTAGAAAAAAGGTTAATTAATCGTCAATATAAGTCACTCAATGGCGTCCGCGATGCGTACCTGAATCAACCAATAACACCACAGTGAAGTGGGATGACTGATGATGCCTTGAGGTGATCATGGAAGACTTTAGAAAAATCATAGTGCTTGCAAACCGAGAGCCACCGGGCAACCTGCCCTTGCTGGCTCAATCCCTTGGCTTTGAAGCCGAGGTGGTCAGAGACGATATCCAAGCCATGGAAAAAGCCGACGACAGCACCCTGCTGGCGATCCCTTTTAGTGGCTTGCGCTTGGATAAACACGGCCTGCCCAATACCCTGCGCCATGCCATGCAGTTCTCGCCCATCTTTCTTTATCAGGTGGAGAGTCGGCTGGTCGACCCGCAAATCGCCTTGATGCTGGGCGTGCGGGGCCTTATTCACCGTGAGGAGCAGCTCGATCAGGTGCTGCTGGCCATCAAGCTGTTGATGCGGGGCCAGCTCTATTACGACCGGGCGCTGCTGTCGGCGCTGGTGGACGACATGGTGCGCCAGCGCCAGTCCTTGGGCGCCGAGCAGGGTGATGTGTCGGCGATGATGTCGCTGACCCGCCAGGAAAAGCGCATCATCGAGCTGGTGGGGCAAGGGGCACGCAATAAGGAAATTGCCTACAACCTCAACATCAGCGCCCATACCGTCAAGGCACATCTGTCGTCGATTTTCCGAAAGACCCAGTCACGTAACCGGGTCGAGCTGCTGCGCTGGGCGCAGCAGCTCAGCCGGGAGCCGCGGATGATGATGTAACCCAAGCCGGGGCCTGATGGACGCTCAGGCCCCGGTGTCGTCTGCCCGCCAATAGCCTTTGTCTTCGCCTTGCTGGATAAGCCCGATAAGGGCCGCTTCCATGGCTTGGCGTACACACAGTTGCACCGGTTCGTTGGTGGTAAAGCCGGCTTCAGCTTCGGCCAGGCGGTTAAGGCTGACATAACGGAACAGCCCGGCCCTCATTTCTTGAGACAGCACTTTCTTGGAGGCCGACACCGACAACAGCACCCGGCCGCTGCGAACGTCCACCGCCCGCAGGTAAACCGACACCTGGTCTTCCCGATACAGCTCAGAAGCGCCGATGCCGTAATACTCCAGCCCGATACCGCCGGTGTTGAGGTTGGTTTCATAGCTGATGATGCCCCCTTCAAAGATCAGTCGCGACTCTTGCAGGCTGGGTAGCTCCTGGCCCTTTTGCTGGGCAGCCGAGACAATTTTGCGCTCGGTCAGCAGGTTTTGCAGGCCTTCCCTTTCCATGGGCATAAACCAGCCCGAATCCAGCAGCAACTGCACCAGAATGGAAGTGCCGCCCTGGGTAACGGCGGTAGAGAACGAGCTGACGTTCTCCTGGGGTTTGTACTGGCCGGTCTGGTCACGAAAAGCGTACACCGCCACCGGAATGGGGTGGCGTGGCTTGGGGCCTTTTTCCAACGCCAGCATGTCCTGGGACGGCGGGTTGACCTGGGCATCGCTCAGGTTGAACTGGGGGTTGTTAAAGGCGGCGCAGCCACCCAGCAGCAAGCTGGCTGCCAACGAAAGTACAAGGCGCATCGTGTTACCCCATGGACGGCATGGTAATGATGGTCACTTCCCCTGTTGCCAGGTTGGTGATGGTGACAATCACGCCGCTGCCGTCACCGGCGCTGACATCAATACGGTAATCACCGGTGTCCCAGGTGCCTTCGGTGACCTCGCCGTCTGAGATACGCCGGGTCAGGGAGCTGATAATGTTGCGCTCAAGAGCGGCCTTGAATTGATCCTCAAAGCTCAGAGACTCATCTTCGGCCTTGTGGTCGTTCTGGCTTTGGGCCTTGTTCAGCAGAAAACTGCCGTTGAGGGGGTTGCCGCCAAAGCTGGGGTTGATGGGGGTATAGACCAATTCGGTTGCCCCGGCGCTGGCCGACGCCAGCAAGGCCACGAGGGCCAACATTCTTGTCATCGCTACAATCCTTGTTCCAATCCTTCGCCGGTAATGACCCGGGCGCGGATCTGCGCCAGCTCATTCACCGCTACCAGGGTGGCCTGCTCGGCCTTTTCTTTGATGTTGTTGTAACGCCGGCCAAAGTAGGTGGCGTAAATGCGGGTTTGATTCATCTCGACCCACAGATAGGTGCCGGCCTGGGGATAAACCCGCTCATAGACCACCACCGAGATCCCGTCGGTCTGGGGCAAGTCCCGCCAGTAACTAGAAAAATAAAACACGAAATCCTTACCAAAACGGGTAAGGGTTCGGTCCAGTACCAGGCCGGACAGCTCGATTTCCTTGGCAATACTCACCGGGCTTAGCAGCAGTATCACCAGTAGCAGCCAATGCTTTTTCATGGTGAAAAGGCGCGGCCAGACGGCCGCGCCTTTAGCCTTAGTTTTGGCTGATGGTGGCGGTGTTCATGTCACCGCTCTGGGTGATGGTCATGATGTTGGACGCGCCGCCCTGGGCACCCATCACCATGTTGCCGTTGCCGGTTTGGGTGATGCTGACATCGCCGCCGGTGCCGGTTACCGCAAAGGCGCCGCCATCGAGGCCAACCACGGTGTTGGTGTTACCGTTCTGGGCGATATCCACCACGTTCTGGGAGCTCGATACCAGCAGATCCACCATGTTCAGGTCGCCGGTTTGGGCAACAGCGATGGTGTCGTTCTGGGCACGGTCACCGTAGATGTAAGTAGTGTTGGAGGTACCGTCCTGGTCAACGTCGACAGTGGTGAACTCGCCGGACACATCCATGATGGCCCAGTTGTCGGTGCCTTCTTGGATCACTTCGGCATCCACCTCTACGCCATCGGCATAGACGCTGGCGAGGTTCATGTCGCCGCGGCTGGTGATCTTGACGCTGTTGCTGTCGCCGTAGGTCAGGGCTTCGGCCTGGTTTTGGTCACCCAGTTGGTTGATCACCACATCGTGGTGATCTTCACCCACTTCCACGTAGCTGTAGTTGTCGTCGCCGCGCTGCTGGATATCGACGTAGTTGTCGTCACCCGGGAGGCCGTAGCCGGCTTCGATGGTGTTGTAGTCGCCGCGCTGGTCGGCCAGCACCACGTTGTCGTCACCGGAAACCGGTTGCAGCAAAAACTGGTTGCTCACGCCACTTTGATAGGCGTCCAGCATGTTGTTGGTGCCGGACAGATCGCGGGCGATAAAGACGTTGGAGGTGCCTTCTTGGTAGATGTAGGCGGTGTTGTCGTCGCCGGTAACACCCACCACGCCGCCGACGTTGGACACGCCGTACTGCTCGACTTCCATGGCGTTGTTGTTGCCGTACACATCCATCAGGCCGGATTCTTGGCCGCTGCCTTCCTGGGTGCTTTCCAGGCTGTTGTTGTTACCAACAAAGCTGCCTTCACTCCAGTTGCTGGAGCCGAACTGGCTTTGGCTGACGCTGTTGTTGTCGCCGTAGGTCAGGGCTGTGGCTTCATTGAGCTGGCCATGCTGTTCGATGGCAACACTGTTGGCATCGCCGCTCATTTCTACGTCGGCAACGTTGAGGAAATCGGTCTGGATAACGCTGGCGGTGTTGTCGTTGCCTTCGGCAGACACGCTGGCGATATGCCAGTCGTCACTTTGGGTGACGGTCACCTGGTTGTTGACGCCGGCGGAGTCGACATAGGCTTCCGCCCAGACCGCATCCTGGGTCACGGTGGTCACGTTCAGCTCGTCGTCTTGGGTCACTTCGGCAACGTTGATGTCGCCAGTCTGAGTCACGGTGGCGGTGTTACCTGCTGCTACGCCGGCAGCGGAGGTTTGGGTAATGGTGGCTTCATTGCCAGCAGCCAGCACACTGCCACTGAAGGCCAGGCCAATGGCCAGGCTGAGCAGGTGTTTACGGTATTTAAACGAACACATCGAGGACTCTCCCTATCTTTAATATTGCAGGACGGTGATTTCCGCCCCGTTCCCAAGCTGTTCAATGGAAAAGCCGCTCTGGCCCCATTGTCCCAGCGTGATCTGGTTGTCATTGCCAAGTTGGCTGAGGCTGGCCTGGTTGCCGGTGCCTTGTTGCAGCACATTGGCCTGGTTACCGCGGCCGATTTGCAGCAAATCCAGGCTGTTTTGCTCACCCAGTTGCTGGATAACGGCCAGGTTGGCCAGGCCCTGCTGGTTAAGCACGGCGCTGTTGGCCTGGCCGGTTTGTGCCAGCACCAGGGTGTTGGCCAGTTGCTGGCGCTCCAACAGCGCTGCCAGGGTCGGGCTCAATACCTGGCCTCCGGGCAAGGGGTCGTCAGCCCAAACGGCACAACTCAGCAGCAGTGGCAGAGACAACAAGAGGGGATGACTTTTCACCTTGGCTCCTTGGCAAGCGTCATTATTTTGACAGTTCAGCCTTCAGCCTACCCCAGCGAGGATCTCAGGCAATCGGAAGAAAGGGTGATAGGGAGCAAAAACGAGAGCCATGCCCAAACTTAATTATTTCTTAAGTTTCAGCCCTCTAACGCCAATGCCCGGCAATAGCACTGCCAGCGGGACTAGCCCAAAAGGGTGTATTACCGCTTGGGTACGGGCAGAACCCCAACTCCTTGATAAGGCTTGAAGAGGTGCCTGCACCAACCTTCAGAGACCACAGACAAGGAAAATTCATGAGTCATAAAAAGCTAATCGCGCTCGCGGTGGGCGCTGCATTGCTTGGCGCCAGTAGCGCCTACGCAGCCCCTGGCAAGTCCCTGACCCCGAGCGCCGCTACCGATTCCATCTTGGTGATGTTCAAAACCGGCATCGACCGCCAGCAGCGGTTGCTGTCCATTCAAAGTGCCGGCGGCAAATTGCGGACCCTGGATAGCGCCGGGCGCGACCTGCGGTTCAAGCACCTTGCCGGTGGTCGCCTGGCCAAGGTGATGGTGCCGCAAGGGATGGACCGGGATGCGCTACTGAAAAAACTGAGCCAGGACCCGGCCATTGCCGTGGCCGAGCCCAACTACCGGCTGCACCTGGCAGCCGAGCCGAACGATCCGCGCTTTAGCGAGCTTTGGGGGCTGAATAACACCGGCCAGACCGGCGGTAGTGCTGACGCCGATATCGACGCTCCCGAAGCCTGGGACATCACCACCGGCAGCCATGACGTGGTGGTGGGGGTGATTGACACCGGCATCGACTACAGCCATCCCGACCTGGCCGCCAATGTCTGGACCAACCCCGGCGAAATCCCCGGTAACGGCATCGATGATGACGGCAACGGCTACGTTGACGACGTACACGGCATATCCAGTTTCGCCAACAGTGGCGACCCCATGGACGACCATGGCCACGGCACCCATGTTTCCGGCACCATCGGCGCCGAGGGTAACAACGGCATCGGTGTGGTGGGGGTGAACTGGGACGTGACCATCGTCGGCTGTAAGTTCCTTGACGCCGACGGCTACGGCGATACCGACGATGCCATCGAGTGCCTGGATTACTTCACCGACCTCAAGCTCAACCACGGGGTGAATGTCCGCGCCACCAACAACTCCTGGGGTGGCGGCGATTATTCCGAGTCCCTCAAGGCGGCCATTGAGTCGGCCGGGGACGCCGGCATCCTGTTTGTGGTGGCTGCCGGTAACGACGCGCTGGATCTGGACGCCAGCCCAGGCTACCCGGCGAGTTATGACTCGGACGCCATCCTGGCGGTGGCCTCTACCGAGCACAACGACGAGATGTCTTACTTCTCAAGCTACGGCGCCACCACCATCGACCTTGGCGCGCCGGGCAGCGATATTCTCTCCACCTACCTCGGCGGTGGTTATGCCATGGCCTCCGGCACCTCCATGGCTACCCCTCATGTAACAGGGGCCGCCGCTCTGGTGTGGTCGGTGAACCCCGCCCTGGGTATTGATGAGGTGAAAACCCTGCTGATGGACTCAGGAGACCCGCTGGCAGACTTGGCCGGCACCACGGTTTCCGGCAAGCGCATTAACCTCAAATCGGCCATCGACGCCGCCGACCCCAGCCCCACCTTCAAACTGACCCCCGATACCCGCAGCCAGGAACTGGTGGCCGGCAGCACCGCCACCTTTGCCATCAGCATCGGTAACGTTGCCGACTGGAGCGGCGATGTCAGCCTGACCCTGGCCAGTCCCCTGGCCGGTGCCAGCCTCTCTGCTGCAACCGCCCAGCCGGGGGATGTGGTAATGCTCACCATCCCCACCAGCGCCGACACCCCTTGGGGCGAATACGTCTTTACCGTCACTGGTGTTAGCGGCGAGTTGCACAAAGAAGCCCAGATGCGCCTGAACTTGCTGCCCCAGGGCCTGGAAGACTTTGACTACAGCAACAACAGCGCCATGCCCATTCCGGATCTGGACCCAAGCGGCATTCAAAGCACTATTGAGATAGGCCAAAGCGGGCCGGTATTCGCCATGTCGGTAGGCGTCGACATCACCCATACCTGGCGTGGCGACCTGACCGTGACCCTGGTATCACCGGCAGGCACCGAGTTGGTGCTCAGCGACCGCGAAGGGGGCAGCGAAGACGACATCGTCGATACTTGGAGCAGCAATGTATTCAACGGTGAGCAGATGCAAGGCACCTGGACGCTGAAAGTGGCCGATTACGCAGGCTCGGATACCGGCACTCTTAATAGCTGGAACCTGCATATCACCGCCCTTACCGGTGACGCCGGCCCCAGCGCGCCGGTGGCGGCTTTCAGCGCGGCCGCCAACGGCCTGGAGGTGACCTTCACCGACAGCTCCACCGACCGCGATGACGACATCAGCGGCTGGCTGTGGGACTTTGGCGATGGCACCACCTCGGTGGAAGCCAGCCCCAGTCACAGCTACCTGGAAGCTGGCACCTACAATGTCTCGCTCACTGTCACCGACTCGACCGGCCTCAGTAACGAAGCCCGGCAAGCGGTCACGGTGTCTGACACCAGCATCGCCCTGACCCTCAACCGCAGCTTCCTGTCTCGCACCGGCAATGCCCTGGTGGACTTGCGCTGGGAAGGGGCCGACGGCGAGCTGGTAGACCTGTACCGTGACGGCGTGCTGGTAGAAAGCACCCTCAACGATGGCCGCTACCGCGACCGCTTTGCTACCAGTAGCGCCAGCGTCAGTTACACCCTGTGCTTGAGTGGTACTGCCCTTTGCTCCTCCCCGCTGGTGGTCGATTTCTAAGACCCCACAAAAAAGGCAGCCTTCGGGCTGCCTTTTCTTCAATCTCGCTCTATTTGCACATTTCTTGCCTATTTTGGCGAAGTTACCTGCTGTTGCCTAAAATTCAGTCAGGCATTGTTAGGAATTAGCATGTCAGTCTCTGCTCCATTGGAGGATGTTACCATTAGCGAGCAGCATTCAATCGACCACGTACTGAGTGATGAGGAGCTTAACTTCCTCGGTCAGTTGTACAGTCCCAGGAAACGCCGTTTCCCCTGGCGACAACTGCTATTTTACGTTCTGCTTGCCGCTGGCGCCGTTGCCACCTTCTGTTACGCCTTTTCCCGCTTCAGCATTGCTGTCGACCATAAGGCCTATCTTGAGCAGCAGGTGATCTACACCCAAGCCCCCACCAAAGCGGTACTGGATGCCACCAAAACGCTGCCAGCCGGTAGCGTGGTGGCTTACTTTGAAGAACAGTGGGTCGCTTGCACCCCTTGGGAGGACGGATGGCAGTGCCAAGGTTTGCCTATCCCATCATCCTGAGCCTGTGTGTGCTGGCCCTGGCTTTTGTTGCCGGGCGCCTGAGCGCCCAGTGGCGGCCGCTGTGGTCCATCGAGGGCAACTGGCAGGGGGTTTACTTCCAGGACTTAGGTGACCAGCTCATCAAGATGGATTATCGCCTGCACACCGAAGGCAAACGCATCAATGCCACTGTCCGTTACAGCGACAGCAAAGCCTTTTTAGGCGAGCAGCAGATGGACTTGGTGTATCTGGGTAAAACCCCGGACACCAACCGCAACCTGTTCAGCCTGGAAAACCCGCCGGACGATGCCCAGTTCCGGGTCGATAACAGCCTGCGCCTGCCCTACATCCTCAAGCTCGATAAAAACCACTACTTCGCGCTGCAGCGCATGAACCAAGGTTTTATCGGCACCGTCTTTCACCGCACCGGCCCGCCAGCAGATAACGCCCAGTGAAAAACCGCCCCGAGGGGCGGTTTTTTGTCAGCCTTTTTTGGCCAGGTAACCCAGGCACAGCAGCAAGCCTGCCGTGCCCAACCAGGGCGCCAGGGCAAAGCCGTCCATAAAGGGCACCTTGCCCGGCAGGCTCACCGCCAAAATGGCCACCAGCACTCCCATCAGCGCTTCACCGGTGATAAGGCCGGAGGCCAGTAACAAGCCTTTGCCTTCTGCCTCATGGGTGCCGCGTTTTTTCTGCTGCCAATGGGCCAGCAGGCCGCCAAGGAAGATGGGCACCGACAACCCCAGCGGCAGGTAAACCCCCACCGCCACCGCCAGCACCGGGAAGCGAAAGCTGGCGCCGCGCCTTTTCTGCACTTCGTCGAGGATGATCAGCGCCACCGCCAGAACAAAGCCGATGTAGATGTAGGTCCACTCGATACCGGCACCAAAGATGCCGGTGGAGAGATCTTTCATCAGCCCGGCCTGCGGAGCAGAAAGTGGCGTGGCGTCGGGGTTAACCGGGCTGACCCGGCCGATGCCGTAGCCCTTATCGAGGATGTTGAGCACCCAGGGAATGGCGGTCGCGGCGGCAGCCACCCCCACTATCTGGAACACCTGCTGGCGCCAGGGCGTGGCGCCAACCATATGGCCGCATTTGAGGTCCTGCATGTTGTCGCCGGCAATGGCCGCCGCCGAGCAGATCATGCCGGCGAGATAAATCACCGCGATGGGCCCCAAGGTGCCGGCCAGGCCCTCGTTACCCATCAATTGCAGCAAAATCAACGCAGAGACAATGACGGTGGCAATGGTCACGCCGCTGATGGGGTTGTTGGAAGACCCCACCAGCCCCGCCATGTAACCGGCCACCGACGAGAAAATAAACCCAAACAGCAGCATCAGTACCGTCATCACCCCGGCTATCCAGTAGCGCTCGCTGTAGTCGCCAAGGGCGTTCAGGAACAGGAAATAGAGCGGAATAACCGACACCAGCACCATCATCCCCACGTAGGGAATGGGAATGTCGAACTCGGTGCGCAGCACCTTGCCGGCCTCACTTTTCGATTCCTTATACGCCTGCAAGGACGCCCGCACGCCCTGCCACAACGGCTTGGCAAGGGTGATAAGGGACCAGAGCCCGCCCACCATCATGGCCCCCACACCGATGCGCCGGCACTGCTGCCAGGAGCTGCCAGCCAAGGCTTCCCAATCCTGAGCGGTCCAGCTTGCCGGGTTGCCGGTTACCCCGGCAAGCTGGGCGATTTCGTCGCCGTTAAAGGCCCAGTTCAAGGGCACGCCAATCAAGGTGCCGATCACGCCGCCCATAAACACCAGGGCGGCGATGTTAAGGCCAACGATATAACCCACCCCCAGCAGCGCCGGGCTCAGGGTAATGTCGCCGGTAAACAGCCACTTGCCGGCAAAAAAGCCCTTGGTGGCCGCCACCCCGCCAGACAGCACCCCAAAGCCTGCTTCCAGCAACTTGATGCCGCCACCAAGGCCGGCCGCTTGCAGCAATTGCTTGAACCCCTCTTTGGCCTCAACGCTCGGCTTCCACTCGGGGTGGTCTTTGTCGGTTTCAATGCCGCCGGTTTTCAGCACCTGGGCGGTAGCCACCCCTTCAGGGAAGGCCAGTTTAGCCTCCACGATCAGCGCCCGGCGCAGGGGAATGGTAAAGGCCACCCCCAACACACCGCCAAGAATGGCGATGGCCACCATCGGCCCCCACTCGTAGCCGGCCCAGGCCTTCATCATCACCAGCGCCGGCAGAGTAAAGATGATGCCCGCCGCCAGGGATTCCCCGGCAGAGGCGGCGGTTTGCACCATGTTGTTTTCCAAGATGCTGGAGCGGCGAAACAGCCGCAAAATGCCCATGGAACAGGCCGCAGCAGGAATAGAGGCGGATACGGTCAGCCCCACCAAAAGGCCGATATAGGCGTTGGCAGCGGCCAGTACCGCAGAGAGGAAGGCCCCCAGCAGCAGGGCCTTGAGGGTGAGCTCCTGCAAATTGCGCTCGGGCGATACCAGGGGTTGGTCAGACATCACAATCTCCTTGTTGTTATGCCCTACCTTATTCGGTTGTTAACAAAAAGAAAACGCCGGCTTATTGCCGGCGTCTTGGTCGATATCAGGCCTGGCCTTCCATCGCTTTGAGCTTCTTCTCCAGGTAGTGGATGTTGGTGCCACCGTTGTAGAAGTTCTCGTCTTTCATAATGAGCTTATGCAAGTCGATGTTGGTCTTGATACCGTCAACCACCAGCTCAGACAGGGCGTTCTGCATGCGGGCGATGGCCACATCGCGGTTCTCGCCGTAGCAGATCAGTTTGCCGATCATCGAATCGTAGTTCGGCGGCACCTTGTACTCGGCGTAGATGTGGCTGTCCCAGCGCACACCCAGGCCACCCGGAGAGTGAAAACGGGTGATCTTGCCGGGGCTGGGGATAAAGGTGCGCGGGTCTTCAGCGTTGATACGGCACTCGATGGCATGGCCACGAATGATCACGTCAGACTGGCTGATAGACAGCGGCTGGCCGGCCGCGATACGCAGCTGTTCCTTGATGAGATCCACACCGGTAACCATCTCGGTAACCGGGTGCTCCACCTGAATACGGGTGTTCATCTCGATGAAATAGAACTCGCCGTTTTCGTACAGGAACTCGAAGGTACCGGCGCCGCGGTAGCCAATTTCCACACAGGCGCGGGCACAGCGTTCACCAATGGCCTTGCGCATGGACTCGGTGATACCCGGGGCCGGGGCCTCTTCCACCACCTTCTGGTGGCGGCGCTGCATGGAGCAGTCGCGCTCGCCCAGGTGAATGGCGTTGCCCTGGCCGTCGGCCAGTACCTGGATCTCGATATGGCGCGGGTTCTCGAGGAACTTCTCCATATAGACTTCCGGGTTGCCAAAGGCGGCTTTGGCCTCGGCCTGGGTGGTGGCGATGGCGCTAGTCAGCTCGGCTTCGCTGCGCACTACGCGCATGCCGCGGCCGCCGCCGCCGCCAGAGGCCTTGACGATCACCGGGTAGCCGATGCGCTTGGCAATGGCCTTGTTGCGGGATTCATCGTCGGTCAGAGCGCCGTCGGAGCCCGGTACGCAAGGCACACCGGCTTTTTTCATGGCGGCAATGGCCGACACCTTGTCGCCCATCAGGCGGATGGTGTCGGCTTTGGGGCCGATGAAGATGAAATCGCTGTTCTCTACCTGCTCGGCAAAGTCGGCGTTCTCGGCCAGGAAGCCATAACCGGGGTGAATGGCCACGGCGTTGGTGACTTCGGCGGCGGCGATGATGGCCGGAATGTTCAGGTAGCTCTGGGGCGACGGTGCCGGCCCGATACAGATGCTTTCATCGGCCAGCAACACATGCTTGAGGTCGCGGTCGGCAGTTGAATGCACGGCCACGGTTTTGATGCCCATCTCGCGGCAGGCGCGCAGAATTCGCAGCGCAATCTCACCACGGTTGGCAATAACCACTTTATCCAACATGGGGCTGTCCTTATTCGATGATAAACAGGGGCTCGTCGAATTCGACAGGCTCGCCGTTCTCCACCAGGATGGCTTTGATGGTGCCGGATACTTCGGCTTCGATCTGGTTCATCATCTTCATGGCTTCGATGATGCACAGGGTGTCGCCTTTGCTGACCTGCTGGCCCACTTCAGCAAAGGCTTTGGCGCCCGGGCTGGAGGAGCGGTAGAAGGTACCGACCATGGGTGATTTTTGCACCTGGCCACTGACTTCTTCTTTGGCGGCAACCGGCGCGGCGGCAGGAGCCGGGGCAGCAGCGGCAGGCGCCGGAGCGGCCATTTGCGGGGCAACGCTGTATTGCATGGGCATCATGGGGGCGGTGCCGCCACGGCTGATGCGAACCGCTTCTTCACCTTCGGTGATTTCCAGTTCGTTGATGCCAGATTCTTCGACCAGCTCGATCAGCTTCTTGATTTTGCGAATATCCATAAACAGGCTTCTCTAATTTTTGGCTTCGTTGAGATTGACCGAAAGCCGCTTTGCAGCCGCTTCCAGTGCGAATTGGTAGCCCTGGGCACCCAGGCCGCAGATCACCCCCACCGCCTTGTCAGACAGGTAGGAATGCTGGCGAAAGGGCTCGCGGGCATGCACGTTGGACAAATGCACTTCGATAAAGGGAATGGCGACCCCCAGCAAGGCATCGCGCAGCGCCACCGAGGTGTGGGTAAAGGCGCCGGGGTTGATAACGATGAAATCCACTCGCCCCATGGCGTCGTGAATGGCATCGATCAGCACATGCTCGGCATTGCTTTGCAGATGCTCAAGCGTGATGCCTAGTTGCATGGCTTGCTGGGTAAGGCCGGCAAGGATATTTGCCAGGGTTTGGTGGCCATAGACCTCGGGTTCGCGTTTACCCAAGAGGTTAAGATTAGGGCCGTTGATAAGCAGTACTGTGGGATTTGCCATAATCTTCCGGAATTTTGTGGTGATTTGTCCGGTTATGGTCGGTAACGTCGAGAGATCCGACCACAAAGGGCTTCAAGCCCTACTTCCATGGCATTATATCGGCTTGCCGTAAAAAGACAGCAAAATACTGGTCTTATCTCAGCACAATCCCCGAGAATTCAGGCATCTGGCCACCTTAACGGCTGGCCAGATCGCGCCAAACCCGCACACTACGGCGTAATTGCCCGGCCAATTGCTGCCGTTCCTCGGCATTTCGCGGCGGATTGCTGGGCCCAAGGTGGGGCAAAACCACCTCCACGGCCACCGCGCCGCGAAAGCCGCCTTGGTACAACGCCCTAAATTGGGAGACAAAATCCAGGTGACCTGTGCCAATGCCACCGCGATTGGAATCGCTGATATGGTAGATGCCGGTGTCCGCCGCAAAGTGGCGCAGCACCTGCACCGGATCGTGCTCTTCTTCGATATTCATATGGAAGCTGTCCAGCAGCAGGCCAAGCCCCGGCTGGCCAAGGGCCCTGACCAACCGCTGGTAATCGCCGGTGTTGTGCATCATTGGCACTTCGTAGCGGTTACAAAGCTCAAAAAGTAGCGGCACCGAGCGCTCGGCAGCATAAGCCAGCAGCGATTTGCACGCATTGACCAGGGCGTCCCAGCGCTGCTGGTCGCCTTCTTCATTGACCAGCCAGGTGCTGAGCCCTTGCAGGCAAACCGGAATGCCCTCTCCCAGGGCGGCGGCAAAATCGATAGCGCCCTGGTAAAACCTCAGGGCCCCCTGCACTGTCGCCTGCGCCTGGCTGGGCGGGCGACAGTGGAAGGGGTCCACGGCGATGATGGCCAACTGATGCCGGGCGGCCGCCTTGGCCACCTGTTGCGGGCTGTAACGGTCGAGATCTTCGCAGTACTGCACGGCATCAAAGGCCAACTCGGCCGCGGTTTGCATGATCTCATCCAGATCCCGAGTACCCAAAGTCCAGGTACAGACGCCAATGGTCATTATTCCTCCCTATAAACAACAAGCCCGGCACAGGCCGGGCTTTTCATTCAGAGCAGGTCGTCGACCTGGGCAATTTTGCCCAGCACCGCATTGATACGGGTTTGGACGGTTTCCAGCTCCCCCTTCAGCCGCTGGTTTTCGGCTGCCAGGGTTTCATTCTGGCCGGTCATCTGGCCCTTTTCGGCCCTAAGTTCCTCGATTTCCATTTGCAGCAGGCCAATGGTATCTACGGCGGCCTGTACCTTTGCTTCCAGCTTTTCCAACAATTCCAGCGACATGTTTTCCCCTAATCATCAATGGCGCACCACAGGTATCGGCACCTGCGCCTGGATGCCTTTCTACGCTTTTCAACAGGCTAAGGAAAGGCATCTCAAACTATTGTAACGTAACGCCTACCACATGAAACGACGCAAAAGCCCCATGGCACTGAAGGTCTACACCCATAGCGACATCGCCGCCCTCATCCATCATCGCCCCCTGGAGACCAAAGTCGGCGAAGCGCTGACCCTGCTTCCCAAAGGCGCTAGCCTGGCCGAGCGGCTGCAAGGGGCCCGCGCCCTTGGCGGCCGTTATGCCCTGCTGGGGGTGCCCGAAGATCTGGGCCCCCGGGCCAATCTTGGCCAAGGTGGCGCCGACAAAGGCTGGGCCGCCTTCCTGGCCCGCTTTTTAAACCTGCAAAGCCAAGATGGTTTTCGCTGCTCCAGTATGGTGCTGGTCGGCGAACTTGAGCTGAATGATCTGGCCGCCAAAGGCGAGGCACTGGGCAGCCAACACCCTGAGCAGTTGGCGCAGTTAAGGGAGCTGGTGGCCGAGGTAGACAACCGCCTGGCGCCCGTTATCAGCCAGGTGGTTGAAGCGGGGCTTACTCCCATCGTCATCGGCGGTGGCCACAACAACGCCTACCCGGTAATAAAAGGGGTGAGCAGTGCCTTGGCTAGCCCCCTTGGGGTGCTGAATATCGACCCCCACGCCGATTTTCGGCCCGCCGAGGGGCGCCATTCTGGCAACGGCTTTCGCTACGCCTACGAAGAAGGGCTGTTGGCGCAATACCAGGTGATGGCCATGCATCCTTGGAAGAACTCGGCCGCCAGCCAGCAGGCCATGGCGGACGCCGGCTTTGGTCACGCCAGTTATCTCGACCTTTATGTAAAAAGAAGCCTGAGCCTTGAAAAGGCTCTGGCCGAGATGGCGGCACGTCTTGAGCACTACCCTTGCGGCCTGGAGGTGGATCTTGACGTGATAAACCACCTGCCGGCCAGCGCCTACACCAACGCCAGCCTGCCCCTTTGCGACGTGGAATACCTGGTTTACCAGGCTGCCAACCGGCTAAAGCCTCGTTACCTGCACCTTTGCGAGGCGGCGCCGGCGCGCCACCCGGCTGGAGAAAAGGCCGGTATGAGCGATTGCGGCCAGGCCCTGGCGGCGCTGGTGGTGGCCTTTGTCAGCGCCATGGAAGCGCTTGATTAAAGGTCCGTTTTCAGCACGACAGCCCCAGATTGCGGCGCTATCATAGCGTTTTATCAGGAGGTTCCATGCCCCGCCGCTATCTACCCGAACTGTTGTTATTGGCCGCCTTGTGGGGCGCCTCCTTTTTGTTCATGCGCGTTGCCGCGCCGGAGTTTGGCCCAGTTCCGCTCATTGCGATGCGGGTTGGCATCGCTGCGCTGGTATTGCTGCCGGTGCTGTACTGGCGCAAGCAACTGGGGCTTATTCGCCGCCATATCAAGCCGTTGGCCTTTGTGGGGCTGACCAACTCGGCCCTGCCGTTCAGCCTTTTTGCCTTTGCCACCCTCTCGCTGACCGCGGGCCTTACTGCTGTGCTCAACTCCACGGCGCCTTTTTGGACAGCCCTGGTGGCCTTCTTCTTTTACGGCGACAAACTCTCTACCCAGCGGGTGCTGGGTATCCTGGTGGGTTTTGCAGGGGTACTGGTATTGGTTTGGCCCAAGCTGTCGGCCAGTGGCGCCTTGCTGGCCATCGGCGCCTGCCTGCTGGCCAGCATGAGCTACGGCGTTTCGGCCAACTACAGCAAACATAAGCTCGAAGGGGTGCCGCCTTTGGTCAGCACTGTTGGTAGCCAGGTAACCGCCGCCCTGATGCTGCTGCCCCTGGCTATCCTCTACTGGCCCAGCCACGGTATCAGCCTGCACGCCTGGCTGGCTGCCGCGGCCCTTGGCATTGCCTGTACCGGCCTTGCCTACCTGCTGTTCTTTCGTCTTATTGCCCAGGTTGGCCCGGCCAACGCGGTGATGGTGACCTTTCTGATCCCGGTGTTTGGCAACCTGTGGGGCGCTCTGTTCCTGGGCGAAAGCGTAACCTTAAGCCTGCTGCTGGGCGGCCTGGTTATCCTGGCCGGGGTGGCTATTTCCCTTGGGCTGTTACGTCCCAAAGCCCTTCCTGCCTAACCCCTTCCCCCAAAAAAGGCCCACCAGGGCCTTTTTTATGCTTTATTTTTCAACACTTAGAAATGCGTCATTTTTTTGACGCACCGCACGTTATTCACTCTCTCTAAGTCGCTGATAAATGATAAGGTGACTCTAAACTAGGCATACAAAATACATACACTTACAAGTAAGCCTAAAGCCAGAAGGTGTTCTGCCGCCTCTTTGGCCCACATAACAACAATGATTCGTATTTAGGGGCAAGGTTAGAGGAACCCGTTAGTGAATAGTTACGACGACATTGGCCGCTTTAAGGAGAAAGCCGACCAACCCCAACTGGATTACCAGACCTTTTCGGACAAGGACGTTCGTTTCAATTCACCCTGGAAACTGCTCAACGAGTTGGCCCGCTACCAGCCACAGTTTGAGCGCACCGTGACCAGCCACACCAGCCCTGCCAGGGCTACCCCGCCACCGCAAGCGCCTGCCCAAAGCCACCCGCAGCCAATTGCTGAGCCGCAAGGTACGGCGCTGCGCTCCCTGCTCAAGAAGGTCAGCCAATGAACCTGGTGTACTTGATGTCACCCAAAGGGGGCGTCGGCCGTACCACGCTGACCGCCAACCTGGCCTTTGCCCTGCAACGGCTGGGGCATCAGGTGGTGGCCCTCGACCTCGATTGCCAAAACAGCCTGCGCTTGCATCTGGGGCTGCCGGTAAGCGAGCAGCGCGGCATCGTGCCGGGCCTTCAGCACAGCAGTGACTGGCGCAGCCAGATCATGGAAACCCCCAGCGGCGTCGGCTTGTTGCCCTATGGCGAAGCGAGCCAGACACAGCGGGAAAGCTTTGACGCCTTGCTGCGCCAAGACCCGGAGTTTCTGGGCCAGCGGCTGGGGCCGCTGGTGAACCAGCCGGGCTGCATTGTGCTGGTGGACCTGCCCTCTGGCCCCAGCGCCGCGCTGGAAGCGATGAAAAAGACCGCTGGCATCAGCCTGGTGGTGATGCTGGCCGATGGCGCCTCCGCTGCCACCCTGCCGCTGGTGGAACACGAGAGCTACCTGGGCATTGATGCCCGTAAAAGCGCCTTTTACATCGTCAACCAGGTGTATATCCGCTCTCGCCTTAATCGCGATGTTACCGAGTTCTTCGAGCAGCGCCTTGGCGCCGCCATGCTGGGCCGGGTGCATCGGGACGAAGCAGTGCCGGAAGCCAACGCCTCGCAGCGCTCGGTATTTGAATACGCCCCCGCCTCCGCGGTTATCCAGGACCTTGAAAACATCGCCCGCAGCATCAGCCGAATGCTGCCCGAGGCCTACGGGCACAGCGCGATGACGTTTTCACAGAATTGATGGAATAACATGAAACCGGATCAACCTACCCGGCCGGGATATTTGGCGTACCAAATCCTGGCAACCTTGGTTCTTTTGGGCATTGTGCTGTTGATTGTCACCACCCCGCTGGATATCGAAAGCCAGGCGCTGTTTGGCCTGGCCGGTGTGGTACTGATGTTCATCGTGAGCCGTTTTACGTCCCGCTGGGCCCGTATCGTGCTGATCTTGATGAGCATGGTGATCTCAACCCGCTACCTGTACTGGCGGGCCACCGACACCCTGGTGTTCAGCACCCCCATCGAAACCATTCTTGGGATTGGGCTACTGCTGGCCGAGGTGTACACCTGGCTTATTCTGGTGCTGGGTTTTATCCAGACCATCTGGCCTTTGAACCGGCGCATCGTGCCACTCCCCAAAGACAGCAGCACCTGGCCAACGGTGGATGTCTACATCCCCACCTACAACGAGAGCCTGGACATCGTGCAGGACACGGTGCTGGCCGCCATGAACCTCGACTACCCCAAAGACAAGCTCAAGGTGTACCTGCTGGACGACGGCCGGCGCCCCGAGTTTGGCGCTTTTGCCGCCGCAGCCGGGGTGGGTTACATCACCCGCAACGACAACAACCACGCCAAGGCCGGCAACCTCAACAATGCCCTGAAGCAAACCAGCGGCGAGCTGATTTGTATCTTCGACTGCGACCACGTCACCACCCGCATCTTCTTGCAGGCAACGGTGGGCGCCTTTATGGCCGAACCCAACCTGGCGCTGTTACAAACTCCCCATTATTTTTACTCGCCCGACCCCTTTGACCGGAACCTGCGCACCTCCCTGGATATGCCCAGCGAAGAGGAAATGTTCTACGGGCCGGTGCAGATGGGTAACGACTACTGGAACGCCGCCTTCTTCTGCGGCTCCTGCGCGGTGATCCGCCGCGAGGCACTTAACCAGACCAACGGTTTTGCCGTTGAAACCGTTACCGAAGATGCCCACACCGCACTGCGTTTGCAGCGTATGGGATGGGACACCGCCTTCTTGGGCATCCCCCTGGCGGCGGGCCTGGCCACGGAACGGCTGGCCCTGCACGTCGGTCAGCGTGCGCGCTGGGCACGGGGCATGTGTCAGTTGCTTCGCATCGATAACCCCTTGTTTGGCAAGGGCCTGCGTTGGCATCAGCGGCTTTGCTACTTGAACGCAGCACTGCACTTTCAGTTCGCACTACCGCGGGTGGTGTTCCTCACCGCACCGCTGGCCTACTTGCTGTTTGGGCTCAATATCATCGCTTCTTCCCCGCTGCTGATTTTGGCCTACGCCTTGCCGCACCTTATTCATTCCCTTTACACCAACTCCTTGCTCCATGGCCGCAGCCGCTACACCTTCTGGGGCGAAATTTACGAGACAGTGCTGGCGTTTTCCTTGGTGCGGCCGGTGCTGGCCACACTGTGGAACCCCAAAAAGGGTAAGTTCAACGTCACCGAAAAGGGCGGCTTGCTGCGCGACGGCTACTTCGATTACGACGCCGTGCGCCCCCATGTATTCACCCTGGCCCTGCTTATCGCCGGGGTTACCTGGGGGGTGGTGCGGCTTATCTGGAGCGATGTGTTCGACATTCAGCCAACGGTGCTGGTGCTGAACCTGTTCTGGGCCTGTTTCAGCGCCCTTATCCTGCTTGCCGCCGTTGCCGTTGCCCGTGAAACCCGCCAGGTTCGCAATACGGTGCGGGTCGATATCAAGCTGCCGGCCATTTTGCACCTGGCCAACGGCCATACCCTGCAAACCACCACCCGCAACTTCTCCATGGGCGGCATGATGCTCGATAACCCCATGGGTAGCGCGCTGGAAGACGCCATGGTGGAGGATGTGGAGATCCGCTTTGACAACCAGACCCTGCTGTTCCCGGTCAACACCATCAACCTCGGTGACGACGCCTTGCGGTTTCAGTTCCGGGCTCTGCCGGTGCGCCAGCGTCGCCAGTTGGTGAACGTGGTAATGGGCCGGGCCGATGCCTGGGTGCCTGACCATCCCCACCCCAGAGACAACGCCTTTACCTCCCTGTGGGCAGTAATAAAGGCGGTGATGGGGCTCTTTACCCGGGAGAGCAAAAACAGCGGCTGGGCGCGCTGGCGCACCAGCCTCTTTGGCAGTTGGAAGTTTCGTATCGCGCTGGTCACCCTGGTGGCCTTTGGTATCACCATCGTGGCCAACCGGGCCTGGGCCGCAGAGAACAGCTACCAAGAGCAGCTTGGCTTTCGCCAGGCAGGCCTCTTTGGCCCGTTGGTGGTCAGCGGTAACGGCAACAACAGCGGCGTGCACTTTTCCATCCGTAAAGACGAGATGGCTAACGCCGCCGAGCTAGACCTCTCCCTCAGCTACCCCGACGCCAAGTTCCCCGAGAATAGCCACCTGGATGTGCTACTTAACGGCCAGTTGCTGCAAAGCATCGCGCTGGACCCATTCAGCGCCGACGGCCTGGAGAGCAAAATCGCCATCAATCCGGCGCTTATTCTCAGCGAAAACGACCTTAACTTTCGCATTGCCGGCCAGGCTGGCCCCCAGTGCCTGGATGAAGACGCCCCCAATCACAACGAGGTGCTGATAAGCGAGCTGTCGTCGCTGCATCTGGACCTGACCCGCCTGCCAAGGCCCCGCGATCTGGCCATCTTCCCGGCGCCTTTTTTTGATAACGGCGCCATGGGCCAAATTCGCATTCCCCTGGTGTTACCGGAGCAGCCCAGCGAAGGGGTGCTGGAAAGCGGCGCCATCCTGGCCTCTTACTTTGGCAAGGAAGCGCGGTTTCGGGTGGTTCACCTGCCGGTGAACCGCAACAGCCTGCCCGACGACAACGCCATCGCCTTGGTGGTAGGTAACAGCCTGGCCGGTGCCACCCTGGCGCCGCCATCTGGGCCTGAAATTAGGCTTATCGATAACCCCTTGAACCCGCTCTACAAAGTGCTGGTGGTGATGGGCCGTACCGACAGCGAGCTGAAAACCGCCGTCACCTACCTGCTCAGCGGAGCCCCCCTTGAAGGGGACCAGATGCTGGCCAAGGCCATCAAACTGCCCGAGCGCAAACCCTACGACGCCCCAAACTGGGTAGACACCCGCCACGCGGTTACCTTCGGCCAACTGGCTAAGCCGGACGACCTGGCCGCCCGGGGCCTTAACCACGGCGCCAACGAGGTGAACTTTAGGGCGCCGCCGGATTTGTTCCGCTGGCGCGGGCGGCCCATGTCCATGGAAGTGCAGTACCTGTTCCCCGAAGGTGACTGGCTGGACGAGCGCCGCTCCAAACTCAACGTAACCTTAAACGGCCAGTACCTGGGCTCGTTGCCGGTGAACAGCAGCGGTATCGGCGCCTCCATCATGCGGATGCTCGGCAGCGATGTGCGCCAGCAAAAAGCCAAGGTCGAGCTGCCGCCTTACCTCTTGTATGGCGAGAACAAGCTGCAGTTTTACTTTGACCTTCGCCTGCACCCCGACAGCGACTGCCAGCAGGTGCTGGGCACCAAGATAATTAGCCGTATCCTGCCCGCTTCCGACCTGGATTTGAGCGGTTCCGAGCATTTCACCATGCTGCCCAACCTCTCGTATTTCATCAGCGCCGGCTTTCCCTTCACCCGCATGGCGGATCTGTCGCAAACCACTGCCCTGGTACCGGCCCGCCCCAGCAACCTGGAGCTGCAAAGCCTGTTCGATTTAATGGCCAGGATGGGCCAGGCCACCGGCTACCCGGCCTACGGCGTCGAAGTGAAAAAGGGCTTTGGCGAGATCCGCGCCCAAACCGGCCGCGACCTGTTGGTGGTTGGCGCCGTTGCCGACCTGGCCAGTAGCCCGGTGCTTTACACCAGCCCGTTCCGCTTCGAGCAGAACAAGCTAGGCCTCAAGCCCACCAGCCTTACCGACCAATGGATCCGCCTGCTTAAAGGTGACTGGGGCCGCCAGGACAAGCCAGCCCGGCGCCAGTTGGAAGCCCAGGACAGCTTCTTTGGCCTGGCCAGTTATATCTCCCCTGCCGATCCGGCGCGGGTGGTAGTGGTGGCCACGGCCAGCAACGAGCAACAGCTGCCCACCCTTACCACGCGCCTGCAAGATCCCCAGGCCAGTAGCGAAGTCCACGGCGACCTGGTGCTGCTTCAAGACCAGCAGATCCGCTCTTATCGGGTCGGGCCACGCACCGGCAGCGGCGAAATGTCGTGGGACATGACCGTGCGCTGGTACTTCGGCCAACACGTGCTGCAACTGCTGGCCACCCTGCTGCTGGGCATCTTGCTGGGCGCCACCTTGATTTATCCCCTTCTCAAACAGCGCGCCAAACAGCGCCTGGCTAAAGCGAAAGAGCATCATCATGAATAAATCGCTGCTGCTTACCCTAGCCCTTTCCTCCCTGTCGGTACCGGCTCTGGCCGCCAGTACCGGGGTGCAAAGCGACTTTGACACCCTGTTCCAGCAGGCTGATTTTTGGCAAAGCAAACAGCGCCAGGACTTGGCCAAAGACGCCCTTAACCGCATCTTGGCGGCGGACCCCAACAACACCGAGGCCCTTTACCGGCTGGCGATGATCGCCATTCAAGAAGGGGATAACACCCATGCTTCGGCGTACATCGAGCGCTTGAAAACCGTAGCGCCGAACGATGCGCACCTTGAAGAGCTGCGCATCGCTCAAGCCTCTACCGATGTCGACTCCGGCGCCCTTGGCGAAGCCCGGGTGCTGGCCGCCAGCGGCCAGGCTGAAGAAGCCATCGCCCGCTATAAAAGCCTGTTCAGCGGTGACACGCCGCCAGCGAGCCTGGCGCTGGAGTACTATCAGACCCTCGCCGGTACCCAAAACGGCTGGGACGCTGCCCGCCAGGGGCTCGCCAAGCTTCATCAGGCCCAACCGGGCAATAGCGCCGTGGCCATTGCCTACGGCCAGGTGCTGACCTACCGCGACAGCACCCGCCGCCAGGGCATCAACCTGCTGGCCAAGTACGACGCCGTCAGCAAAGACGCCACCAAAGCCTGGCGCCAGGGGTTGTTGTGGCTTGATGCCGACAAAGCCGACCAACCTCTCTATCAGGCCTTTGAACAGGCCCACCCCGGCGATAAGCAAGTCGCCGATTACTACCACGACAAAACCACCCTCTCTCCCACCCAGGCTGCGGATCAGGCCCGCAGCCTCGGTTATAAGGCCCTGGATGCCGGCAGGCTCGGCGAGGCCGAAAAAGCCTTCCGCCAGGCCCTGGCCACTAAAAGCCAAGACCCTCAGGCCCTGGCTGGACTGGGCCTTGTAGAGCTTCGCCGCCAGCGCTTTGCCAGCGCCCGGGATAACCTGGCCCAGGCCATCCGCCTGGCCCCTGCCCAAAAGAGCCAATGGCAAAAGGCCTATGAGAGCGCCGATTTTTACGCTCGGCTCGGCCAGGCCCGTAGCGCCAGCGAGCACCGTCAATACGATACCGCTCTGAATCTTCTTGCTCCCCTGACCGGGGCCGGTGGCAGCCAGGGCCATGACGCCCAGTTGCTAAAAGCCGATGTGCTGCAAAAGAAAGGGGAG
This sequence comes from Gallaecimonas pentaromativorans, assembly GCF_003751625.1. Lineage (NCBI taxonomy): Bacteria > Pseudomonadati > Pseudomonadota > Gammaproteobacteria > Enterobacterales > Gallaecimonadaceae > Gallaecimonas > Gallaecimonas pentaromativorans. The sequence goes on from NZ_RJUL01000007.1 coordinate 68,395, forward strand.
CTCGACAGCGCCGAGGCCAGTTACCGGGCGCTGCTGGCCAAGCGAGGCACCGACAACGCCGCCCGCCTGGGGCTGGTCAACGTGCTGCGCCAACAGCAGCGCTGGAGTGAGGCAAGCGAGGTGGCTCAGGCGCTGCCGGCATCGGCTAAAGGCGAGCTAGGCGATCTGGCCTCTGGCCAGGCCATGGTGCTGCGTGACCGGGCCGCCAGCGAGTCGCCGGTGATGGCCGAAGCCACCCTGCGTCAGGCCAGCGTATTGGCCCCGAAAAACCCTTGGGTGCGCCTAGATTTGGCCCGGTTACTGAATAAAACCGGCCGCCCGCTGGCAGCCCAGGTGCTGGTTAACCGTGGCGTGCAAGACTATGGCCTGGCGGATGACCGCTACGTGGCGGCGCTGCTGGCCAAGGATCAGCAGCGTTGGGGTGATGTGGCCCGCCTGCTTGAGCCTGTTAGCGCCAGCAAACGCTCGGCCGAGATAAAGGATCTTTTGGAAAGCGCGGCCCTGCAGGCTCGCCTTGACGAGATAAAACGCCGCCAGCAGGTAGGTGACCGCGAAGGCGCCCGCCAGTTGATCATGGACATGTACAACAAGCCCCCCCAAAGTGCTGCCGGGGTGGGCGAAGTGGCGTCCATGCTCTATGAGAGCGGCGAGCCAGCCATGGCGCTCATGCTCATTCGCCAGAATGACCAAAAGGCCCTCACCTCACCGGTGGCCCAATACCAGACCCAGGTGCTGGTGATGATCAAAGCTGGCGCCGATCAGGAAGCCGATGCCCTGGTAGCCAGGCTCTCCCAGCGCCGGGATCTGGGCCCTGGCGACTGGGCCGCCATTGAACAGATCCGCAATGCCATGGCGGTGGCCAAGGCCGATAAATTGCGCCTGGCCGACCAGTTGGCCGAGGCCTACGACGTGCTGGCCGCCCGCTTGCGAGTGGCACCCAACGACGAACCGCTGCTGCTGGCCATGGCCCGCCTTTATCAAACCGGCAATAAAAACAGCAAAGCCCTGCAGATTTACCAATACACCCTCAAGCACAACCCCGGCAGCCTCGACGCCTTGAGCGGCGCCGTGGAAGTGGCCATTACCACCAAAGACCTGGACGTTGCCGACCAACTGCTGGCACAGCTGTCGAGGGATCAGGCCGAAGAACCAGCCATGTTGCTACTGGCCGCCAAGGTAGCCCGCGCCAGGGGTGACAACGACCAGGCCCTGCGCCTGCTGGCCAAATCCCGCAGCAAGCTCTTTGAAGGCCAGCAAGACCAGCCTTGGCTGGTGGCCAGCGACAGCCAGCCGGGCTTTGACAACCCTTTTGCCGCCAATAAGGCACCGGCCAAGGGCAAGGCTGGCGACAATCCCTGGCGCCGCCCCAGTTGGCTGCCGGGCGGAGACGACCTCTCCACCGAGCAATCGCCCTGGAAAGACCAAGACACCCCGGCCGGCCCGCCGTCACTGGTGGCCCAGATTGACAGCCTGACCCGCGAGATCCACAAGGACAGCGCCACCCGCCTCGACGCCAACGTGGAGTTTCGCTCCCGCAACGGCCAGGCGGGTTTGGGCCAGCTTGATGAGGTTAAAACCCCGGTTACCATCGAAACCCAGTTGGGCAGTGGCCGGCTTAAAGCCCAGATCACCCCCACTTACCTCAACGGCGGCACCCTTTCCGGTGATTACAGCCGCTTTGGCAGTGGCGCTCTGGGGAGCGCCGCCAGCACCCTGAGCCAAGATCTGAACGACATGCCGGATGTACTGGACGGTATTGAAGACACCGCTTACAGCTACGAGCAAGCCAGGCTGAGCGCCGAGAGCGCCCAGGCGATTTACCAGGCGGCGCTGGCCGACAAAACCCTGACCGCCATCCAGCAAGCCCAGTTTTTGGCCACCGCCAACCAGGCCGAACTGACCGCCACCCAGGCCAAGCGCAACTTCGACCGGGCCGTGCAACAAGACCTGCTAAAAGGCATCGGCCTCAATACCGACAACCTCACCAGCGAAGACTGGGCTACCCTCAACAGCTACTTTGGCCAGTTGGGTTTTGACAGCACAGGTGGTTTGTCTTCCACCAGTCTTGAAGCGTTTTTGGACAGCCGCGATGCCTTTGAATCCCTGCTTGGCTCCCTTAGGGCGCAGCTCAACAGCCTGATGCGCAGCGCCGAAGATCTGCCGGCGCAGCACGACGCCGGGGTGGCCTTGTCGCTGGCTTATGGAGTGGGTGATTTCAATTTCGATATCGGCACCACGCCTTTGGGATTTGAAGAGGTAAACCTAGTGGGCGGCGTGCAGTGGCAACCGCAGCTGGACGACAACCTGCGCCTGGATTTGAACCTGGAGCGCCGGGCCGTTACCGACAGCGTGCTGTCTTACGCCGGCACCTACGACCCCAGCACCGGCACCAGTTGGGGCGCCGTCACCAAAAACGGCCTGGGCGTAGGCCTGGGCTATGACGACGGCAACCTGGGGCTTTATGCCAACCTTGGCGGCTACCGCTACCTTGGCCATAACGTCTACAACAACACCGCTTTTGATCTGTCTCTTGGTGGCTATCTGCGCCCCATCGACACCAAAACCCGGCAACTGCAAACCGGCATTCATGTCAGCTTCCAGTCTTTTGACAAGAACATGAGCAACTTTGGCCTGGGCCATGGCGGCTACTTCAGCCCGCAAGACTATGTGGCGGTGTCGTTCCCCATCACCTTCAGCGAGCAGCGCAACCGCTTTAGCTACAGTGTGAAACTGGCGCCGGGCTTCCAAAGCTTTACCGAAAAAGCCGTGGACTTCTTCCCGGACGACCCCGAGATCCAGCAACTGCTGGACGTATTTGCCAACCTGGGGCTGATTGACGCCTCCCAATACCAGGCCAACAGCCAAAGCGGCTTTGGCCTGAGCATCGGCGCCGAAGGCAAATATGAGTTGTCGCCCAATTTCACCCTGGGTGGCAAACTGGGCTTTGATAACTTTGGGGAATACAGCGAAACCAGTGGCCAGCTGTATCTTCACTACCTGATGGGAGGCAGTAATGACTGAGCACGACACCTACTTCAGTAGCCGCCATTGCCACCCGCAGTGGCGGCATCTGCTCAGCGCGCTGTTCGATGGTCTGCTGAACTCGGTACCGGAGCAAGAAGCCCGCAGCTTTTTGCGCCAGGTGGGAGCCAACATGGCGTTGTCGCTCCCCCTCGGTGCCCACGACACCCTCGACGCCCTGGAAGGCGCCATCAACAAGCGCTGGAGCGAGCTGGACTGGGGCCAGGCAAAACTGCGCAGCCACGACGATTACCTGGCCATCCACCATTACCACTGCCCCGTGCCCCATCAGCAGGGGCGCATGGTTGAGGCAGCCCAAAAGAGCCTGGCCATGGTGCTTGAAGGGGTATACGGCAGCTGGCTACTGGCCCAGGGCGGCGAGCCGGACGTAACAGTGCGCCTGGCCGATACCCAAGACGGCCTGGTGCTGCATTACGGCAAAGAACCTGCCCATGATTAAACGCCTTGGCCTGTGGCTGATGGCCGCCGTGCTCAGCAGCTCGGCCCTGGCCGACGATTGGTCTCGCTACAAAGACAGTTACATCAGCAGTGAAGGCCGGGTAATAGACACCGGCAACGGCGACATCAGCCATTCGGAAGGGCAAGGCTACGGCATGTTGCTGGCCCAGCAATACGGCGATAAAGCCACCTTCGAGCAGCTGTGGCGCTGGACCCGCAAAAACCTTGGCCGCCACGATCTGCCGCTTTTTGCCTGGCGCTACGACCCCAACAGCAAGCCCATGGTTGCCGACACCAATGACGCCTCCGACGGCGATTTGCTCATCGCCTGGGCGCTGCTTCGCGCAGGCAATGTCTGGCAAAACAGCAACTACCTCAACGCCTCGCGGCGGATCCGCATGGCGGTGCTGGACCACCTCACCCTGAGTTACGCCGGCCACCGGCTGCTGCTGCCGGGCCTCAAGGGCTTTACCGGCGACGGCTACATCGACATCAACCTCTCCTACTGGGTGATGCCGGCTTTCAAAGCCTTTGCCGAGGCGGATAAAGACCCGCGCTGGCAACAACTGCTGGCAAGCGGCGAAGCGCTGGTGGCAGCAGCACAATTTGGCGATGCCAAACTGCCCAGCGATTGGCTGCGCCTGACCCAAAGTGGCCAGTTGGCTCCCTCTCCCGACTGGCCGGCCCGGTTTGGCTTTGATGCGGTACGTATCGGCCTTTATTTTCGCTGGGCAGGGCTTGCACAAAGCGCCAGCCTGGCGGCCATTCGCCACTTCTGGCAACTGGCTGGCAGCAAGGCCCCGGCCTGGTTTGATGTTCAAACCGGCCAGCAATCGCCTTATGGCGCTTCGGTGGGTTTAAAGGCGGTGATTGCCATTAGCCTGGAGCCCGCACCCGCCTTGCCGCCGCTAGACCCCAAGCAGGACTACTACAGCGCCTCGTTGCTGCTGCTCAGTAAGGCCGCCGTTAATCTCTGACCGCCAGAATTTGCTCGCGCAGCCAACACAGCCCCGGCTCCTTGGCAAAGCGCGGGTGCCAGGCTTGCACCAGGGTAAAGTGCAGGGCTTTTTCTGGCAGTTCGGCAGCAAAGAGCCCAAATTGCCGGGCATAGAGGTCGGCCACCGCCGTGGGTAGCACCACGCACAAAGCCGTGCTGGCCAGCATGCCGGGAATGGCCTGAAAATCCGGCACTTGCAGCCGCACTCGCCGCTTAACCCCAAAGCCTTGTAGCCAGTTGTCCAGCAGCAGCTGGCTGTGGCCCCAGTCTGAGGGGTAGATGTATTCCAGCTCTCCCAGCAGCGCCGGCGTTAACGGCAAAGCCAGTGGCCGCCCGGCCAGCAGGCTCACCGATTCGGTTACCAGCCGCTGCTGTTGCAGCCTTGGCGACAGGTGCGCCGGTTCGGTAAAGCCCACCACCAAGTCCAGCTCTCCTTGTTCAAGCTCCCGTTCGTGGTCGGAAGGGCCCAGCACCGTCAGCCTAAGGCTGATGCCTGGGGCGGCGCTCATCACCCGCTGCATCAGGCGCGGCAGCAGCACCATGTCAAAGTAACTGCCTACCGCCAGGGTAAAGCGGCGCTGGCTGCTGGCGCTGTCAAAACGGGGCGGCTGGCTGAGGGCATCGTCGATGGTGGCCAGGGCTTGGGCAAAGGCCGGCGCCAGGGCCAGAGCCCTGGGGGTGGGCTGCATGCCGCTTTTACCCGGCACCAGCAGTGGGTCGCCCAGTTGCTCGCGGCAACGGGCCAACGCGTGGGAGACAGTGGACTGGGACAGGTGCAACTGCCTGGCGGCCTGAGACACCGAGCGGGTGTTCATCAGGGCGTCGAAGATCTTCAACAGGTTAAGGTCCAGCCGCTGCATATCGATATTCGCCATGGGTTAATGAAGACAATTCATTTTAACCATGATGGCCAGCTCACTACACTGCCAGGCGTTTTCAGGAAGCGTATCCGTGTTGAAAAATTATCTTTTCCTGTGGGGAGTCGGCCTTATCTGGGGCTCCCAATTTTTATTCCAGCAAAAAGCGGTAGCAACCCTGCCTCCGGTATGGGTTGGCGCCGGGCGCGCCTTGGTGGGGGCTTTGACCCTGCTCCTGGTCTGCCGTTTTTTGCATCTCAAAAGCCGCCAGCGCCAGTGGGGGAAATACCACCTTATCGGCTTGCTGGAAGCGACCCTGCCCTTTGTGGCCGTGGCCTGGGGCCAGCAATATCTGGACACCGCCGTGGCCGCCATTCTGATGGGCACCATTCCGTTTTTTGCGGTGCTGCTCAGCCCGCTGCTGGTCAAGGGTGCCCGCATTACCCTGGCCGGGTTGCTGTCGGTGCTGGTGGGCTTTGCCGGGTTGCTGGTGTTGTTCTCACCGCAGCTTGGCCAGGGCGTAAATGCCGGCCTGTGGGGAGCGCTGGCCATCATCGGCGCCTCGGCCTGCTTTGCGGTGGCGCTGCTGCTGCTAAAAAGGCTGGATAACGAGCCGCCGCTGATTGTGGCCCGCAACGTGCTAATTGCCGCCAGCAATCAGCTGCTGGTAATGGCCCTGTTGAGCGCACCCCTTGGCAGCTTCCAGGCCACACCCGAGGCCCTGGGCTCGGTGGCTTACTTGGGAGTAATGTGCGCCGGTATCGTCTACCTGCTGTATATGATCCTTATTCAAAAGGCCGGGCCGGTGTTTGCATCGCTCTCCAACTACCTGGTGCCGCTGGTGGGGGTTGTGCTTGCCGCCACCCTTAATCACGAGCAGTTGGCAGGGACCACCTGGGTGGCGCTGATGGTTATCCTCGGCGCCGTTGCCATCAACCAGTTGGGTAGCAAAAAGGCCGCGTGATGCGGCCTTTTTTCATTCTTTGGGCAGCGCCGCTGGCGCCTTTCTCAGCGTCACCCTGGCGCAGATAATGGCCACCACCATCACCCCTAGGTTGGCAAAGATAAAGTGCGGGTCCTGGGCGTAACCGGTAAGCGCCGCCCCCAACTGCGACAGCTGTGACAAGCTCACCACCGCCATGATGGCCACCATCAACCGGGTAATGTGCTTACCCAAGCGAAACAGCACCAGTGCCAGCAGCACCAATGCCGAGGTGAACAGGGCCGGGGCCGGTACGCCACCTACCAGGTAGCGGCCCAGGATAAAAAGCCCGTCAAGGCAGCACAGCAGGTAATAAGTGCGGCTTAGTGTCATTGTCGCCATTCCCAAAAGCGGTCTTGTTTTTGTAATGGCTGCGGCCGGGGATTGCGAGCCGCAACCTCAAAAATTGTTATCTCTATCAAGACCTAACGCCAAAAAATCGGGTTTGGCGGCGCCCATCTTCAATTTGGCGGAGTTTTAGCGCGGCAAATGTAAAACACCGCCGCAGCGGTGTTTAGTCTCAAGCCAGTTCTTCCAGCAGCTCCAGGCAAGCTTGCGCCACCTGAGCAGGAGCCTCGATAGGGGACAAGTGCCCCACGTCGGCCAGCACACGAAACCCTGCCCCTGGTAAAATGGCGCCAAAGAGTGGCTCAAGTACTTGTCGGCGCTCTACTTCGTCCTTATCACCAACTAGGATCAGCACCGGCACCGTAACAAGCTCTAACCCTTCCTTGATATCGGCCAAGATCCCTTCGGAGGTCCAGTAAACCTTGGCTGCCATGTCACCTGCCAGGGTGTCGGTAATAACCTGCTCCCGGTCGGCTTCGCCAAGCGGCTGGTGAGTCAGCACCTTGAGTGCTTGCATGACACCAGCCCGGCTTTGGTACGAGTCCAACATGCCCTGGCGTACCTCTGCGGGCACGGGTAAACCCTTGGGTGGCGCCGGTGCCACCAGCAACAGCGCAGCCAACGACGCTGGCAGGCGGCCCGCCACAATTTGCGCCACTTTACCGCCCATGGAGTGTCCCACCAGCACAACGCGCTCTATGCCTAGGGCCTCAATAAGCGCCTGTACATCGTCGGCCATGGCCTCAAGATCGTAGCGGCCGTCCAGCGCCCGTGACCGGCCCCAGCCTCGTAGATCCATGGCCACACAGCGCACCTTAGGCACCAGTGGAGCCGTGACCTGTTGCCAGGTTTGAGCACTCCCTCCCCAGTAATGTAAAAAGAGCAGCGCCGTACTTCCTTGGCCTTGGTCGGTAAAATGCAGGGTAGCATTGTTGGTTGTGAGGTAATGAGCCATCGTCTTACTCCTTTGTCCAAAACGAGGCCTCATTGTATTCACCAACTTTAAGTTGATAATCTCCCACTCGATTGATGCTCTACATACCACAGGTTGATAATGGCCTTAGATACCCTGACCAGCATGACCGTCTTCTGTGACGCCATTGCCCATGGCAGCCTGGCGGCAGCAGCACGCCACAACGGTATTTCGGCGGAGATGGCCGGGCGCCATCTATCGGCGCTCGAATCAAGGCTCGGTGTGCGCCTGATAAACCGCTCCACCCGCAAGTTGCACTTGACCGATGCCGGGCGCTCTTATCTGGAGCGTTGTCGCCATATCCTCGATGAAATGCGCGCAGTAGAGGCCGAGGTCGGCGCTTTGCAGCATCAGCCCAGCGGACAATTGCGGATCGCCGCCCCTCTGGCCTTTACTACCTCGGTACTGGCGCCGGCGGTCAACGAGTTTATGAACCGCTACCCGCAAATCACTCTCCGTTTTGAGCTATCCGAAAGGGAAGTCGACCTGTTGGCAGGCGGTTTTGATGTGGCTTTGCGGCTGGGAGAGCTGCCCGACTCCGGGCTGGTTGCCCACCCCCTTGGCCGCTTTGCCTTGTTGCTGGTTGCCAGCCCGGCGTATCTGGCCACGCAGCCCATCACTAACCCCGAGCAGCTCGGCAGCAGCGAAGCCCTGCTTTACAGCCGCACCTCTAGTCCGCAGCAACTGGCGTTGAGCCGGGGCAACGAGCGCCAAACCGTCGCCCTGCATGGGCAACTCACCGCATCGGATATCGGCTTTTTGGTCGAAATGGCCCTGCTCGGCAAAGGGGTACTATTGGCGCCTTCCTTTGTGGTCGCCCCTCACCTTGCCAACGGCAGGCTGCGGCAGGTGTTGCCTGAATGGTCGGCAAGACAATTACCCTTTCATGCCCTGGTTCCCCATCGAGCCTTGTTACCCTCGACGGTGCGCGCCTTTATCGATTTTCTCAAAGCCTGGTTGGCCGGTCAGGACGAAATTGTCGCCCCGAACACTTTGCTTTAAAGTGCCCGGATTCACACAGGAGCGCCGTTTTGTCACCCAATTTGCTGCTGGCCTTTTTGCCTACCTTCTTTTTCGTATCCATTACCCCTGGCATGTGCATGACCTTGTCCATGACCCTGGGGATGACCATCGGCGTGCGCCGCACCTTGTGGATGATGGCGGGGGAATTGATAGGGGTGGCGCTGGTGGCCATTGCTGCCGCCGTGGGCGTGGCGGCGGTGATGCTGCATTATCCGCTGTTGTTCAAGGTGGTGAAGTACGCCGGCGGCGCCTACCTCCTCTACCTTGGGGTGCAAATGTGGCGGGCCAAAGGCAAGCTCGCCATGACCCTCGATGGCAATAAGCCGGCCGCTTCCCGCCGCCAACTGGCCAGCCAGGGCTTTGTTACCGCCATCGCCAACCCCAAGGGCTGGGCCTTTATGATCTCCCTGCTGCCGCCCTTTATCGATGCCTCCCGCGCCCTCGGCGGCCAGCTCACCATGCTGGTGGGCATCATCCTCTGCACCGAGTTCAGCTGCCTGATGCTCTACGCCGCCGGCGGCAAAAGCCTGGGCCGGGTATTGGGCCGTGGCAACAACCTGATGCTGCTCAACCGCATCGCCGGCACCCTGATGATGGGGGTGGGGCTGTGGCTGGCACTGGGATAAAAAAGGCCGCTGATGCGGCCTTTTTTAAATCACGCGCGCTCACGCAAAAAGCTAGAAGTGATCCGCCGCCCCCAGCCGCTGCAGGCAGGCCACCAGCTCTGCCTCGCTGATATTGATGTACTCCACCACTCGGCCATAAAGCATGGCGGTAGGCACATTGCGCCCGCCCCGCTCCTTTTGGGTTTCGCTCAGGACATATAAAACAATGCGCTCCAGCCGGGTCAGGCCGTCGCGCACATCGGGCAGGGGGTCAAACTGGTCTTCAAGCACCGCTGTTACCTCACCTAGGCAGGGGTCTCGACCAATACTAACGCCTTATCCCACTCACTTCACGGCCGCCAATCCATACCTGGCGCAGGGGCCGCACGCCGAACTGGTAGCAAAGCTCGGCCGGTTCGCTGATATCCCAAAGGGCGAGGTCGGCCAGTTTCCCCACCTTGATGCTGCCGGTTTCCTCCGCCAGGCCCAGGGCTTTGGCGCCGTTTAAAGTGGCGCCTTTGAGGGCCTCGCTGGGAGTGAGACGAAACAGGGTGCAGCTCATATTGAGCATCAAGAGCATGGAGCTAAGGGGCGAGGTGCCGGGGTTGATGTCGGTGGCGATGGCCATGGGCACCTGGTATTGGCGCAATAAATCGATGGGTGGCAGCTGGGTTTCCCGTAAAAAGTAGAAGGCGCCGGGCAGCAGCACGGCCACGGTGCCGCTGTCTTTGATGGCCTTGACACCCGCTTCGTCCAGGTATTCGAGGTGGTCAACAGACAACGCCTTAAAGCCCGCCGCCAGTGCCGAGCCGCCGAGGTTGGAGAGCTGCTCGGCGTGCAGTTTTACCGGCAAGCCTTGGGCCTTGGCGGCCTCGAACACCTGGCGGGTTTGCGCTTTTGAGAACCCCACCCCTTCACAAAAGGCGTCTACGGCGTCGGCCAGGCCTTCCTCGGCAATGGCGGGCAGCATTTGCTCGCACACCACGCGGATATAACCGTCTGGGTCGTCTTTAAATTCTGCTGGCAGGGCGTGGGCCCCTAAAAAGGTGGTTTGGATGCGCTGGGGCATCTGCTCGCCAAGCAAACGGGCGATGCGCAGGCATTTTTGCTCGGTCTCGAGGTTAAGGCCGTACCCGGATTTGATTTCAACGGTGGTCACCCCTTCGTCCAGCAGGGCCCGCAGCCGTGCCCTGGCACTGTGGTAGAGGCTTTCTTCGCTCGCTTCGCGGGTGGCGCGCACCGTACTCATGATCCCGCCGCCTGCCTGCGCTATCTCTTGATAGCTAGCCCCTTCCAGGCGCAGGGCAAATTCGCGGGCCCGGCTGCCGCCGTAAACCAGGTGGGTGTGGCAGTCGATAAACCCCGGCAGCAACCAGCCACCGGCGCCGTCAATCACCGGCAGCAGCGGGTCAAGGGCAGGTAGATCGGCCTTTTTGCCCAGCCAGACAATGCGCTCACCCTGCACGGCCAAGGCGGCGTCGCGTATCTCCCCTGCCTCGTCCATGGTGGCGATATTCACATTTACCACCAGCCAATCCCAGTCTGCCGACATCTTGCCTCCACAACTTGTATATACAACCTGACTGTGCCACATTGACGCGAGCGTCAACAAGCCTTTTTGAGCATGAGCAAGTTTGTACCCATAAGACAATGGCTGCTAGACAGCATCGACACCGGCGCGCTGTGCCCCGGCGATGCGGTGCCGTCTGAGAACCAACTGGCCGAGCGCTTTGGCGTGTCGCGAATGACCGCCCGCCGGGCCCTAACCGAGCTGGTAGACAGCGGCGTGCTGGAGCGCCGCCAGGGCCAGGGCACCTTTGTGGCCGAACTCAAGGCCCAGAGCGCGTTGCTGTCCATTCGCAGTATCGCCATCGAGATAGCCGAGCGCGGCCACCAGCACCAGGCCCGGGTACTTAGCCTCAAGGTGCTGAGCTGCCCGGCCGATCTGGCCAAGTTGCTGGGCATTGCCACCGGCGCCGAGGTGGGTTTTTCGCGCATTCTGCATTTTGAGAACAGCGCCCCGGTGCAGCTTGAAGAGCGCTTCGTCAATCTGGCCCTGGCGCCAGACTACCTGGCCCAAGACTTCGCCGCTCACACGCCTCACGACTACCTGAGCGCCGTGGCGCCCATTGCCGCCGCCCACCACTGGGTGGAAGCGGTGGCGGCTGACCTCGCCCAAGCCGGGCTGCTGGACGTAGCCGAACACAGCCCGCTTCTAAAACTCACCCGGCTTACCGCCTCACGCCAGGGCGCCGTTAGCCTGGCCCGTCTTTACCACCCCAGCCACTACAGGCTGGGGGGACAATTACCAATGACATTGGGGGATTTCTGATGAACCACACCGGCACCCGCCTGGACGAAAGCCGCGTTATTCGCGCGCCCCACGGCAGCACCCTTAGCTGCAAAAGCTGGCTGAGCGAGGCCGCCATGCGCATGTTGATGAACAACCTCGATCCGGCCGTGGCCGAGCATCCCCAGGCGCTGGTGGTATACGGCGGCATTGGCCGCGCCGCCCGCAACTGGGAGTGCTTCGACAAAATCGTGGAGGTGCTAAAGCGCCTGGAAGACGACGAAACCTTGCTGGTGCAATCGGGTAAGCCGGTGGGGGTATTTAAAACCCACAGTGACGCGCCGCGGGTGCTCATCGCCAACTCCAACCTGGTACCCCATTGGGCCAACTGGGAGCACTTTAACGAGCTCGATAAAAAGGGCCTGATGATGTACGGCCAAATGACCGCCGGCTCCTGGGTCTATATCGGCTCCCAGGGCATAGTGCAGGGCACCTACGAGACCTTTGTGGCGGTGGCCAAGCAGCATTTTGGCGGCAAGGCCGAAGGCCGCTGGATCCTCACCGGTGGCCTTGGCGGCATGGGCGGCGCCCAGCCCCTGGCGGCCACCATGGCCGGCTTTAGCATGTTGGCGGTGGAATGCGACGAGAGCCGCATCGATTTTCGCCTCCGTACCCGCTACGTAGATAAAAAGGCCGCCACCCTCGATGAAGCCCTGGGCATCATCGAAGACGCCAACGCCATGGGCCGCGCCGTGTCGGTGGGCCTGTTGGGTAACGCCGCCGATGTGTTCGCAGAGCTTGTAAAACGCGGCATCACCCCCGATGTGGTCACCGACCAAACCTCAGCCCATGACCCCCTAAACGGCTACCTGCCCCAGGGCTGGACTTTGGCAGAGGCCAAAGCCATGCGCGCCAAAGACGAAGCAGCAGTAGTCAAAGCCGCCAAGGCCTCCATGGCAGTGCAGGTTGAAGCCATGCTGGCCCTGCAAAAAGCTGGCGCGGCAACCCTTGATTACGGCAACAACATCCGCCAGATGGCCTTTGATGTGGGCGTGCAAAACGCTTTTGACTTCCCCGGTTTTGTACCGGCCTACATTCGCCCGCTGTTCTGCGAGGGCATAGGCCCGTTCCGCTGGGTGGCACTCAGTGGTGACCCGGAAGACATTTACAAGACCGACGCCAAGGTCAAAGAACTCATTCCCAACGACCCGCACCTGCATAACTGGCTGGACATGGCCCGTGAGCGCATCGCCTTCCAGGGCCTGCCAGCGCGCATTTGCTGGGTGGGCCTTAAAGACCGGGCGCGGCTGGCCAAAGCCTTTAACGACATGGTTAAAAACGGCGAAGTGAAAGCCCCCATCGTTATCGGCCGTGACCACCTCGACAGCGGCTCGGTGGCCAGCCCCAACCGCGAAACCGAAGCCATGCAAGACGGCTCCGACGCCGTCTCCGACTGGCCGCTGCTGAACGCCCTTCTTAACACCGCGGGCGGCGCCACTTGGGTGTCGCTCCACCACGGCGGCGGCGTTGGCATGGGCTTTAGCCAGCACGCCGGGGTGGTGATAGTGGCCGACGGCAGCGACGCCGCCGAAAAACGCCTGGGCCGGGTGCTGTGGAACGACCCGGGCACCGGCGTGATGCGCCACGCGGATGCCGGTTACGACACTGCCCAAGACTGCGCCCGCGAGCAGGGCCTGGACCTGCCCATGCTGGAGAACAAATGATGTTTGAATTGGTACTCAAACCCGGCGAGCTCACCCTTGGCGAGCTGCGCCAAGTCGCCAGCCATGGGGTAAAAGTAAGCCTGGTTGATTCTGCCTGGGCCGCCATCGACGCCAGCAGCGCCATGGTGCAAAAGGTGATTGAAGAAGACCGCACCGTGTACGGCATCAACACCGGTTTTGGCCTCTTGGCCAACACCCGCATCGACCGGGTAGACCTTGAAGAGCTGCAACGGCGCATTGTGCTCTCGCACGCCGCCGGTATCGGCGAGCTGATGAGCGAAGACACGGTGCGCCTGTTGATGGTGCTTAAACTCAACTCCCTTTCCCGTGGCTATTCCGGTATTCGCCGGGTGGTGCTGGAAGGCCTGATGGCGCTGATCAACGCCGAAGTCTACCCCTGCATTCCGCAAAAAGGCTCGGTAGGGGCCTCGGGCGATCTCGCGCCGCTGTCGCACATGGTGTGCCCGCTGATTGGCGAAGGCCATGTGCTGCACAAGGGCCAGAAGATAAGTGCCGCCCAGGGCCTGGAAATCGCCGGTATCAAGGCCATTACCCTGGCCGCCAAAGAGGGCCTGGCACTTTTGAACGGCACCCAGGCCAGCACCGCCTTTGCCCTGCAAGGGCTCTTTGCCGCCGAAGATTTGTTTGTGGCCGGCAGCGTGATTGGCGCCACCAGCGTTGAAGCGGCCCTGGGGTCACGCCGCCCCTTTGATGCGCGCATCCACGCCGTGCGCGGCCAAAAAGGGCAAATCGACAGCGCGAAGCTGTATCGCCATATCCTCGGGGAAAGCTCCGAAGTCGGCGCCTCCCACGCCAACTGCGACAAGGTGCAAGACCCTTACAGCCTGCGCTGCCAGCCCCAGGTGATGGGCGCTTGTCTCACGCAAATTCGCCAGGCCGCCGAGGTGCTTTTGTGTGAAGCCAACGGCGTCACCGACAACCCGCTAGTGTTTGCCGAGGACGACGACATTATCTCCGGCGGCAACTTCCACGCCGAACCTGTGGCCATGGCCGCCGACAACCTGGCCCTTGCCATCAGCGAAATTGGCGCTCTTTCCGAGCGGCGCATGGCGCTCCTTATCGACAAAAACCTCTCCGGCCTGCCGGCCTTTTTAGTGAACAACGGCGGCGTCAACTCGGGCTTTATGATCGCCCAGGTCACCGCCGCGGCGCTCGCCTCCGAGAACAAATCCCTGGCCCACCCGGCCAGCGTCGATTCCCTGCCCACCAGCGCCAACCAGGAAGACCACGTGTCCATGGCCACCTTTGCTGGCCGCCGCCTCAAAGACATGGCCGCCAACACCCGTGGCGTACTGGCGGTGGAATACCTGGCCGCCTGCCAGGGCCTGGATTTTCGCGCGCCGCTGAAAGCCGCGCCCATAGTGGAAGACGCCAAGGCCATATTGCGCAGCCAGGTCAGTTTTTACGACCAAGACCGCTACATGGCCGCCGACATGGAAGCCGCCAACGGCATCCTGCTACTGGGCGCCCTTAACTCCTTCGCCCCCAAAGGGTTGTTGCCATCCTTGTAAGGCAAACTCGGTAAGTCAAAAAGGCCCTGCGGGGCCTTTTTATTTACACAATAAAAATAACGGGTTAGCTTGAGCCCTCAGCCACTTAAGGGATTTTGCGATGCCGTTTATCAAGCGCTTTGTGCTGCCAGCGCTGTGCCTTATCGCCGCCCTTAGCTGCTATAGCGCCAGCTACCCCGCCGGTGGCACGCTACTGCTGCTGATGGGAGCAGGCTTTGAAGCGCTGTTTTGGATGGGGCTTTTAAAGAAAAATCCCGCCGCCAAGGCTTAATATCTTGTTACCAACCGGCCCTCAGGGCCGTTGGTAAAACCTCCCTCCCACTTCTATGGTTTGGGCACAGGAGGGAGCCATGACCATCTTAAGCCGCGTGTTAGCCACCATCGCCTTTTGCCTGATTAGCCAGGTACAAGCCGCCCCCATCAAGCGCCTCAACGGCAGCAGCATCAGTAGCCAGCAACTCACCGACGGCGTTACCAAGCTGATGGCCATCGGCCAGGTAACGGGCCTTAGCGTCACCGTTTTTAACGATGCCAAGCCGGTTTACAGCCAGGCCTTTGGCTATGCCAATGTCCAAACCAAAACCCCGTTGACTCTGGACACCGAGATCTACGGCGCCTCTATCAGCAAGGCGGTGTTCGCCACCCTGGTGATGAAGCTGGTAGATAAAGGCGTGATAGACCTCGACACCCCACTTTATCAGTATCTCGACCAACCGCTGTGGCGCATCAAAGGGGACAAGCGCGCCTGGCACCGGGATTTATCCAGCCTCAAGGGCCAGCCCGAAGCCAAGCTCATCACCGCCCGCATCTGCCTGAGCCACACCACCGGCCTGGGTAACTGGCGCTGGTTCGAGCCAGACCACAAACTGCATTTTCACTCCAAGCCCGGCAGCCATTACCGCTACTCCGGCGAGGGCATGACCCTGCTGCAAACGGTACTGGAAGAAAAAACCGGCAAAACCCTGGAAGAGCTGGCCCAAGAATACGTGTTCACCCCCTTTGGCATGGCAACTTCCAGCTACCAGTGGCAACCGCGCTTTGAAGGCCATTACGCCACCGGTTACAACGGCGAGGGCCGCCCCTACCCCAAAGACAAAGACAACGCCCCGCGCAGCGCCAGCTCACTGGAAACCACCCCCAACGAGCTCACCCGCTTTGCCAGTGCCGTGCTGCAAGGCGCTGGCCTCACCCCAGCCTCCTACCACGCCATGTTCAGCCCGCAAATCCGCATCCGCGCCCCCACCCAGTTCGGCCCGGGTATCGATGAAGTCACAGACGCCTACGACGATATCGCCCTTAGCTACGGCCTTGGCTGGGGGCTAATCAAAACCCCCTTCGGCTGGGGCGCCTTCAAAGAAGGCCGGGGCGACGGCTGCGTGCACTATTTGATTGTCTTTCCCAAACAAAAGCTGGGGGTGATGCTGCTTAGCAACAGCGAGAATGCCGAGAAAATCTTCGACGCCCTGCTGCGCCTTAGCATCGCCGACAGCTACACCCCGGTTGCCTGGGAACGTTACGCCGACGGCAGCCATTTGCTGGACTGATTGCCCCTGATAAAGCAGCAGCGCCCAGTGGGAGCACCGAGCTGTATCGGCAGCCCTGCAACATTGCAGGGCCAAGGCCTAATCTGCGATAGTGGTCGCCAAATGGCGTTACAGTTGACGAGTTATTCACCATGGACGATCTGCCCACCGTATTCGACCGTTTTTCCTGCGGGAATTGCGCAGACAAAACCAGCCTTGGCTTTGATTTCACCATGGCGTTTCAGCCGATTATGAATTGCCAACAAAGAACAATTTTTGGATATGAAGCCTTAGTGCGGGGCCTGAATAACGAACCGGCTCACACCATCATCGCCCAAGTAAACGACGATAACCGTTATCAGTTCGATCAGCTTTGCCGGGTAAAAGCCATTGCCCTTGCCGCCCGGTTGAAGCTTGATTCCATGCTCAGCATCAACTTTTTACCCAACGCCATTTACAAGCCCGAACGCTGCATTCGCACCACACTGGAAGCGGCCAAGAAATATGCCTTTCCTATCGAACAAATCATGTTCGAATTCACCGAAGCCGAGCCGATCCGTGACAGTGCCTTCATTAAAGACATTCTTAATTTCTACCAAAATACCGGCTTTAAAACGGCCATTGATGATTTTGGGGCTGGCTATGCGGGTTTGGGCCTGTTGGCTGACTTTCAAACCGATATTATTAAGTTTGATATGGCGCTGATTCGCGATATCGACAAAGACCGCACGCGCCAGCACATCATTCGCCATCTCCTCAACCTCTTTCAGGATCTGAACATTACCGCCCTCGCCGAAGGGGTAGAGTCCGCCGGCGAAATGCACTGGTTAAAGTCTGCCGGAGTGGCGCTGATGCAGGGTTACTACTTTGCCAAACCGGGTTTTGAACGCCTGCCAAGCGTGGATAGCGCCTTACTCTAAAGCCGCGCCAAAGCGCCCCTGTCAGCCCAGGCCTAAGCTCCTGCTGCCACCGCCCGTCAGCAACGATTTTTTACTTTATTCCCAAAGAGTTAGCCGGTAGGCTCAAAAAGCAGGCTAACAAGACACAAGGCGCCGTCTTGGCAACGCAGGTGCGAGTCCTGAGGGCGGTAGCGTGGGTGCGGGTTTGGTCAGTGTACCAATAGCAAGGTTGCGGATTTTGCAGACGCTTAGCTTCGCTCTTGTTCCTTTAAATGCCGGTTTACGCACCGGCAGGCGAGGTACTTTTTACTCGGCCTTCCATGGCAATTCATTCCAGCTCGTATGCCTTGTGCTCGTGCTAAGCAGAGCGCTGCACTTAACAGGACTTCAAGAGCGGGTGGTGATGGAAATTGAGAAGTGGATATCTTCTATGCCTTTATCCAGTAGAAGTAAGTGTGCTTAGTGTGGATGCAGTACTGTCAGAGCCGCATCTGTTAGCGAACTGGGTTGAGCAAAGGGCAGCTCATCGACATCACCAAAACTGTATTTAGACACAGTATATTTGGCCCGTAGTGGCGGTTTTGGCATCTTTATTACAAGACCTTGGCTCATCTATTGCGGTGCACTACCAACAAAACATTGATTAATATCGATTAATCAACAGGTCCGATGTCAAGATATGAAGCCGGTCCAATCAGTAAAAGAAGCCGGCTCGCTTTCACGCAGGGTGATAGATAGACTCGCAGATATAAGTAGGGGAATCAGCTGGTTAACACCAACTCTTCAACTGATCTGATGAGTGAAAACGAGCCAGCTTTATAACTATTGTTAGGTAATACGAGGAAGATATGTACTCAGCAAGATGCATCCAAGATGGCGTGACTTATGCTGCTGTCGACTTTTCAAGGTTGTCGCCTGACGAAATTTCTCAGAAAAGGCGTTTTTTGCAATGTCCTGAATGTGGAGGGCCTGCATTCTTTAGGCGAGCGTCACGAGGAGGAAGGGCGCCATGTTTTGGAGCGAGACCTCATGCGCCAAACTGTGAATTGGCAGCCCCAGAATACGATCCCAACGATGATGGCCAAGGTGAAGATCAAGATCAACTTTTAAATCCCGGGAATAGAATTGTTGTTGATCTAAATTATGGCGCTGCGCCGCAACCTATCGTTCAAGAAGCGGAGAATTTACCTCCAAACAGAAATAGACGTGGTAGATACGGCGGCGATGGTGGCAGGCCGCAAGCTCGTATGCATCGCCGTCTTGGCCCATTACTTCGTACACTCATTGAAGTTCCGGCTTTTCGGCATTCTGATCAGATCTTGGAAATCGAAGATCATCCTGAAATTGCCGTAAGAGATTTCTTTGTCCCTCTACTTGAGGTTAGCGTCGATCATCAAAATCAATTTCGAGGTTATTGGGGCATGCTGTCTGATGCTAAGCGAGCAATTGATGGGACATTGTGGCTAAACAGTGGCGGTAGGGACTCTATTAGTTTTTGTTTGGACGAGCACTTGATTGCTCCTCTCTTCGCAAGATATGGAATTGAAGACGAGGAAGATCTTGCTGGGGCATATATTTTGGTTTTAGGAAGCCCATCTGTCTCGCAGCGAAATAAAGTTTATTGCGATCTATCGGTCAATGAGCATATGGCATTAAGGTTAGATCGGTGAGCGAATTACCTAACAATCGCATATTGCCGGACTGGTTTTCCGCTGCGCTCCAAACCAGCCGCAAATGCGGGCGTTATGAGTAAAGGAGCTTCAAGTTGCTACCCACCTTTGATCTAGGGGATAAATTTATTCCTGAATCTCTTGCTGGTTTTACTTTTAAAGAAGCTCCCCATGGAAAGATTGCGGGAGCGACTGTATACACAGTCGAAGTAATGGCAGGTGATATATTGCTTATAACGTTTGGCGAAGTTCTTCATGAAGTTATTTATCAGACGCCAAGTTGGTTTCCTTGGACCCGTAAACGGAAGTTGAGAAAGCTATTTAAATCGTATTCAAACGGTCACGAATGGGCTGAACTTATGGATAACGGTTTCGGTAAAGTCTTTAGGCGCAGTGATAAAATGGTCGGGGCACTTACCAGCCAACTTATGGATTACACCACGTTTCATACGGAGTTTTGGAGATCACAGAAGTGGTAACTCATAACAAACCGCTTAAATGCGCTCCGGCCACCAAAAGCGTTGCCTCCACCGGACTCGCTGCCGCTCGCCGATTAGCGGGTAGTTAGGCTATAAAATGAAATCCATCAGTCTGCTATCAGAAAAATTTGAAGCTCCTGAATTTCAAAAGTGGGTATCAAATTGCAAAGTAACCGACAAGCAGTTTTTCCTTGACAATAATATCGACTTGGAATTGTTTGTACATATTGGGAAATTCATATTTCCAAACTTCATAGAGGTAAAAGGTTTAATTTTCATAGAAGAATTGGTAGATCCAGCGCTTATCAATCCATCATCTAGTCACTTAAGTCTGGAAGAATATCAGGCCAGCTTTAACAGGCTTAGCCTTGCAATATATTTCAATCAATCTGCTTCATGCAGTAATGACCTTTGGAACGCTGCTTTAGAAATTACGAAGGTTGGCTGGTTACATTCACTAAAAAAGTTGTATCCAAACATTGAATTTGTTGTGCAAACGTCGCATGAAGAGGCTTACGATCCATATATTTTGTTTTATCAAAAGCAAGCCTAACAAGTGACTGTGGCGTTCTGTCAATGAATTAAGCCTCTTTTTCGGTCCATTTCTCGCCATTTTTAACCATGGTGTTGAGGATGACGATGAGCTTTCTCATACAGGCTATCAAGGCGACTTTGGGAAGCTTTCCGGCGGCTTTGAGGTGGTAGTAGTAACGGCTAAATACCGGGTTGCACTGGATAAAGATTAAAGGACATATATGGACGCCCCGTATTTTGCAACTGTCGATGAGAAGCGGTTTGCGGACATATATGTCCCTTTTACTCCCTTTCCGCTGCGCTCCAAATTTGCCGCAGAGCGCGGCGTTATATGCTAAGGTAATAAAAAGTACGGAGTTGCTTCACAAATGGAAAAAAAGATAAATCTACATTGGCCGAGCATATTTTTGTTCCTCGTCGGGATTATCACAATCATTAATTTTGTCTTTGAACAAAGAATTTCATTGTTACTCCATGCTGTAGGCTTTTCCTGTTTAGGGTATTCAAGTATCCGACTTGTGCCGAGAGACTTCTTTACTCAAAAGTTGTCGTTTTCAACGCTCATTAAAGGGAATAATGAGACTCGTCAATTAGATATCTTCATTCAAATTTTTGGTTTTTTGCTACTTTTAACTGGTTTAGTGTTTAGCTTTGCGTTCGGCATATAACAATCGCCATCAAAAACGCGTCCGTTGGGCGCTCGATTCGCAACACATTACTCGCGTTTGTGGTGGGCGTTATGTGTAAGTATTTTGGGGTTAATTTATTAAACTAGAGGGAATTATTATGAAAGGTAAAATTAGTCTTGCTGATTTCATTAGTGAAGTAAAAAAAGAGTTAATCGAAGCTGTAAAAAACAAAAAAGAAGACGATGTTCCATTTTTTACGCTTAATGAGGTTGAGCTTCAAACCGAGTTTGGAGTAAAAGCCGAAGCAAGTGGCGGGTTTAAATTTTTTGTCGATTTATCGGCCAAAACTGAAGCAAATCAAAGACATTGTGTAACTCTTAAGTTTTCACCAATACGACAGTCGATAAATCCATCTTTAGTTGGTGGTGGAGGTGGTGATGGCACGGGTATCACAGCTCATGGTGATATAACCGTATCAACTCCAGAGCAAGCAGTTGCAATTCGGCAATATCTGCGAGGACACCCTGATGTTGTAGATCCAGATGGTATAAATTTTCATGTTGTTACTATGCCAGCAGCAGGAAAATTAGAGGGTGAAGCGTAATTGCACATAACAAGTGACTGTGGTGTTTTGTGGACTTCACCCGCTTTAACGGACACGCATCAATAACTCTTCATAATGAAAAAATGGGACATCCATCCTCTGAGTCACCTTGAAAAAAAGGTGTCATCATTTATTAGCAGTGTCAGTCACGAAATTAACCTTGGTAGCTTTACCAAACAGAAACTTAGAAGGAACATATTATGCCTGATAACGTTATTAAATCTTCGCCTGCAACATTGCAAGACGGTGCGGCTAAGGCGGACGGAAAGCTGTCCTTGACAGAGTCGGAAGTTATTTTTGTGCCATTTAATGAACGCTTTGGATTGGGCCCGTACAGGTTCAAGCGTAGTGAAATCACATCCGTCGTGAAGTGTTTAGGAAAAGGTGGCGGCATAATACCTATTACCACTGAGGCTTTTCGAGTAACGCTATCAAATGCATTGCATTATGAATTTATAGTGGCTGACACCGAGGCGTGGATAGCCGCCCTTACCGAGAAAGTGAATTCATAATCAATCAGCTCTGGTTTACAGAGCCAGTGCCAGTATCACTTTCGGCTTAAGCCAACAATTAATAATGATGACGTTTTGGCTTTACAAATAGCAATGCCTCTATGCAAAGGAATGCCGGCAATCTCTTTAGAGAACCTGAAAACCTATTTCAGCTCGGTGTGGAAGCAAGACATCACATTGGATGATGACATCAAAGACAATGTCTTTTCTTTTAGTATTGGCAATTCATTCGTGGCTGTTGGCACCACACAGGCTCCCTTTCCTTGGAGTGACTTGGAAGGGCCCTGTGCAACCAGCATCCTTTGGCCAACGGCGACTCAAGACCTTGCATCCCATGACCATCATTTGATTGTTACCGTCGTTGACGACAACCTTTCAGAGGTTAACACCACGATTTTACTCACCAAAGTAACGGCAGCGCTATTGGCTGTCTGTGATGAAGCGCTAGGCGTTTTATGGGGCGTTGTTTCCCAAATCCACTGAACCAATCCGCCTGACTGTGATCCGATCCCCAACGTATCGAAGGGGAGCAACCCATGGGCAAAGCCAAACACGCCATCAGCAACTGGGCAACGTACAACCGCGGGTTAATCAATCGAGGCTTGCCGGGATTTTGGATGGATAAGGCCGCCATCACTGGTTGGTATTGTCCCCAGCACCACGGCAAGCGGGGCCGGTGCTTTGAATACAGCGACACCGCTATCGAAACCGCCTTGATGCTCAAGGCACTGTTCAAACTGCCCTTGCGGGCCTTGGAAGGCTTTATCAATTCCCTGTTTCAGTTGATGAAACTACCGCTGACCTCACCCAGCTACAGCTGCATCAGCAAGCGCGCCAAGACAGTCAACATCCAGTACCGCCTACCCAGTAAAGGGGCGGTGGCCAACTTGGTTATCGACGCCACCGGCCTAAAAGTCTTTGGCGAAGGCGAGTGGAAACAACGTAAGTACGGTAAGGAGCAGCGGCGGGTGTGGCGCAAACTGCACCTAGCGGTGGACGCCCAAACTCATGAAGCCATTGGTGCGCAAGTGAGCCTGGAAAGCGTGGGTGACAGCGAAGTCTTCCCCGCCTTACTTAGCCCGCTGCGCCGCCGTATCGAGCAGGTCAGTGCTGACGGCGCTTATGACAGCAAAGCCTGCCACCGACTCCTGCAAAAGAAAGGCACTAAGGCAACCATACCGCCGCGCAAAACGGCGGGGTTCTGGGAGCAAGGGCATCCACGAAACGACGCCGTGGCCGCACTGAAAGCCGGGCAACTGGCGGAGTGGAAAAAAGAAAGCGGCTATCACCAACGGTCAAAAGCGGAAACGGCGATGTCGCGATACAAGCAACTCATCAGCGCGAAGCTCAGTCTGCGCAGTTATAACGGCCAGGTTGCCGAGGCCCTGGCTGGGGTGAAGGTGATGAACAAAATGCTGACCTTAGGTATGCCAGTTCGCCAGGCGGTCAGCTAAGGGCAGCCAGCCCATTAGGGGACTGCATTTCCTTGTCGGATTTAGGAAACAACGCCGTTTTATGGAGTAACGCGTCGATGGTGGTTCCCAAAGAGATGTTTATCAAGTTCCCAGAAGAAGTGCTTCCTCATGGGCCACCAGTACCTATCTGGGTTGATTTTCGGGTTGGCGATGGCAGAGCCAACCTCTCTTCAGGCTTTACCTCTGGCCTCGAGGCACTGGGGTTAATGGACATAGTGGCGGTTGAGACGCCTGAGTCCATAGCCGTTTTAAGAGAGCGACTGACAGGCTTGGCTGGCTACCTTATCTCTAATAGCCTGGTTATCAATGATGGCGATACTGTTGGCCACGACGAAGATGAGTCGATAAGCGTCATTTACGGCGAGTCCGACTTTGGCCATGAAAAGACGGTGATGCATCTTAAGTACGGGAATGCGAAAAATAAGTCCAAACTGAAGTTTTGGTAAGCACAACCCGCCGATGAAGTTAGAGGGGAAATTGCCCCTCTAATTT
This sequence comes from Gallaecimonas pentaromativorans, assembly GCF_003751625.1. Taxonomy (NCBI): domain Bacteria; kingdom Pseudomonadati; phylum Pseudomonadota; class Gammaproteobacteria; order Enterobacterales; family Gallaecimonadaceae; genus Gallaecimonas; species Gallaecimonas pentaromativorans. Next base: position 92,023 of record NZ_RJUL01000007.1, read on the forward strand.
TCTATAAAGAAAGTGGCCTGAAGCTAATCAGCTTAGTGTTTCGTGTTGCTTAAATAGCAATCCTTTAATACCACTCTCTTCTACTTTTCGCTTAAACGATTCACTGCAAAAAGAATGATTAAAGGACATCCATCTTCTGAGTACCGACACCAGTTCAGCGCGAGGACGGGTAATGGCCAAAGGCCTTTATCAAGAGAAGGGTCTTTCAAGACTAGTTTTCGCGAGGTAACTTCGCCATGATGGGATGGGTGTCCCTTTTACTTCTTTCGCTTTTACTTTATATTTTATTTTGATGAGAAAAAAAGTCCATCACCTTTATAAACTTCAATTTCTTCATCACCACTAATTCCGTCTAAATGGATAAAAGCACTTCCTAATGCATCAACGGTGACCTCATCCACTCTTTTTTTCTTTCCTCTCAAGACAGAAAAAATAGAAAAGATCCTATCGCTCTCATCGGGGTTTTTTATCCAAAGAAGGCACCCTCCTCTCAATTTTTTCAGCGTAACAAACTCTTGCCACTTCCAATGACCAGAAATCAAGGGGCTATCATCTCCATAAAAATCACTAGAGGAGTCAACTCCTTTTGTAAACTTTATGGAGTAGGTCAAATGGTCAAAATTAGCAACTGATTTACAATAGTCACTTACGTTGACATTAACAAAGGTCATACCATTGGCTGAGTTCTCTGGTGTCAGTTTTCTTGATATTTCGACATTTTTACCATTCTTTTGATAGTTGCAAAAAGACGTAGTGAAAATCTTGAGTGAGAAGCCATCATAACGTTTGGGTAGTTTTAGAACCACTCCTATAACATCGCCATGTGCCTTGGACTTGAAATGGGTGTAATACTGCCATCCATAACCAAAAGCTAAACAAGTATTGGAATAGAAAAAAGCACATAAAAAAGCAATAATACTTTTCATTAGCCAACACCGTAGCTTCCATTCTTAACTCTCACAATACTTTTAAGAACTCCAGCATTGTAAAAGTCCATAGTACTCTTACTATTCCAATTAAAACTTGCGCTATGGTTTAGTTGCCAATTGTGTGCATTCATTTCTGTGTCATATGCATCCGGATGCCGGTCATAAAGTATGTTATCTCGAATGTGAATCATTTCAAACAAATAAAAAGGACATCCATCTTCTGATGTAGCAATAAACAGTAAGTTCGACGCGTCTCCTCTTTCCATATCAATATGCTTCCGATAATGCTGACTTCACGCTGATACCGCGTTTTATCGTTAACAACGCAAATCCAAGGCGAGCGAGATTGCCAGTGACTGCTGAGGGTCTGTGAGCGTGGTGCTGTGAGGGGATTAAGCGGCTTTTATCGGTTGGCCGACCACAATCGTCGGTGATGGGCTTTGGCGTAAGCACTTTGGGCCTGTTTGTGGCCAATCACCGAGCCCTGGGACAGTTGATGTTGACCCAGGGCGATAAGGAAGCTGTCGGCATCCAGGCCTAAGCGTTTCAAAATGGCGGGGGTTTCTGGGGTGATGAAGCCGCGCTTGTCTTCTCGTTGTGCCCGGCCCGTCCAATCCACCAGTGCCAGATAATCAGCCACTCCATTCTGAAGAGGTGCCAGAGTCATGCTTATTGGCTAGGCACCGGCTCTAATGGCTGTCCACCGAGGCTGGCATTAATAAAAATCCACGGCCCTCATCGACCGCGGATCTCACCAAACCAGCCGTCGATTCACCCTCAGGTAATAACAATCCATAGCCCGGAAAAGGTGTAATGCGCCCCCATGGCATCACCGGTGTTTACTGGGTTCCAGTTGTTGTTGAGGGTGCCATCGGCTGGGTCATAGAAGTGGCCGTCAGAGCCGCGCGCCAGGCAGTGTAAGCCTCCATCGTTAACATTGACGCAGACAATATGGGTTTCGCCATTTGCAGGCGCCCCGTATTGGCCGGCATCGGTATTAACGTTACCGGCGCCAACCACCTGTTGGCATCTGGCGGTTTCCCCGGGATAGAGAGCATTCAATAATTGGTAGCCGTCTTGTTGGACATTCACCCTCGGCTGGGGCCTGCCCAGATCGGCAATCACTTTCGCCATGGCAGCCGGTGAGTTGTAATCGCCCCCGTTGATAAGCTCGGGGTCTGGTGCTGGCAGGTCGTGATTGAGGATGCCGGTGACGTTATAAACCCGTTGGCTGAGGCCGGTAAAATCTAGCTCAGTCGTTATCGTCTCTTGATTGTTGACCGGCCCAGGCCCTGCATTTTGATAGCTGACAACAGTGTTGGCCGTAAAGGCACCAAAAGCCCCTACGGCAGCCACCAGGGCAAAGGCTCCGCACTGGTTACTGTCTTCCGGCTGGGTCATGGAGGCCTGATTGACGTTGGGTACCCAGGCCAGGGTGGTTAAATTGATATTGGGCATTGTCCATCTCCTTTTGGTTGATCGCATGGGCGACCCTAAGTCCCTGTCATAGTCGAGAGAAGGGGAAACCCTTCCGGCTGCAATAGCCGAGGCGGATAACCCTAGGCCAGAGACCGGTTCAGTAGAGACAGCACCACTTAGCATCCCCTCTTTCCCCTCCCCCTTACCTTGGCCATAATGGCCTTACATTCCCTTAACGGTATCAACACCTTATGTTGAAACGATCCCTGCTGGCAGTGGCTGCCCTTTGTATTGGCTTTCAGGCTTTTGCCGAGGACATTGGCATCGATGTGTTCGCCATTCCGTCCAAACCCATCATCGATGAGGTAAAGGCCACCAGCGATACCCTCAAGGCCCACGGCCTGGAGAGCTTTTATGCCCAGGGTAAGCCGGTGCATGTCACCTTGTACCTGACCCGCTTCCCAGAGGGCAGCAAGGCGGCCATCAAGGCAGCGATTGCAAAGCTGGTGGCAGGTAAGGAAGGGTTTGCGGTTGAGGCCAAGGGCTTTAGCGTTACCAAGGGCAACTGGGCCTTTTTAGACGTTACTCCAAGCCCTGCCCTGCAGCGGCTGGCCGATGAAGTGACCATGGCGCTGTCGCCGCTGCGCGCGCCCAACCCGCCGCTGCCCGGCTGGGTGAAGGCTTACCCCACCAAGCTGGCCGCCTTTGAGCGTTACGGCAGCCCCAACGTCTTTCAAAACTTTGAGCCGCACCTGACCCTGCTGGCCTCAGAAACCAGCCCAGCGCTGGCCGAAGTCGCCAAGGCCTTGGCCGCCAAGCCACCACAGGCAAAGGGGCAGATAGTGGGCATTGGTATTGGGGTAACCGATCAGTGGGGGCAACAAAAAGAGATACTGGGCGAGTATTTTTTCAAACAGTAAAAAGGGGGCCTAGCGGCCCCCTTTTTTACTTTTACCACCCAGGCTAATGGCCGGGCGCCCGCCTTTTTGCGCCGGGCCTTTTTTGCGGCCAAGCCCCGCCTTGGCAGGCCCTTTACCGGCGCCGTCGCGGGCCGGTTTGGCCGGGGCTTTGCCGCCACCGCCCAGCACCTGGGCTTTATTGCGGCCACTGCCCGCTTTGCTTTTACCTGAGGCCGCACGGCTCTGGCCGTTGCCGCTTTTTTTGGGGCTGTGCTTGCTCGAACCGCCTTTTGTCGATTCAGACGAAGACCCGGCAATGGCTTCGGCCAGCTCTTTGATTTCTTTTTCGGTAAAGTCGCGCCACTCGCCAATGCCGAGCCCCTTGAGGGTGATGTGCATGATGCGGGTGCGCTCAAGCTTTATCACCTCATAGCCAAAATGCTCGGCCATGCGCCGTATTTGCCGATTCAGGCCTTGCACCAAGGTGATGCGAAAAACGTTATTGGACTCCTGGCTGACCTTGCACTTTTTGGTCATGGTGCCGAGGATCGGCACGCCGCCCGCCATGCCGTCGATAAAGCCCTGGGTAATGGGTTTGTTGACGGTAACCAGATACTCTTTTTCGTGGTTGTTGCCGGCCCGCAGCACCTTGTTGACCAAGTCGCCGTTACTGGTGAGGAAAATAAGGCCCTGGGAGTCTTTGTCGAGGCGACCGATGGGGAAGATGCGAGTGCCGTGGCTAACGTAATCAACAATGTTGTTGCGCTCAGCGCTGTCGGTGGTGCTAACCACCCCCACCGGTTTATTAAGGGCAATCAGCACGAAGTCGTCGGCTTCGCGCGGCTCGATAAGCCGGCCGTTGACCTTAACCTGGTCCCCCGGTGCCACCTGGTCGCCCACTGAGGCGCGCTTGCCATTGATAAAGACATTGCCTTGCTCAATGTAACGGTCGGCATCTCTTCGCGAGCATATGCCGCTTTCGCTGATGTATTTATTCAGGCGGGTGGTGGCAGAACTTAGCATGGGGCAGTCATCTTCATCGTTGGTGGTGTAGACCCACAAGGTTCACAACGGGGCACGACCAAAAAAGGTGGAGGCAATTATAGAGGAAGACGAACACAAAAACGCGGTAAAGCAGAGGGCGGGCTCAGTATGGCTCTGGCGTGCAGATTGGCCGGGCGGGCCGGCCAATCTCACACGAGGAGCAGAGCGAATTAGTGGCTGGTGGCCACTTTGCGGTGCTTGGCGCGGAACAGGGTCTTGAATTTGGCTTTTACAGCGGCGTTAAGCTCGGCCATGTAGACGCGGCGTTGGGCTTTGGCTTGCTGGACGTAGTAGTCGACGTCGATGTTGCCGTAGGGGTCGAGTTTCAGATCGTGTTGCTGTGCCATGGTGGTGCTCCTCGGGTCGGGGGTAGTGGTGTTTCCACGCTGCAAATACTACTGCTGGCGCCCTTGTTGAAAAAGCGAGCGTTTCTAACCATAATGCTGAGAAAATTTCATCATTAGCGAGCTATGATGCGCCGCCTCCCTCCCCTCAACGCCCTGCGCGCCTTCGAGGCATCTGCCAGAAATGCCAGCTTTATTGCGGCATCACAGGAACTTCACGTTACTGCCTCTGCGGTCAGCCACCAGATAAAAACCCTTGAGGAATATTTAGGAGTCTCGCTATTCAGCCGGAGTAAACGTAAAGTGGAACTCACCCCGGCCGGCGAGCAGTACCTGACCGGCATCAAACACGCCCTGGACGAGATAGAAGTGGCCACCCAACGGCTCACCGCCAACCAGGAGGCCAATGTGGTGCAGATAAGCGTGGCGCCCAACTTCCTGACCCGCTGGCTAATGCCCCGCATGGGCCGGTTTCAGGAGCTGTACCCGGACGTGGAGCTGCAAATCAACGCCTCTATGGGCTTGATTGACTTCAACCGTGCCAGCACCGACATGGCGGTGTATTTCGGTAACGGCGAGTGGGACGACATCGAAGTGCATTTCTTACGTAAGGTGATGCTGGTGCCGGTGTGCAGCCCCCGTTTACTGGCCGGGCGCATGCCGCTGGAAAAACCCGAAGACCTGCGCCACCAGACCCTTATCTACGTCAGTAAACGTAAATACGAGTGGGAAAACTGGCTGCACCAGGCCGGGGTGGGGCACCTCAAACCCAAGGGCAGCATGCAGATCTCCAGCGGCCAGCTGGCCACCGCTGCCGCCCAGGAAAGCCTGGGGGTGGCCCTGGCCGACAGCACCCTGACCTCACGGGAAATTGCCTCGGGCCGGCTGGTGGTGCCCTTTGATATTCAACTGGATACCCACAAGGCGTTTTATCTGGTGTACCGCAAGAACCGGCCCCTGACCGCCGGCATGAAGGCCTTTAAAGAATGGCTGATGGCCGAGATGCAAGACCCCGACAGCGCCGAGCAAAACTGACACACAGGTAGGATCTCGGCCACCAGCACCGGATAAAAGACAACTTTGCTAACCCTGCTTTTACTTTATTCAACGTTGCCTTAACGTGAGCCATTGCTGCAACAATCCTCAATAGTCATGCTGCCAGACTCACCTGCGGAGACAATGTCGATGAACAATGGCGAGGCAAGGTTGTTAGTCGCTCCCCCCGATCCTGTTTTGCTAACCGCACTGCTTGAGGCCGTGCCCCAGGCAACGGCTTGTATCAGCCCAAACGGCCAACTCCATTGTGCCAACAGCGCTTTTTTGCGGTTGTTGGGCCACAAGGCGCCGCTGAATCACGACAACATCAACACCCTGCTCGACAGCCTCACGGCCCAGCGCTGGCAAAAGCTGGTGGCCCAGGCCCAGCACTGCGGCACCCTTTGCAGCCAGGAGCAAAAGCACGACGGCCGCCACTTCGCCCTGGCCCTGCGCCGCATCGACCAATGGCATGGCCAGTTTTTGTCGCTGAGCCTAAAGGAGCTGGACAACCCCATAGCCCAGTACCAGATTCAGCAGCTGCAAAACGAGATTTTGCGCTCGGTGGCCGAGGGCAACCCCCTGCATCGCACCATGGACATTCTCTGCCGCCGGGCAGAGGCGCTGGCTCCGGAAGCGATTTGCAGCGTGATGCTGGTAGACGAAAACGGCCTACTGCAACCCTGCGCCGCCCCCAGCCTCAATAGCAGCTACTACGACCATTTTATTAACCTGCCCATCGGGCCTGGCTCTGGCTCCTCCGGCACGGCTGCCTGGCGCAAAACCACCGTCGAGGTGCAAGACATCGCCTCAGATCCGCTGTGGGACAACTACCGCCACCTTGCCCTGCCCCTGGGCTTGGTGGCGTGCTGGGCCTGCCCGGTCAGCCTGAAAAACGGCAAGGTGGTGGGCACCTTTTCCCTTTATTTTCGCGACAAACGCGGCCCCAGCGCCTTTCACCGGCAGATGGTGGAAAGCTGCCTGAATGTCAGCGCCCTGGCCATTGAACACAACCGGGTGCAGCGCCAGCTTGAGAACCTCATCTTCTTTGACCCCCTCACGGGCCTGCCCAACCGCACCTTGCTGCGCGACCGTATCGACCAGGAGCTTGGCGCCTGCCAGCGCAGCCATTCTCACCTGGCCGCCATTCATATCGATCTCGACAACTTCAAGGCGGTGAACGAATCCCTGGGCCAGCAAATAGGCGACCAGTTGCTGCAAGCTCTGGCCGCCAGGATGCAGCACTGCCTGCCACCACGCAGCACCCTGGCCCGGCTGGGCGGCGACGAGTTTATGCTGCTGGTTCCCGATTGTGACCAGCACCAGGCCCGCGCCCTTGCCGAGCAGTTGCAACATTGCATCCACCAACCGGTGGCCATTGATGAGCGCGAGCTGGTGATCTGTGCCGGTATCGGCATCAGCCTGGCCCCAGAAGATGCCAGCACTGTCGATAACCTGCTGCGCAGTAGCGAAAGCGCCTTGTTGCAAGCCAAGCAGCAAGGGCTGGGCGGGTTGTCGTTTTACCGCTCCACCATGAACCAGGCCGCCATTCGCCGCCACCACCACCTTGAGGCCCTGCGCCGCGCCCTGAATGGCCAAAGCCTTAAGGTACATTACCAGCCACAAATCGACTTCGGCGGCAAGCGCCTGGCGGGGCTGGAAGTGCTGGCCCGCTGCCAGGACCCAGAGCTGGGTTTTATTCCGCCGGATGTCTTTATTCCCCTGGCCGAAGAGAGCGGCTTGATTGGCCAGCTGGACCAACTGGTGATGGAGCAGGCCTTGGCGCAGCTGGCCCTTTGGCGCAACCAGGGCTTTGCCATTCCGCTGGTGGCGGTGAACCTGTCGGCAGTGGATTTTCGCCAGCCAGGGCTCTTGGAGCGCATTAAAAAGTCCCTGGCCGCTCACCGGCTGGACGGTTGCAGCCTGACTCTTGAGATCACCGAGAGCCTGCTTATCGAGTCCAACGAAGATATCCTTGCCACCATGACCGCCCTTCGCCAACTGGGCATTGGCCTGTCTATCGACGACTTCGGTACCGGTTATTCCAGCCTGAGCTATTTAAAGCGCTTCCCGGTCACCGAGCTGAAGATGGACCGCAGCTTTATCCGCGATATCGATACCGACCCCAACGACAAAAACCTCACCGCGGCGGTGATCCAACTGGCTGGCAGCTTCCAGCTCAAGGTGGTGGCCGAAGGCGTAGAGAACCAGGCCCAGTGCGACATTGTTACCGGCCTTGGCTGCGACCTCATCCAGGGCTACCACTTTGCCCGGCCCATGGCGGCGGCCGATCTGGAAAGCTGGATGACAGGCCAGGGCGCCGCTTTTGTCAGCCGCCACTAAGGGCATTGGCGCTATCGGCATTTTCCATCAAAGTGCGCCGGCAAAGGCTGCTAGCATAGGCTCTCTTTTGCCGGGGCACGCCTTATGACCCACCTTCACGCCTACATTGCCGCCATCAATGCCGCTCCCAGTGCGCAGCAAATCGCAAAGCGCGAGCTTACCGATCACAGCTTTGAGGAGTCAGGCATCGAGGTAACAGCCCAAACCGGCGTTTACACCTTTGCCAACGGCGTGGTGGTGCAGCGCGAGTTTGAACTGGAGCAAAGCGAGCCAGACCCCAGCCAAAGCTGCCAGGAATGCTGGATTGGCTACAAGGTGCTGAGCCTGCCGGACGGCCTTGAGGTGCAGCCGCGCAGCAAGGCCTTTGCCAACAAGTGCCAGGAGCTGTTCTGGATGCGCATGACCGCCCGCGACCAAGCCGCCAGCGCATAAAAAAGGCCCCTTTCGGGGCCTTTTTTAGTGTTGCTCGGTGGCGTCGGCGTTGTTGGTCAAATGGCCTGCCACATCCGGCGAGTCCGGCTTGCCCGGCAGGGCGCTGCGGGTTTGCTCGTTGATATTGAAGATATTGGAGGCGGCCGCCAGGTCTTTGTCGCTCTTGAGGCTGGCAATCACTTCGCGGTCGCCCAGGAAGCCTTTAAGGTCTTTGAGCAGGGCCTGCAAAGTGCCCTCGTCCTTGTGCATTTCCAGCACATGGCGGGGGAACTCGAGGTTACGGCCACCCACACCGGCGAAGGTGGAGCTAACCAGCCTTGAGACGATCACCCAAGGGGTCATGGACGAGCGCACCAGGGTGTTCTCGGAGCGGGTGGAGTCGTAAATACCGGCGCCGGTAGAGATACGCGACTCGGTAAAGGTGCCTTCGCACTTGAAGTACACCAGGGTCGACTCAAACTGCATCTCGCCCCAGAACAGGTGGCAATGGTTTACCAGCAGCCGCGCCACCACCAGCGCGATGACAGATGCGGTGAGGTACGGCAGCACGCCACCGATAGCGCCCAGCAGCGCCACCATGTCATGAATGCGGTGGGCCTTGAGCTGGCCCAGCACCTCGGCCGCGCCGGTAAAGGTGAAGTAAAACAGCAGCGCCGATACCCCATACGCCAGTTGGCCCACAGCGGTACCAACCAGGCGCAGTTTCTTTTGCAAAGGAGACACCGGCATCGGCTTATAGGCCGGCTGGGTTTCCTGGATCATCTTGCCTTTAAAAGCCCCTTTACCCTCGGACTGCTCGTTAAGCTCCGGCTCCAGGTCGCGGTAGACCCGGTTGGGGATCTCCAGATAACGGCGGTTGGCCATCACCATGGAGTCGATGTTGATAAAAATCTCGTTAGGATGCACCGACTCTTGCCAGTTGCCCCGGTACTCCGACACCTCGGTAACCGGGTTGGCACGGCCAGCGCGAACGCTAAGCAGGGTAACCAGCAGCGCGGTGGCCGCCACCAGCAGCACGCTGGTCACCAGCAGCCACAGCCCCGGCATGATGGCCGCGGCAATGATGTCGATGCTGTTTAAAAAGCCTGCCAGGCCGCGAGACACCCCATGGGTGGTGGCGTAGCTGTAGAGATATCCCAAAAGCACCGGCGCCAAAATGGCCAGCGCCAGCACTTTGGCCAGGCTGCCGGTACCGGCGGCATCCACCCTGGCGCCCAGGCGGCGAGTTACCGCCGTGCCAGCTTTAAACCACACCACCAGCAGGTAAATCAGCAGCACCGCGCTCAGCACCGGCATCATGGCGCTGGCGCCCTGGCCGCCAAGGCCGGTGGCCGAGGTAAACCAGGCCAGCACAAAGCACAGCAGCGCCACCAAGGTTTTGGTCACGGCGGTCGAGAGCATCAACGCCGTGTTGCGAAGGGCATAGGGGAGGAAGGTCAGGCGCGGGAAGATGCTGTGCACCAGGCGCGCGATCCAGCCACGGGGCTCGATAAAGGTGAGGTTCTTGCGGCCCATCAGCATTTGCTCGAGCAGGCCGGAGTCATAAGCCACAAAGGGTTGTTCCAGGTGGCTGGTGGAACGCTCTGATTCGCTGACGTTGGCAGCCAGCGAGGTCGGCACGCCGCGGCCCACGTAAAAGCGCATCATCTGGAAGATACCGGCGCCGGTGGCTTTGAGGCCGCCACCGAGCAGGATAAAGCCGACAATGGCCATCATCCAGCCGCTGACAGGGTCGTTCTTGACCAAGCCGGCCACCTGCATCAGGGCACCGGCCCCCAGCAGGCTGACCACCACACCGCGAAGGGTGCGCAGCGCCCCTTCCACTTTGAACGGGTTGGGGATCCCTAAATCCACCGAGCCATGTTCAAACGACATCCGTTCCTCTCCCTGTCTGTAGGCAAATACACCTGTAAAAATTGGGTGAAAGCTTATCACCGGCCTTTGTAAAGTCTTCAGTGTTTTCAGCCGTTTTGACGGCTTTTTCTGCCCTTTTGGCGCGCCGGGAAGCCCTTCCCCTGCCAAAGACCTGGCCCTTGCCGTTAGCTGGTACAAAATACCGCCAAAAAGGAGCCACCATGGGGCCGCCAGCCGAAATTGCCATTACTGTTTACAGCCTGGGGCTGCTGGGCTGGTATGGGCTTTGGCATGCCCTGGTGGGTTACCCGCTGCTGGCCAAGCTCAAGTACCTGCGCATTCCCTTTTGGGGTGCCCAGTTTGTGTTTGTGGCCAACGTGGTGCTGGGCTATTACACGCCAGAAATAGACTACCAGACCGAGCTGGCCCTCTACCCCTATGTGGAAGCCAATGCCACCACCGTGGCCAGCATGAGCCTGGCCATCGCCGTGTTCTGGGTTTTTGTCAGCAAGGACAAGCCCTTGGAAGAAGCGGGCTCGCTGGTGAAGATTTTTCTGTGGCTATTGTTGTGGTCGTTTTTGATCTCGGTAATGGGCGCCCTGCCCCTTTACTGGGTGCCGCCGGGGGGCTACTGGCTGATGACCCTTCGCCACCTCAAATGCCTGCCCTTTTTCTACTCGCTGTTTTTACTGTCCAGCGCCCTTATCGTGTTTATGTATGAGCTGCGCTACCGGCGCACCCATCTCCATGAACTCTCGCCCATCGCCTTTAGCAAGGATGTAGAAGACTGGCCGCCCAAGATGCGGCCCTGGCATGCGCTGCGCCGGCGCCGCCAGGAGCATTAAAGGCGCTGGCAGGCAAAGTGCAGGCCGCTTGCTGGCTCTAAAAAGGCCAGCGGCGCATCGGCCTGGGGGGTGAGCCGAAAGCGGGGGCCGGGCTGGTTGTCGGCAAAGCGGCGGCTGGGGGTATCAGGCCAGAGTTGGTAGGTGTCGGTTTGTACCTTTTCGGTGACCTGGGTTTGCAGGTAGCCAAAGGCCGGGCCATGGCGCTCAAGCACGCCTCGGGAGCGCTGGCCAACAATAAGGTAAGGGTCGTTTTGCAGGCCTTGGGTGAACCAGCGCTGGGTCCAGTCCAGGGTGTAGCGGCCTTGGGGGTCGATGCGTTGCAACAGCAGCACCTGGGTGCCGCTGCCGCCTCCCATGCGCTCGGCCTGGCAGCGCCAGTCGCCTTGCAGGGGGTTGGCGGCGGCCAGAAAAGGCAGCAGGGCCAGAAGCGGCAGTGTGTTCATCACCCGTCCTCGGTGCAGACCGAGGTTTTAGTATTGGGCAACCTGGCTGTCCTGCCAGGGGAAATACTGCCGCCGTTTAAGGCCGCGACAAACTCAGTCGTCGCGGGTCAGCACTTCCAACAGCTCGATTTCAAACAACAGGTTGGAGCCGGGCTTGATATGGGGGCCGACTTGCCGCTCGCCGTAGGCCAGCTCTGCCGGTACCCACAGGCGCCGCTTGCCGCCCACCTTCATGTCCATCAGACCGATGTCCCAGCCTTTGATAACGCGGCCGGTGCCAATCACGCATTGGAACGGCCGGCCTTTGGCGTAGCTGGAGTCAAACTCGGTACCGTCTTCCAGGGTGCCCCGGTACTGGGTGGTGATAAGAGCGCCTTTGACCGCCGCTTTACCCTCGCCCACCAGGATGTCTTCAATCTTCAGTTCGCTGCTCATAACGCTGCCCTTGTTGGGAAAGGCTCGATTTTATGAAAGAGTAGGCAGCTCGCAACCTTTTCACGCGGACTCCTGATGGACGACATCTTTTTTCGTTACCTGCATTTCATCGGCATGATGGCGCTGATGGCCACCTTGGTGGCCGAGCACCTGTTGCTGGCACCCACCATGACCCCGGCCGAGCTCAAACGCCTGGCCCGTATCGACACCATTTTTGGCCTCAGCGCGCTGGTGGTGCTGGCCGCCGGCCTGACCCTGTGGTTTGGGGTCGGCAAACCGGCTGTTTTTTACAGCCACAATTGGGTGTTCCACCTCAAAATCACGCTCTTTGTGCTGGCCGCCTTGCTGTCGATTTACCCCACCCTCTTCTACCGCAAGCACCGCAACAGCAGCGCCGAGACCGTTGCCATGCCCAAGGTGGTGGTGATGCTCATTCGCACCGAATTGCTGCTGTTGCTGGTGATCCCACTGCTGGCAGTGTTGATGGCCAAAGGCATCGGCCTTTCCTGAGATACTTCCCGGCGCGGCCCGTAGCGAAGCCTTAAAAGCCCAGCTAAATCAAAGACAACCGTTTTTGGACCAGCGGCAGGCAAGCACACCTGCCTTGGCCAGGCAGTTTTCCTGGCGGCACAGCGCCGCCCCCAAGGTCCAGCTGCTGTCTTTGACCTTGGCGGTGGCCGGCACTCCCAGTTTTTCCAGCAGCAGCGGCAGATAAGCGGCCCGAAAACAGGCCGTTTCGGGCTGGTAGCACTGGCCGCTGCCCTGGCAGCAGCGCGCCACCTGGTCGGCCTCCAGGTATTTAAAAGCGCCGGTCAAATACCACTTGTCCACACCGGCTTTGGCCACCGGCACCTGCCGCTCTGTGCCTTTGATGCCGCCCTGGTAATTGGCGGGGTCGCGAATGGCCGGGCCCTGGGTAAGCAGCAGCTGGGCCTGGCACTGGGAAAGGCGCCACCGAGGGTTACCCTTACCGGCGCCGAAGCGGCAAGGGTCAGGCAGGCCAAGATAGCCGGGCGCCAGATCCTGGCCCAGCCCCAGGAAGGAATAGCTGTAAAAGGGCACCGCCTTGCCGCCAATCACCACTTGGTGCAGGGCATCGTCATCAAGGCTACAGGCCGGGCAGGGAAAGGCCACCTGGCTGGAGGCGCCGCCCATTTCAACTATGCCAAAATCGCGGCGCTGGCGTTTTTGATAGCGGGCCAGCCAAGCATAAAGCCCTTCTTCAAAGCCGCTCAGGGTGCGGGCCTCAACCTGCACCTTGGGGCCGACAACCAGTTGCAGCTGCTGGCGCACCGCCAGCCACAGGGTTTGGCTGAGCCCCGGCGCTTCTTGCTCGGCAAGGCGCATACCGGCGGTAGCCAGCACCGACACCGCCTGTAACCGGCAGCGCTCACGCCAGTCAAAACCGCGCCAGCGGGGTTTGCCGCCCTCGCCTGCCGGGCCGTCGTGGCGAAAGTCCTCCAGCGCCTTGGCCAGCGCCATGGCGGTGGCCGGAATATCTTCGGCGGTTTTACCGCGAATGCCCCGCACCGGGTCGGCCAGGGCCGCGATTTTCGGGCCACGCTGGCTTACCAATTGCCCGCCCTTTTGCTGAAAAAGAAAGAGCCGGGTACCGCTGGAGCCGGCATCAAACATCAGTTGGCAGGCAGGCTTAGCCAGCAGCGGCGAGGCCGTCAAAGACAGCAGCAGGAACAACAACGGGCGCAAAGGCATAAAAACCTTAAAACTAAAGGGCTTATATTGGTGGCGAGTATAAAAAATCCGTTTCACAAACGCCTGATTTTTGTTCTGATGAAGGGCCGACCCAATGGATCTTTGCCATGGACAGCCCGCTTTCGCTGCAGCGCCTCAAAACCTTCCCGCTGCTGGTGTGGATAACCCTCTGGGGCACCTTTGTCAGCCGCGGCACCTTCTTTATGGTCTGGCCCTTCCTGGCAGTACTGCTGCACCAGGATTTTGGCCTCAACCCGCTGCAAATCGGCCTTATCCTCAGCCTGGCGGCGGTGGCTGGCAGCATACTCGGCTTTTATGTCAGCGCCTTGTCCGACCGCTTTGGCCGCAAGGCGGTGCTGTACTGCGCCGGCCTTTTAAACGCCCTGGCCTTTGGGGTGCTGGCCAGCGCCCACAGCATCACCGGCTATGTGCTGGGTATCATGCTCACCTCCGTTGGCCGGGCCACCTTTGAACCTGCCGCCCAGGCGCTGATGGGCGACCAACTGCCCGATGCCAAATCCCGGGAGCTGGCCCTGCAACTGCGCTACTTTCTTATCAACCTCGGGGGCGCTCTGGGGCCTTTGCTGGGGGTCTGGGCGGGGCTGACTGCCCAGCAGTCCACCTTTTATCTCACCAGTGCCAGCTATGTGCTGTTGGTGGCGCTGCTAGCCTGGGCCTTTGGCCGGGGTTATCGCCGGGAAGACACCAGCCTTGCCCGCCAGGGGTTCGGCCAGACCCTATCTCTGCTGCGCCAGGACCACAGCTTTTTGCTGCTGATCCTGGCCAATATTCTGCTGATGTTCGTGTTTGCCCATATCGACTCCTCGCTCATTCAATACCTGACCCTGGCCCAGGTGCCGAAGCTGATAGAGCTTATTTCGATGCTCATTCTGGTAAACGCGGTAACGGTGATGGTGCTGCAGTTTCCGCTCCTTAAAATGATGGCGCGGATGCCTGTGGCCAAGCGCATGCAGATTGGTCTGGTACTGATGGGCGCCGCCCAGCTCTGGTATGCCTTTAACCCCATGAGCGCCTACTGGGGCTGGATTGGCGCGACCTTGGTGCTGAGCCTGGGGGAAGTGATCCTCTTTCCCAACATCAACGTGCAAATCGACTCCATGGCGCCGCCAAGACTGCGCGGCGCCTACTTCGGGGCCGGTAACCTTTTTTCCATCGGCTGGTCGATGGCACCGTTGGTGGGGGGCTGGATGCTCGAGCACTACTCCGGCCGGGCTTTGTATCTCGCCATGGCCGCCTGCACCCTGCTGGTGATGGTGCTCTACGTGCTGGCCGGCCGCCTGCCAAGACCCAAATGGCTGGAAGCGGAGCTGGCCCAAAGCAAGGGTTGAGCCCTCAGCCCCTGCTTTTTTGCGGCGGTTCGGGAAGGTACTGCTCCCATTCGGGGTGGTCGCCAAAGCGCTGGCTGAGAAAGTCGATAAAGCCGCGCACCCTGGGTGAAAGGTGGCGGGTTTGCGGGTAGAGGGCGTAGATCCCCATCTGGTACCAGCGATATTCGGTCAATAGCGGCACCAGCAGCCCCTGGCGCATCGCCTGGAAGGTGATAAAGCTGGGCTCGCACAAGACCCCCAGCCCGGCGATGGCGGCGTGGCGCAAGGCGTCGCCATTGCTGGCCCTGAGTCTTATCGGCACCTTGACGCTACAGCGCTGGCCGCTTTGGTCAAAGTACAACCACTGGCCGGGGGCCTTGAGGTTGGCATAGCAAAGCCCCTGGTGATGGGCGAGATCGTCCGGCGTCTCGGGCCGCCCAAAACGCTGCAGATAATCGGGGGAAGCGGCCACCACATGGCTGACCGGCGCCAGCTTGCGGGCGATATAGCTTGAATCCCCCAGCTCGCCGATACGAATGGCCACGTCTATCCCCTCTGCCACCAAGTCCACCCGCCTGTCGTTCATATCCAAATCCACCAGCACCTTGGGGTGCAGGTGCATAAACTCAGTAATGGCTGGCACCAGGTGAGACACCCCAAAGCTCCAGGGCGCGGCGATGCGCAGCCTGCCGCTCAGCTCGCTGGCCCGGCTGGACAAGCCGCGCTCCGCTTCGTCGAGGTCATCGAGGATCTGCACGCAGCGCTCAAAGTAGGCCCGGCCGTCTTCGGTCAGGGTCATGCTGCGGGTGGTGCGGTGCAACAGCTGGGTGCCCAGCCTCGCCTCCAATTCTTTTAAGCGCCGGCTCACTGCCGAGTTGGCGAGGTTGAGGCGGTTGGCGGCCTGGGTGGCGCTGCCGGCCCTCACCAGTTCGACAAAGATGCGGATCTGTTCCAGCTGATTCATGGGATTTTTCTGACTTCCAGAAAGATGATTTGAATTTTAGGCTGTTTTTCCTTCTGTGGTTAAGGAATAGCCTGAGTGCGTCCTAATTAACTCCCTTACCGAGGAAATACTGATGAACACTCTGACAGCGAAAAAAGCCCTGGTCCTGGGTGGCAGCCGTGGCATCGGCGCCGCCATCGTCAACCGCCTGAGCGCCGAAGGCGCCTACCTCACCTTTACCTACGCCGGCTCGGCGCAAGCCGCCAAAGCCCTGGCCGACAGCACCGCCAGCCAGGCCGTGCAGGTAGACAGCAGCGAGCGCGACCAGCTCACCGCCTTTATCGACAGCCAAGGCCCCCTGGATATCCTGGTGATCAACGCCGGCACCCTGCTGATGGGCGACCCCCTGACCCTGGCTGCCGACGACGTAGACCGCATGATAGACATCAACGTCAGGGCCCCTTATCACGCCGCCGTGGCTGCCGCCCGGCAGATGAAAGACGGCGGGCGCATCATCGTTATCGGCTCGGTCAACGGCGACCGCATGCCCATGGCCGGTGCCAGCGCCTACGCCCTCACCAAATCGGCCCTGCAAGGCATGGTGCGCGGCCTGGCTCGTGACCTTGGCGAGCGCGGCATCACCGTCAATAACGTCCAGCCCGGCCCGGTAGATACCGACATGAACCCGGCCGAAGGCCCCTTCAGCGAGCTGATGCATTCCTTCATGGCCATCAAACGCCACGGCAAGCCCGAGGAAATCGCCGCCCTGGTGGCCTTCTTGGCCGGGCCGGAAGCCGGTTATATCACCGGTGCTCAGCACACCATCGACGGCGGCTTTGGCGCCTGAGGCCGTCACCCTAGGCGGTGCCGGACAGGGCTGGCCGCAGAGCAACAAAAAACCCGCCGCGGCGGGTTTTTTGTTATTTCATCACGCCCCCCATTAGGGCACGAATAGCGGCTGGGATGTCTCCCGGCAATATCACCAACTTGCTATTGGGGGAGGTGGACATGTCTTTCATGGCGTCCACGTAGCGCTCTCCCAGCAGGTACATCACCGGCAATTCGTTATTTTTGACCGCTTCGGAGACCTTTTCGATGGCCGCTTGGCTGGCGGTAGCTAACACCACTTGGGCCTCGGCATCACGACGGGACGCTTCCAGACGGCCTTCGGCCTGCAAGATGGCAGCGGCTTTTTCACCGTCGGCGCGGGTTACTGTGGCGCGGCGGCCCCGCTCGGCGGCGGCTTGTTCTTCCATGGCTTTTTGCATGGTAGGGGACGGATTGATGTCTTGAATTTCGACGGTCTTGAGGGTGATGCCCCAGTCGGCGATGTCGTCGGAGATGGCCCCCTTGAGCTTGGCCTTGATGGCGTCACGGTTGGACAAGGCATCGTCCAGATCCATTTCCCCAATAATGGAACGCAGGGAAGTTTGCACCAGGTTCTGGATGGCAAAGGCGTAGTTCTCAACGCCGTAAACGGCCTTTTCCGGGGAGACGATGTTGATGTAAGCCACGGCGTTGGCAATGATCACTGCGTTGTCGCGGGTGATCACTTCCTGTGAGGGAATATCCAGCACAATGTCCTTGGTGGTGACCTTGTACGCCACCATATCGACATAGGGGATCACAAAATGCAGGCCGGGGCCCAGGGTGCGGCTGAATTTACCCAGACGCTGGATCACGTACTTGCTGCCTTGGGGAACTATCTTGACCCCCATAAAGATGGTGATCAGCACCAGCAATACAAACACCACAGCGATGCTCATTCCGTTGAAAAGCATGAATATATCCTTGGTTTGATGGGCAGCGGCGCTGCCTCAGCGTTTTTCGACGATCAGGGTGTTGCCCGAAATATCGGTAACATAAACCCGATCACCCAGCGCAACAGTGTTGCGGCAGATAAAAGGCCATTCGTCATCGCCCAGCAGGGGGGTGGTAAAACGCACCACTCCTCTTTTGTCGTCAACCGGCAAGACGATAACCTGGCCCACTTCGCCTTTAATGGCTTCGCTGGCATTACCCGCCTTGCTTTTATCGGCCATCAATGGCTTTAGGTAGCGGAACCAGAGCAGCGTAAACACAATGGAGCTAAGGGCCCAAAGCACCAGTTGCCAAGGCAGGGGCAGCGCCGGAAAAACCCCCATCAGCCCGGCTACGACCAGAGCCCCGAGGCCAAACCAGAACAGGGTAAAGGAGGCGAGAAACATCTCGGCGATGATCAGCACCATGCCAAACACCAGCCAATGCCAGTATTGAAGTTCAAATTCCATTTGCGCTACCGGTTATAAACCCGGCTCCATAGTCCGGCAAAGGCTGCACTTAAGCAAGCAAGTCAAAGGCCCAGCAGGCTATCAAGCATGGAAAGCACACGCGGGTCGTCTGGGGTGATGTCGGGGCGGAAACGCCCTACCACCTGGCCGTGGCCATCAATCAGAAACTTCTCGAAGTTCCACATGATTTGCCGGGCATCATGGTGCAGCAGGCCCATCTCGGTGAGCCGGGTTTTGAGCTGGCTGTCGACATTGCCGGTGGCCTGGGGCTGCTCGGCGATCATGGCGGCAAAGAGCGGGTGAATATCATCGCCCTGCACCGATACCTTGGCGGCCATGGGGAAGGTCACCCCGTACTGGCCGGTGCAGAACTGGGCTATTTCTTGCTCGCTGCCGGGCTCCTGGCCAAGAAAGTTGTTGGCGGGAAAGCCGATAATCTCAAAGCCCTTGTCGCGGTAGCTGGCATAGAGCTTTTGCAAGCCTTGGTACTGTGGGGTGAGGCCGCATTTGGAGGCCACGTTGACCACCAGCAGCACCTTGCCGGCAAAGTCCTTGAGGGTCGCTGCCTTGCCGTCAATCAGGGTAAAGGGAATGGCATTCAGGGCTGTCATGGTGGTCTCCTTGGGTGAATACTGTCCTATCAAAGCGGTTTGGCGCCAGGCCGGCCATGATGTTGATCAAAGCCGGCGCGGCAAAGCGTTAGTTGGCGCCGTCTTGCTGGCGCTGCTGGTATTGCAGCTGGGCACCGGTAATGGCGGTGACGTTGTCTTCCACCCAGCGGTTAAGGGTACGGATGGGGCCGCTTAGCGAGGCGCCCAGTTCGGTGAGCTGATATTCCACCTGCGGCGGCACCTCGGGGTAGGCGATGCGCTCCACCAGGCCAAAACGCTCCATGCGGCGCAGGGTCTGGCTCAGCATCTTCTCGGAGATGCCGTTTACCCGACGGCGCAGCTCGCCGGTGCGGCACGGCGCTTTGTCGGACAGCGCATACATCAGCAGCAGGGTCCATTTGTCGGCCAGCACCTCCAATATGTGGCGGGCCGGGCAGCCTTTACTCAGCACATCGGGGGGCAGGCACAAAGGAGCGGTTTGGGTCATCACTTCAACAATGTCATGCAAAACTAACCAAACGGTAAGTACTTGTTAGCCAGAAAGCAACGGTTACACTGACCAACCAGAGACCCTTGCATCAAAAAAGGAAAGCCGATGAAGCTCTATTACAAGCCAGGTACCTGTGCCCTCGCGCCCCATATCGTGCTCGAAGAACTGGAACTGGACCACAGCCTGGTCAAGGTCGATTTGAAGGACAAAACCACCGAAACCGGCGACGATTTCCTGGCCATCAACGGCAAGGGTTATGTCCCGGCGCTGGAGATGGACAACGGCCATATCCTCACCGAGGGCGTGGTTATCTCCCAATACTTGGCTGACCTGGACCCGGAAGCGGCGCTGATCCCGGCCAGTGGCGAAGCCCGTTACCAGTTGCTGAGTATGATGAGTTTTATCTCTACCGAGCTGCACAAGCCCATGGGCTCGATGTTCAACCCGGCTCAAACCGGCGACTGGAAAGAAGCCACCAAGGCCCTGCTGACCCGCCGCCTGGACTGGCTGAGCAAGACCCTGGCCGACAAGTCCTTTATCGCCGGCCCCGGCTTTACCGTGGCCGACGCCTATCTCTTTACCGTGCTGAGCTGGGCCCAGGTGGTGAATTTCAGTCTCGACCCCTGGCCGACCCTGCAGGCCTACCTTGGCCGCATTGCCGAGCGCCCCGCGGTGCAGCGCGCCCTCAAGGCCGAAGGCCTGATCTAAAGATCCTCGTCGACTTTAGCGCACACGGCCCGGGCCAAGGCTCGGGCCGTGGTCCATTTACCGCCGCTCACCGTCAAAACCCGCCCCTGGCTACTCAGCACGTATTCGCGGCTAAGCTGGCTTGGGGAAGAAGCGCCCGCCAATAGCGGCCGGACCCCGGCAAAGCTGCCTAGCACCTCGCCATCGGTACGGGGTTTGAGAAAGTAATGGTTGTAGAGCTGCAACAGGTAGTGGCGCTCTTCGGCCGAGCAGCGCACCGGCTCCCCCAATTGATGGCGCACCTCGGTGGTGCCCAGCAGGGTGTGCTCCCCGTGGGGCAACACAAACACCACCCGCTCCTCGAACGGCACCTCCAGCATCAGCCCGTGGCTGCGCTGCCCGGGCAGCACCAGATGGCTGCCTCTAATCAGGCTCAGCTGCTGGCGCGGCCGCATCGCCGAGTCCACCAGCAGTTTTTGGCTCCAGGGGCCGGCCACGTTGATCACCTGATCAAACTGCTCCATGCCGCCATTAATTACCACCAGCCCTTCCGGGTCTATCGCCAGCACCGGTTGCTGTTCGAAGATCTCAACCCCGGCGGCCTGGCACTGCTCGGCGGCCCAAAGCCCCAGGGCATGGTCGTCCAGCATCTGGCCATCGAAAAAGCAGTAAGCGCCTAGCAGGCCGCGCCGCTCAAGATCAGGCTCCATGGCCATTACCGCCTGGTGGCTAAGCCAGCGGTGCCAGCCCAGGCCCTTGCCGAGAGCGAGAGTGTCATAAAGGGTCAAACCCGCCTTTAACAGCCAGCGGGAGCGCCGGCTGTTGCGATAGATGGGATAGAGAATGGGCAGACGGCGGGTCAGCTCCGGGGCCGCCTTGAGCCACCAGTGGCGCTCGGCCAGAGCCTCTCGCACCAGCCGCCATTGGCGCTGCTCCAGATAACGCAGGCCGCCGTGCAGCAGCTTGCTGGAGGCGCTGCTGGTTTCCCCCATCAGTTGGCCCCGCTCGAACAGGGTAACCTGATGCAGCTGCTTAGCCAGCGCCCAGGCAATGCAGACTCCATTGATACCGCCACCGACAACCGCAACCCGCATGGCTCCTCCCGCCAGCGCAATAACGATTAAATTCTAGGCAAAAACAGCCAGTTGGCTATCTTCCTTGATTGGCAAGCTGCATTCGGCGCCGTTTTGCGCCGCGTTGCTTGTGTTTGCGATGCCACCACAGATAGCTGCCGGACAGCGCCAAAATCAGCGGCATTGCTCCCACCAGCGCCCACAGCACCTTGGAGATCAGCCCGCCAAAGCTGCCAAAATGCAGCTCCCGGTAGCTGTCGAGAATGGCGGTGCCAAGGCCCAGCTCGCGGATATCCCAATGGCTTTGGTAGGCGCCGCTATGGGCATCAAAGCTCACCCCGCTGCCGTAAGCCGAGGCCAGGGGGTTGGCACTGGGAACGGCGCCGTAAAAGCTGATGGCAAAGCCCTTTTCCAGCGGCATCAGCAGGTAAGTGGCTTTGAACCCCGGCAGCCGCGCTTGCGCGTCCTGGCGCAGCTGCTCTAGCGGCAGTTGGTCGTTGTAGAGTCGTTCACTGACTGGCAGGTCTTCATGTTCCAGCTCATGGGCCACAAACTGGATGTTCCACCACAGGCCGGTAAAGGCCAGGGCCAACAGCACCGGCGAGGCCAGGGTGCCCACTAATTTATGGGTATCACTCAGCGCCAGGCGCAGATCTTTGCCCCAGCGCAGGGTAAAAAGGCGCCGGTAAAACTGGCGATAGAGCACCAGCCCCGAGATCCCCAGAAACAGCAATATCGCGGCGTAAAAAGCGCCAAGGGCCATGCCGCCATCCCCCAGCAGCAACTTGAAATGCAGCTCCAGCAGCCAGTCGGTAAAAGGCTCCTCCACCGGCACCGGCTGGCTTAACAGCTGGCCACGGTAGGGGTCGAGATAGAGCTTGAACCAGTCGCTGCTGTGGCGGCGCACCAGATACACCCTGTCGGCGGTGTGGCCGTCGTCAAAGATCTCCCAGGAGCCAAGCTCAAAAGCCGGATGCGCGTTGGCCACTTTGGCCGCCAGGGCTTCAAGGGGCTGGCGCGCCAAATCGCCGGGAGCCGCCAAACGCACCTCATCTGGCCGTAACAGAGCGTCTATTTCGTCTTTAAACACCAGCAGGCTGCCACTTAGGGAAATCACCAACAGCGGCAGCAGCGCAAACAGCGCCAACCAGGAGTGCAGTTTGAACAGGGATTTACGCATGGCCAAACCCAATATTGCCAATCATTCTCATTTGAGTATTGTGAAGAGCCACTTTGCAGATGTCGACGCCAGGCACAAAAAAACCGGCCCACTGGCCGGTTTTTGTCGTTTACTGGCTATCACTGCCCACTGCGTGCTTTGGCAGCGTCGATGCTTTTACGAATAAGCGGCGAAATGGTCAGCCCCTGCACCACGATGGAGAAGATCACCACCACGTAGGTCATGATCACCAGCAGGCTGTGGATATCCACGTCGTTGACGAACATCTGGCCACGGGGAATGGAGGCCGCCATGGCCAGGGCCAGGCCACCGCGCAAGCCGCCCCAGGTGAGGATCCTTACCGAATTAAGGTCGTACTGGCGGAAGCGGCGAAAGCCAATATAGGGCAGGCCGACGCTGATAAAGCGGGCCAGCAGCACCAAGGGCACCATCAACAGGCCAATCATCACCTCGGTCAAAGTAACCGGCATGGTGACCAGCAACAGGCCGATGATAAGGAACAGCAAGGCGTTGAGAAAGCTGTCGGTGGCGTGCCAGAAGTGCTGCACGTAGAGCTTGGCATGCTCGTCGCCGTGTTGCAGCCGCGAACGGGTTACGTTGCCGATAAAGATACCGGCCACCACCATGGCCAGGGCGCCTGAGATGTCCATCAGGTTAGCCAGAGCAAAGCCGGCCGAAGGGATGGTCATGCTCACCAGCAGGCGGATGTTGGCGTCTTTGGAGTGCAGCAGCAGCACATGGCCAATCAGGGCCAGTACAAAACCAAAGGCCACGCCGCCCACGGCGTCGGTCAAGAACAGCTCTGACACGCCGCCAATACTCGGTTCAGTGCCAGAGAAGGCCACCGCGAAAATGGTGGTAAACACCACCAGGCCAACGCCGTCGTTAAACAGCGACTCCCCTTCCACCTGCACCGAAATACCCTCGGGGGCCTTCATCTGCTTGATGATGGCCAGCACCGCGATAGGGTCGGTGGGGCTTATCAGGGCGCCAAACAGCAGGCAGTAGATGAAAGGCACCTGCCAGCCCAGCAGATCGAGGGCCCAGTGGCTGAAGTAACCAACGATAAAGGTGGAGGCGAGAGTGGAGAACAGCACCAGTATGGCGATTTCCCACCCTTGCTTTTTCATGGCCTGCAGGTCTATTTCCAGGGCGCCGGCAAAGAGCAGGAAGCCCAGCATCCCTTTTAGCAGCAGATCGTTGAAGTTAAGCCCCGACACCACCTTGGTGATGGCCATGGCGGTGCTGTCGCCGGACAGTTTCACCGCCAAAATCAACAGCAAGGAGATCACCACCGAGCCGGTAGTAATGGCGATAGTCGTTTGAAGTTTAAGAATATATTGGTTGCTGAACGCAATGAACACGGCCAGGGCCGAGAGAAAACAAATCAAGTACCATGCTGTCATGGAGTACATCCTGAACAAAAAGAAAAGCGGTATGGGCGGGCGGCTTGGTCAGCAGGGGTCTGACATCTGACCCGCCGGCACTGCGCCAATATCGTTGGGCGAAATGCCTGAATTCGGATTGCCACTTACTGTTTAGCCGGAGCCGAGGTGGTAAGCACCGGCGGCAGAAGGGCTTTCAAAGTGGCAACATAAGTTACCATCAAATTCGCCTTTTCCTGAGTATTGAGATCAAGAAAACCTGAAATAGATTGTCTCTTTTGGCGTAAAAAATGGTCGCTTAAATAAAAAACCAGGCGTTATTTGCCTGGTTTTTTATTGCTTTCATGAAGGGTACGGATGCGCTCTTCAAGGTCGGGGTGGCTGCTTATCCAACCGGGCCCGGCCTCCTCGCCGCCATGCTGCTTTTGCAGTTTCTCAAACAGGCTGGTCAGGGGCTCGGTAGTGCCCTGGTCTTTTAGCATCGACTGGGCGGCAAAGCCGTCGGCCTGGCGCTCGGCATCACGCGAATAGCTCATGTTAACCAGGAACACCGCGCCACCGGCCAGGCTGTCGGCGATGGAGCTGGCATCGCCGATGACCACCGCCACCCCCACCGACATCAAGGTGTTTTGCACCAGCAAGTTCATGGAATGGTGGTAATGCACATGGCCAAGCTCGTGGTAGAGCACCCCAAGCAGCTGCGGGTCGTTGTCAGCCAGGGCCACCATTTGGTCAGTCATCACCACGGTGCCGTCCGGCAAGGCCATGGCGTTGGGACCGGCGCTGAAGCTGCGAAACACAAGCTTTGGTTTGACCCGCCAGCTAATGCCCTGCGAAGAGAGCGTGGCCAGCATGGCCTCAAATTGCTGTTGCAGCTGTTGGCGGCGCTCTTTGGGCAAAGTGCTGGGGGCGAACAGGGCTTGGTCCAGCAGTTTCAGGCTCTGCTCGCCCAGTTGCTGATACACCACCACCGGCACCTGAGTGGCTACCAGCCGTGAAGCGGCTGGCAAACCATAGCGGTAGGTGGCAAAAACCGCCGCCACCGCCACCACCACACCGGCGGCTATCCAGCCAAGGTGGCGTTCCACCCGCGCTATCCATGGCAGACCCAAGGTCGCCTTGAGCCAGCCGTTCAGAGGCTCTGCGTCAATGGGGTAAAAACTCCAGCCCTCGGCAAAACGCAGGTTACGGGGTTGGTTGCCAAGGGCCTTGGATACCTCGACATCCGCCACCTGCCCTTCAAACTGCCAAATATCGCTCGCCAGCTGCAGCCGGCCACCGGCAAGCAGCGCCAGGGTGGCCGGGTGACGCATCGCCGAGCGAGGGGCCAGCAGGTAACCGGCCACCGTCGCCATTAAAAGGCGCCTATCTGCACGTCAAAGGCGCTGGCCACTTCATCGGCCACCGCTACGTCAACCTGCTGGTCATGGTCTTGCACCGCCACCAGCGCCAGATCGCCAGCGACGCTGGTGCCCTCGGCGAGATAACGGGCATAGCGCACCTTCGCCACCGCAGAGGCCAGGCCCAGAGTGAAAATGACCAACAGCAGGTTGGTAACCACCAACCCCAGATAACCGCCGACGGTGAAATGGGAGCCCAGTTGCAGCTCACCATCGATTTTCACGCGGCTAAACAGGTAGTTACGTACCAGTACCCGTACCACAGTGGAGGTGAAGATACCGGCCGCAAAGAAAGCGAGGTAAAAGCCGATCACGGCAAGGCCGGCCGCCGCATCGGGTTTGGTGTGCGCCTCTGCGTCTTTGAAAACGGCGTAAACAGCGCCAAGCCCGGATGCGCCAATCAGGCCGATAACCAGCAGTAACCCAAAGAAGATACCGGCGCCGATAGCACCGATTTTCAGGTACTGGCGATACTCGATGGTGGCGCTGAACACCTTGCTGCCGTAGCGGTAATTGTTAAGGACATAACTGGCCACGCTGCTGGCAATGAAGGCATAGCCCACCACCGCAAGAGCGGCGGCCAGCAGCACGCCGATCACCACACCCACCACAGGCCCCAGCGCCACACCCAGCACAATGGCCAGCACCATCACCACGGAAAGCCCAAAATACACCGCCATGGGTTTGACCAGCATGTTGAGGTAAGCGTCACCGTAACTGCCAACAAAATTAAAGCGCACGTTGCGGTAGCGACTGACCATGGCATCAAAACGCAGGTTGCGCACCGCAAGCCAAGGGGTAGCCAGGGAAAAGATCATCAAGAAGGCCAGGGCCAGCACCGGCAGCGCAGTGTTGAGAATGGTCCACAGCACGATAAGCGCCACGGCGATAAGGCGGCCGATAAGAATTTGCACCGGGGTGGCCAGGTATTCAAAACCTTGGCCATCAAGGCGGGTGTGACCATAGAAATACTGCTGGTTACGCACCTTGGCCCAGGCGGAATAAACCCCCAAAGTCAAAATGGACAGCAGGATATTGACTATCCAGATACCGAAATACTCGCCGGCGCTACCGGTAAAACGCATGTGGTGCACAGCTGTGGTTTCGGGTTGTTGCAGGGTTTCAGGACGTTCAGACACGGGGCTCTCCTTAGCAAAGTGTCCATATTGAAACAGCAAATCGCTGTTCACACAATATTCACCTTTGTGACATCAGTGTCCGCTGCGCAGTTGCAGCAGGCCACGGTCCAAGGCTTGCAGCAGCTGCTGGTGAATGTCATCGCCGTCCAACAGCGACGGCGGCGCCAGCTCCAAGGCCTGAATAGACACCCAGGCGCTGCGCCGGGTTTCGCTTAGCAGGGTATCGGCCTGGGCCAGGGTAAAACGGGTCAGCTCAAGGACAGCCGACACCGGCAGCGGCCGCGAACGCTGGGTCAGGGTCGGCACCAGGTTAAACCCCACCGCCAGGCGCACGTCCTCCAGCCCTTCGGCAATTACAAAACGGGCGGTCAGTTCACGCAAATTCTCATAGAGCTCGGTAAGCAGTTTGGGCTCGTCGCGGATCACCAGCAGCAGGTGGTCGTCCGCCAGTTGCGCCACTATCACGCAGTGGCTGCACGCCGCCTTGAGCTTATCCACAAAGCGGCCAAGGATGGCCTTGCTCTCTTCAATACCGGCCAGCATCGGCAGGTGATGGATAAAAAGGGCGTTGAGGCTCAACAGCACCAAGGGCTCGCCGGGCGGCAGGCCAGCCTCTCGGCTGTGGTTATGGGCCTGCTGGTACTCGTCCATCAAAGGTTCCAGCTGCGCCACCAGCCCCAGGGCGTTGGGCAACCCTGACAGGGGATGTATGGTCATCAGCTGGTTTTGCCCGGCCAATTTACCGGCCAGCTGGCGATTGTGGCGCCACAGCCGCAGCGCTACCAGCATCAGCACCAACGCGAACACCAGCAACGCAGCACTGCCCTGGCGCCAGTGCTGGCGCTGCTCCTCGGCCAGCAGACGCCCGGCTTCGCTTTGGCGAAGGCGGTCGGCTTGGTTGAGCTGCTCGGTAAGGCGCTCCAGGGCTTGGCGGCCGTCTTGGATATCGTCGTTGGTGAGCTTGGCCTGCAAGGCCATGGCCTGGCGCAGTGCGTCGATGGCGTTGTCTTGGTCTCCCAAGGCCTGATAGGCGTCGGCGAGGCGCTGCTGGGCCTTTTGCCGCTCCTGCCAGGACGACACCGAGTCGCGCTCCATCAGCAGCGTCAACGCCCGCTGCAGATCCTTGATGGCCTGGTGCTTGTCGGCCAGCAACTGGGCCCGCATCGACAGCGCCGTGCCGAGATAAAAATCCACCTTGTTCTTGGTGTACAGGGCCACGGCGCTGTCGAGATATTCACGGGCTCGCTGCTGCTGGTTGGGGTCGTCGATATAGAGGCTGGCGATATTGATAAGGGCCTTGCCCTCAGACAGCGGCCGGTTCTGCTGGCGGTATAAATCCAGGGCATGCATGGACTCAATCAGGGCGCTGTTGGTGTCGCCCTTTTCCTGGTAGGTCACGGCAATGCCCACCAGCAGGTCAGGAATGGCGGTGTCGTCTTTGAGCTGCTGGGCTAGAGCCAGCGCCTGTTGCAAAAAGGTCAGCGCCTTGTCGTAAGCGTGGTTGAGCCTGAAGATGCGGCCCTTGGTGGAGAGGATCTCCAGGCGCAGCGCCGGGTCGTCTTCTTTGAGTAGCCGCAGGCTCGCTTCGTCGAGGAACGACAGGGCCTGAACTATGTCGTTCTTGCGATATTGCAGATAGCCGATGCGATACAGCGCCATGGCCTCGGCTTTGGGGGAGTCTCGCCGCTTGGCCTGGGCCAGGGCATGGCTGAAAAAGAACTCGGCCTTGTCAAAATGCCCCAGGTATTGATTGAGCGAACCCTGCTCGAGCCACACCTCCATCTGCACCTTGAGGGCGTCTTTGCCTTGCAGCGGCGCCAGGGCATCGGCTGCCAGTTGCAGGGTTTTTAAGGAGCCTGGGTAATCTCGCCGCACCCGGCTTTGGATATTGGCTTTGATGTAGAGCATTTCGCCCAGCAGCAAAGGGTCACCCTGGCGTTTGGCTTCGTCGACGGCGGGGTCCACCAAGGCGGTGAGCTGCTTGCGGTACTGGGGTTCGGTGCGGTGATCCATGGCATAACGCAGGTCGTCCACGGCGGACGCCCAGGCCAGGGAGGGAAGAAACAACAGCCAGTACCAGACTTTCATAGAACATGCCTGTCGGGTGAAAAGAATCCGTTGCCGTGCAGGGTGCCCAGCAACGCCAGCACCAGCGCCAGCAGCGCCATCAGGCCAAGGTAAGCAATGAAGCGCGCCACCGCGCCCTCGCCAAGGCCGGTGAGCAACCGGTAACGCCAGCCCCACCACAGCAAGGCCAACACGGCACAGAGCGCCCCCTTGAGCGCCACAAAGCCGCCGCCCACCACCCGCAGATCCGGCGCGTCCAGCACCCCCAGCGCCGCGCCGGAGCCGGCCAGCAGCAACAGCGCCGGCCAAGCCAGGGTGTCAAACGCCAAAGAGAAATCCGCCAGGGGTTGCCACTGGCCACGTTTAAAGCCCAGCGGCAGCAGCGCCAACACCAGTAGCAACAGGGCTCCTGCTACCAGCAGGGCCGCCATCAGGTGCAGGCAGAGCACGTAATAGTACATGGCCTTCCTTTTCCTTTGCTGGCATGTTAGCCCTCTGCATGCCCTTATCGCAATCAAGGAACACCATGAAGAACCTGATTTTTATGCTGTTTTTGCTAGCCAGCTCGCAGCTTTTCGCCGCACCGGACGATCAAACCCAGATCCGCGCGCTGCTAGCCGGTCAGCAGCAAGCCTGGAACCGGGGCGACCTGGACGGCTTTATGGCCGGTTACTGGCACAGCCCCCAATTGCGTTTTGCATCGGGCGGCGAGGTGACCTTCGGCTGGCAGCAAACCCTGGACAGATATCGCAGCCACTACCGAGATAAGGCTGCCATGGGCAGGTTGCAGTTTGATATCAGGGAGGTGCATCTGTATGGCGACCATGCGGTGGTGTTCGGGCACTGGCAGCTATACAGGCAAAAGGACCAGCCCCAGGGACTCTTCACCCTGTTGCTGGCCAAGCTGGATGGGAACTGGTACATCACGGCGGACCATACCTCGTCCGCCGGGTAGAGCGGGTTAGTCGCCTTTGCGGGATACGTCGCCGGAGCCCATCACGCTTTGCTTGATGGTGGGGCTGCCGTAGTAGTCCACATCGCCGGAGCCGGCGATGTCGATATCCAGGCTGCCACTGGCGCGTACTGCTACGTCACCGGAGCCGGCGATATCCACTTTCACGTCGCGGGCCGCCAGCTTGTGGGTGTCCACATCGCCGGAGCCGGCAATGTCCACGCTGAGCTTGTCGGTGTTGCCGCCATGGATGGTAACGCCGCTGCTGCCAGCGATATCAATGCTGACCTTGGGATACTCGGCGCTGTCCATGGTGATGGAGCCGGAGCCGGACAGGTCCAGTTTCAAATCATCGCTGCCACTGAAGGCCGCCACTTTGACATCACCGGAGCCCGCCAGAGACAGCTCGCTTAGGGTCTCGACGCTGATGGTTATTTCAATGGGTTTGGTGGGGTGCAAGTCGTAGCCTTTTTTGGCCCTGACTTCCAATTCGTCGCCGTCGGTTTTGACCACGATATAGGCTTGCAGGTTTTCTTCAGCCTTGATGGTGATGCTGTTCTCGCCACGCACCACCTTGATTTTGGCCGGCAGAGCCAGGTCCAGCTCGTCAACCTTGTCCAGGTTCTGGCTGTGTTCGACCACATTACCGTTACCTTTGACGTCGTCGTCGCTGCTCCACCAACTGGCATAAGCGCTGGCTTGGACGCCGACTAACAACAGGGCAGCGGTGGCAATGATGAGGTGCTTGGGTTTCATTTGGCTAAATTCCTTGAATCAGTTTTCCTGCCAAGACTTTAGCAACCCCTATGCCAACCCTGCCCCGCCCGTTTTTACTGGGTTGGCGGAGACGCCTGCGAAACCGCAGTAGTGCTTTTCGCCAAACTCTGGCCAAGTTCGCCAACCCGGCGAGCCTGCCACCACGCCAGCACCGCAAACAGGGTCAGCAAGGCCCCCAGCGGCAAAGCGGTGTGCTGAGGAATAAGGCTCGACAGCGCCGCCGCAATACCGGCGGTGAGGTTTTGCAGCCCTCCCAGCAGGGCCCCGGCAGTACCGGCGCCTTTTTTGAAATCGCTAAGCGCGCCGCTGGTGGCAACCGGCCCCAACAGGCCCGCGGCCATAAAGTACAGGCTCACCGGCGCCAGCAAAGCCCAGGCATTAAGGGGCAGCAGCCAGGCCAGCAGCAACTGCGCCAGGGCAGCGCTTAAAAGCAAAGTGGTGCCTAGTTGCAACAAGGCCTTATGGCGCCAGCGATGGGCCAGGGCGGCGGCCAGGAAAGAGCCGGCAATATAGAGCGGCAGCGGCACGATATAGAGCCAGCTGACGGTGGCCGCATCAAACCCCAGGCGCTCGCCCAGCAACACCCCCGCCGCCGCTTCGAACACCACCACACCACTGAATACCGCCAGCAGCGGCCACAGGTGATGGCGAAAGTTGGCGCTTTGCCAGGTGCGGCGATAACGCACCAGCACCGGCGCCTTGGGTTCAGGGTCGTCGGGGCGGCTTTCCTTGAAGGCCACAAACTGCAGCGCCAGCACGGCGCCGCCCAGGCCCAACAGAAACAGGTAACAGGCCCGCCAGCCAAACTGCGACACCAACACCCCACCCAGCACCGGCGCCAGCATCGGCGACAGGATAAGGGCCATGCTCAGCAGGCCGTTGACTCGGGTCAGGGCCGGGCCTTCGAAGCGGTCACGGGGCACGGTGCGCACCATGACCCCGGCCACCCCGGCACCAAGCCCTTGTACCAGGGCGCCGGTAACCAAAGCAGCAAAACTGCTGGCCTGCCAAGCCAGGGCCGAGCCGCCCAGAAACAACACCAGGCCAGCCAGCGTCACGGGGCGCCGGCCCAGGTTGTCAGACAGCGGGCCATAGAAAAACTGGGATAATCCGTACATGGACAGATAA
The DNA here is from genome assembly GCF_003751625.1 of Gallaecimonas pentaromativorans. Lineage (NCBI taxonomy): Bacteria > Pseudomonadati > Pseudomonadota > Gammaproteobacteria > Enterobacterales > Gallaecimonadaceae > Gallaecimonas > Gallaecimonas pentaromativorans. The sequence goes on from NZ_RJUL01000007.1 coordinate 123,188, forward strand.
GCAGCCATAATGCCTTGGGTCATGCCGGGGCTGACCCCAAAGGTTTGGGCGATGGCGCTCTGGCCGGGTACAAAAAGGGTCTGGGACATCTGGCCAACGGCAGCCAAAGTCACCATAAGCAACAAAAACAGTCGCAATGATGGCGAACGCATTACGCACACCTTAAAAGTAAGGGAAAAGGATAAAAAAAACTAATCCGTCAGCATCCTGCCAACGGCGCGCAATCTACCAGCGGAATATGACAATGTCAGGAGGGTTTTGCGGTTTTTTTATGGGGCTGGCCCGTAAAGCCGTCAACTATTATTGACGGCTTATAAGGGCCATGTAGAAGCCGTCGGTGTTCCCCTCGACCGGGCTCAAGGTGTGCTCGCTTTCCAGCACAAATTGGCCGGCCGAACGGGCGATAAAATCGGCCACTTGCAGCTGGTTTTCCTGCGGCAGGAGCGAGCAGGTGGCGTAGACCAGCTTGCCGCCAGCCTTGAGCATGCGCGGGTAGCTGTCGAGGATCTCGCGCTGAATGGCAATGAGGTTATCAAGATGCTCGGGGGCGATGGTCCATTTGGCGTCGGGGTTGCGGCGCAATACCCCCAGCCCCGAGCAGGGCACGTCCAGCAGCAGGCGGTCGGCCTTGCCCTTAAGGCGTTTGATGGTGGCAGAGCCTTCAATAACCCGGGTTTCCAGGTTATGCACCCCGGCGCGGCGGGCGCGCTTGCGAAGCGCCTGCAACTTGCCTTCAAAAATGTCCATGGCCAGCAGCCGGCCCTTGTTCTGCATCTGGGCAGCCAGGGCCAGGGTTTTGCCGCCGGCACCGGCGCAGGCGTCAATCACCGTCATTCCCGGCGCGGCGCCCAGCAGCTGGGCAATTTGCTGGGAGCCCCAATCCTGCTGCTCAAAGCGCCCTTCCTTAAAGGCCTGGGTGCGAAAGACGTTGGCAAAGCGCTTGAGTTTAAGGCAGCTGTCACTGATTACGTCGGTGGCTACCTTCTCTTCGGCCAGGCGCTTTTTCAGCGCGCCGGCATCGCCGTGCAGGGTATTGGCGCGAAGGTATTGAGCCGGTGGCCGGTTCAGGGCCTCGGCCAGGGCTGGCCAGGCATCGCCCAAGCGCTCGCTCATCAGCTCATAGAGCCAATCGGGGTAGCTTTGCCACAGCACCGGGTTCGCCTTTACTTCGGCCAGCAGCGCTTTGTCCTGGGTAAAGGGCTTGAGTTTAAGGGGCAGGCTGGGGGATTCGAGGGCCGCCCAGGCGGCCAGCAGCGCACTCAAGTCGCCGCTTTTAAGCGGCCAGCTGCGCCCGGCCAGGGCGCCATAACGGCGGGCGTAGCGCACCAAGTGCTGGGCGGCTTGCACCGTCTCGGATTTATGGCGGCCGTCCAGTTCGGCGCGGGCCAGCGCCTTATCCAGAGGGTGATCCTCGATAAGCACGGATTGCAGTATGGAAATAAGCGCTGATTGCATCATAAAAAAGCCCCGCCAATATGGCGGGGCATGCTAGGGCAAAGCCGGGTTTTGAGCAAGCTCAGCCGCCGGTAACCGGGGCGATATCCTGCTCCAGACCCTGGCCCTCGGCGAGGCTCAGCTCATAGCTAAGACCTGCCGGGTTGGGGATGGTCAGGCCCTCGTAGGTTTCTGGCTCATCGTTGATGCCGTCACAAGAGAAGGCCAGGGTGTAATCCCCTGCCGGAATGAGCCCGAACTGGTAACGGTAAGGGTCGGTAGTGCTTGGGTCGGCGTCATCAGACAGGGTTACCGCCATGGACGCCACCGGAATGGAGGCATCGGCCGGTGCGCCGGCGGCGCCGTCGTCAAAATCGTCGCCCAGGTTAGTCAGGCTGTGGCCGCTGTAGAGATAGACAAAGCCGTAATTGACGTTGTCGGTGCCGGTGTTGCAGCTTTCGGCCAGGGCCGCGTCAACCTCACCGCCGATTTGGCCGAGGATGGTGCTGTCCACCAGGCTGACGCCACGGGGTTTGAGGATGTAGCGCTGTGGGCCCGGGTTGTAGGTCATGGCTTTGCGCAGGTTGAAATCCAGGGTGAAGGCCAACTGGCCACCGGCACTGGCGGTAAAGCCGCCCAGTTTCAGCTCATCAGAAGGTACCTTGAGCTCGAAGGTGCCGTCGCCGGTCTCCACGTAGCTCTTGCTGGTGTCTTCGTCTTCTATCCCCAAGCGCACGTCGGTGTAGGTGCCAGCCGGGATAGCAGCGCTGTCGATGGCAAGGTAGGTGTTACCGCCTTGGTAGTCGAGCAAGTCCAGGGTCACCGGGTTGCCGCTGGCGTCCTGAACGGGCAATACCACGTCGCTGTCGCCGTCGCGTTTGAGGATGATGCTGTCGATGGTCACCACCACCTTGTCGGCGCCATCGACCGGCGCGTCACCGATGGACAGCGACAAATTGGCCGTTGCCGGGGTGGGGGTATCGTCCCCACCGCCGCCACAGGCGCTCAGCACAAAGATGGAAGAAATCAGCACTGCAAACTTTGTTTTTGTCATTACACTCCCCTCTGGTAAGTAGGTGCTCACAAAGTATGGCGATGCTGACTGTCAGTTGGCTGACAACAGGGGTGGCTACTGGTCCTTCCAGCCCAGCAGCGGCGGAATAACCTGGGGGAAGCGGCCCTGCACCTGCTGGTAAAAAGCCTGGATACGGGCCAAGTCGGCGCGGATATCGCCGCTGGGGTGCAGAGCCTCACCGATCACAAAACGCTTGCGGGGGTAGTCGATACCCACCAGCACATAGGGCACCTTGGCGGCAGCGGCGATATGGTAAAAGCCGAGCTTCCAGCGGCTGACCTGGCTACGGGTACCTTCGGGGGTAACCGCCAGCACGAACCGTGGCAGGCCGGTAAAGTAAGCGGCCACTTGCTCCACCATGTTGTTGGCCTTGTCCCGGCGCACCGGAAAGCCGCCCATGGCCCGAAACAGGTAACCGAGGGGAAAGGCAAAGAGCTGGTGTTTACCGAGGAAATTTATCTTCAGCGCCAGGGCGCTGCGGGCCAAGACCCCGAAGACAAAATCCCAGTTGGAGGTGTGGGGCGCCACCACCACCAGGAACTTGTCCGCCGCCGGCATCTGCCCCTCGATGCGCCAGCCCAGGCGGGCCAGCAACCACTTGGAAAATCGCTGCATGGTGCTGATGTTGTTAGAGACTTTCTGCCAGCAAAGCCCAGTCTGGCTCCGAGGTCAAGGCACTGCCCCCGGCGGTCACGATGATGTAACCCTTTTTCAGCTCCGCCAGCAGCGCGGCGCGAATATCAGTCGCTTCCATGGCCCGGGCCGCCACCGGCAAGGGGCTGAGCTGCACCCAGGCATTGGGGCCGGTCTCGCTGGCCAGTTGCAGCCCCAGTAGCAACAGCTCGCACAGCGGGCCGACATCGGCCACCCGGCTAATTTGCGGGAAATTGGGGAAGTTCAGGCAGGTGAGTTGCAGACCGTTGCCACCCAGCGCCTGCAGGGACTCGTCCAGCACATCAAAGGCCGCCTGGGGCGCCATTTTCCGGCCAGCGTCTAGCACCACCAGGTAATGAAAGCTATCCGGCTCGCCAATCAGCAAAGCGCCGGGAAACAGCTGCCTTAGCCTGGCGGCAATGCACTGCTGCATGGCGTTACCGGCACGAAAGCCGCCCTGGTAGAAGGGCTGGCGGGCAAAGCCGACCCGAAAATACAGCACTTGGCAGTGCAGCCCCTGGCTCAATAGCTGTTCCAGCCGCTCCAGAGTCTGGCGGCTGTAGGGCAGCTCGGAATGGCGGCGTAAACCGGCGCTTTGGGCCAGGGCAAGCCGCTTTTTGTGTTTGCAGCGCCACAGCGCCAGGGCTAAAGCCAGCACCAACAGCAGCGCCCCAGCCAACACAAGGCCGAGGCTACTTGGCCGCCAGGGCGCAGGAGCAGGCGCTGGCGTCGGCTGCTTGGCAAGGCTTAGGCTGCGCTCCATCTCCTGCTTGGCGGCGTCGCTTTGCTTTAGCCTGTCGTCCATCAGCTGGGCATAACGGTCCCAGTAGCGGCGCTGCTCGTCGCCCGTTGTTACCTGGGCCAGCTGCTTGAGTGCCTTGGCGGCCAGCTCGTTCTGGCGCGGGCTGTCGGTGGTGGCCTGGGCCGCCACCACGCTTTTTAGCAAGGTATTGCGCCGGGCCCAGTCGCCTTCTTTGTCAGCCAAATCGGCTGCGGTCAACAAGGCGGCCATGCGCTGCTTCACTAACTTGGCTTTGGCCAGTTTGTCCAAGGCAACATCGATATAAAACTGCGCCTTGCGGTTGTCGCCCATGGCGGCGTAAACCTCAGCGAGGTTGCTGGCCATGGTGCCTTGCCAGCCGTCGTCTTTGCTGGTCTCCACATCCTTGTAAACTGCCAGCAGCGCGTCCAAAGCCTCGTCGTAGCGCTGATTGGCAAAATCCACAGTAGCCAGCACCGACGCCGCCCTAGCCCGCTGCTGTAAGTCCCCTTTGCTTTGGGCCAGCTCAAAGTTCTTCAGGGCCAGCTCCATGAAGGGTTGGCCCAACTGCTGCTTGACCACGATAAGGTCGGCGGTGGCGTTCAATTCGGTCAGTACATCCCCACCGGCTTGGCTGAGGGTCACAGCTTGCTCAAGGGGCGCAAGGGCCTGGGCGTCCATTTGCAGGGAGTGGTAAGCATGGCCAAGCTCCACCAACGCTTTTGCCTGCAAACCGTTGCTGCCGGATTTTTGGGCAAGTGCCATCACCTGTTCGGCGTTGTCGATAACCCGGCTCCAATAACCAGTCCCTCCAAGGGCCAAGCCATAGGTCAGCATGCAGTTGGGCAGCAAGTCGCCGGCATGGGCATCTTTAAGTAACTGGATGCCTTGCTCGAACAGGCTTAAGGAGCCAGTTACCTGGCGGTCAAGCCGCGCCATCATTTCTGCCTTCAGGCACAGGTAAAGGCCCTGCTGGGGGGCAGGTAGCTGGCTTAGCGCCGATTCGGGGATTTGAGATAACAGCGCGCGGGCGGAGGGGTAGTCCGCTTGGGCTGTGGCATGATCCGCTTGCGTAAGTAGAAGGGCGAGGTCCTTTTCTGCCCGGGCGCCAAAGGTAATAAGGCACCCAAAGAGGAGCAGAAGACTGTACTTCATAAACACATCCAAGGGCCGACCGGCGAATTTTATCGGCTTATCCCGGCGGAGTCAGCAACCTTTTCTGATTGCTGGGAAAATGGTGCGGTGCTAGTGTCAAAGTCCCAGCCGTTGCCGCCTTTTTGGCCGCCTCAATCACCCCCGGGAGTCACCGTGGATTACCTGCAGGTTAAGCAGCTACACCAAGGACTGGCGCTGCTGACCATCGTCTTTTTCATCTGGCGCGCCAGCCGCAGTATCGTCGCCCCGGGCAGCCTGCCGCGCTGGGCCAAGGTGCTGCCCCATATCATTGACACCGCCCTGCTGGCTGCTGGCCTTTGGCTGATGGTGCAACTGGGGCTGTCGCCGCTCCATAGCGGCTGGCTTGCCGCCAAAATCATCGCTTTGGTGCTGTATATCGCTCTTGGCACCTTCGCCATCAAACGCGGCCGTACCCCCAAAGCCCGGGCCCTGGCGGCAGTGGGGGCGGTGCTGGTGTTTATCTATATTGTGGGGGTCGCCATTTACAAGTCCCCCTGGGCTTGGTTCTCTGCTGTTTAAGGAGGTGTTATGGCTCAATGGCTTACTGCCAAGGTGCTGGAAAACCACTCTTGGAACCCAACGCTCTTTAGCCTGCGCGTTAAAGCGCCGCCCTTTGCCTTTACCGCCGGCCAGTTTGTGCGCCTGGCCCTAAACGGCCCCGATGGCCGGGTACAACGGGCCTATTCCCTGGTCAACAGCCCCCAGGATGAGGTGCTGGATTTCATGGTCACTCTGGTGCCCGGCGGCAAACTGACGCCGCTGCTGGCGGCATTAAAACCCGGCGACAGCGTCGAGGTGAGCCAGCCGGCCAGTGGCTTTTTCGTGCTCGATGAGGTGCCGGACGGCAAAAGCCTGTGGCTGTTGGCAACAGGTACAGGTCTGGGGCCTTATCTTTCAATACTGGGCACCGAGGCGCCCTGGCAACGGTTTGAGCGCATCCATCTAGTGCACGGGGTTCGCCTGGGCAATGACCTCGCCTACGCCGGGCAGTTGCAGGCCATGGCCGCCAGCCGGCCGCAGTTTCGCTACCAGCCGGTGGTTACCCGCGAGCCCTACCCCGGCGCCTTGAGTGGCCGTTTGCCACAATTGCTCAGCTCAGGGGAACTGGAGCGCGCCCTGGCTGACCAACTGAATAACGAAAGCCAGCTGATGATCTGCGGCAACCCGGATATGATCCGCGATAGCCTTAAGGTGCTGGCCGAGAAAGGATTAAACAAAAACCTGCGCCGCCAGCCAGGTCACGTCACCGTTGAGCAGTATTGGTAAGGAGCCACAATGCAAGCCGATCCGCAAACCCGTCCGCCCAAATCAGGCCGTTCTCCCCTTGTTCCCATCGCTATTGTGGTGGTGATTGCAGTGGCCGCCGTGTTGGCCTGGGTCTTCTGGCCCAAAGGCGAAGCGCCCAAACCGGCCCAGGACAACCTGCCGCCGCCGGTGGTGGAGCAGCAACCCCAACCCGCCGCCGAGCCAGAGCCGGCGCCGGTAGACAACAGCGCCGCCGAGCCCGAACCCCAACAGGTTGAAGCTGAGCCAGCCACTCCTGCGCCCGAGCCGGTAAAACTGCCCGCCCTCAAAGACAGCGACCCCATGGTCCGTGACGACCTCAACGCCCTGATGCCCTCGCAAAGCGTGGTCAAAACCCAGGAGCCGCAGCTGATTGACAAGGTCACCCAAATTCTCGCTACCGCCGTTGAGGGCTACCTGCCGGAGCGCCAGCGTCTGATTGCCTCTCCCGACAAAGCCTTTGAAGTGGTACGAGACGGCGACACCATTTATCTGGACAGCGACAGCTATCACCGCTTCGACCCTTACGTGGCCATCTTTGTCGGCCTGGACGACACTAAATTGCTGGCCTTCCTCGACAAATACCAGCCGCTCTTTAGCGAGGCTTACAGCCAACTGGGCCTGGACGGCGACAACCTCAAGCCCAACCTGGTGCAAATCATCAATCTTGCCCTGGCCACCCCGGATCCGGCCGAGCCCATCAAACTCAGCCAGCCCAAGGTGCTGTACCAGTTTGCCGACCCGGCGCTGGAGAATCTCAAGCCCATCCAGAAGATCCTCATTCGCATGGGGCCGGACAACAGGGCCAAGGTAAAAGCCAAGCTTGAGGCGCTGAAAAGCGCCCTTGATGCTCAATAACAGCGCTTTATTTCGTCGATAAAAATGTTTTGTTTTACCCACCTCCGGCCTTGGCTAATACTCCGACCCGAAAGCGCCTTGGAGGTGGGTTATGGATCAGAGCTTTGTCAGTACAAAACGCTTTTTCGACCAGAAGCACTTTCCCCACGGTTTTGCCCGCAGCGGCGACTTCACCAAAGCCGAAGCCACGCTGCTGGAAAACCATGGCCAGGCCCTGCAGGCCTTGGCCAGTGGGCTGAGCAGCCCGGTCAGCGCCGAGGAGTTTCAGTTCCTCGAAAGCTGCCAGGGCACCCGGCCGCCGGTAACGGCACTGGAAAAGGTCTGGGCCAAGTACCAGAAGATCCTCGACCAGAAAAAACGGGTCTTTACCGTCTGCAACGACTGGCTGAGTGTGCGAAGCGGCACTGCCCGCATCGACGAACCAGACGAGCCGCTGGACGACGACTAACCCCGGCCCACATTGCGGGGGCAACGCGTTGTTGCCCCCGTTCCTCTTTCTAAGGAGCACCCGGTGCGCCTTGCCATTTTGTCCGCCAAAGCCGAACTGCACTCAACCCAGCGCCTGGTTGCCGCCGCCACCGCCCGTGGCCTTGAGCCCCATGTGCTCAGCCCCCTTTGTTGCCAGCTGACCTTAAACGCCGAAGGCCCGGCCCTTTATTATCAGGGCGAGCGCCAGCCCACCTTTGCCGCCGTGCTGCCTCGGGTTGGCCACGAGCTGACCCTGCTGGGCGCCACAGTGCTTCGCCAGTTGCAAACCATGGGCAGCTACAGCCCCACCAGCGCAGCGGCGCTATTAAGTGCCCGCGATAAATTCCACGCCCTGCAACTGCTGCTGGCACAAGGGCTGCCCATGCCCGCCACCGCCTTTGGCAGCAGTCCTGAGCAAATACCGCGGCTGATGGCCGAGGTTGGGGGCGCGCCACTGGTGATAAAAGTGCTGGAAGGTTCCCAGGGCATAGGGGTCAGCCTCGCCGACAGCTCCCAGGCCGCCCGCAGCACCCTCGAAGCCTTTCTCGGCGCCAAGGTCAATGTGCTGGTGCAGGAATTCATCAGTGAGTGCGCCGGCCAGGATATCCGGCTGCTGGTGATAGGCGAAAAAGTAGTAGCCGCCATGGCCCGCCAGGCCCAGGACGGCGATTTCAGGGCCAACCTGCACTGCGGCGGCCAGGCCCACGCCATCACCCCAACCGACGCAGAATGCGCCATCGCCATCAAAGCCGCCCAAACCCTCGGCCTTGGCATCGCCGGCGTCGACCTGCTGCGCTCAGCCCGAGGCCCGCTGCTGTTGGAGGTCAATTCCTCCCCTGGCCTCGAAGGCATCGAAAAGGCCTGCGGCCTTGATATCGCCGGCCTGATGGTGGATTTTGTATTGGCTAACTTGCAGTAATACCAGCTTTTCATAGCCTGTTTGGCTGACGAAAAAGCCCAAAGCCATTAATCCACTAACCGGCACGAAGCTGCTTGCATCAACACTGAGGTGTGATGGTGCCCGGAGATAGCCGAGAACAACGTGCCTTGGCATTGGACGAGTGAGCCCAGCAAGGGTTGAAGGTGTCGATAACGAGCGGCGGCGTCACCGGTAAAGACCAGTTGAACATCGGTAGCCTTGGCGACCGGCGCGTCAATGGCATCGTTGTTATCGGCCTGGGTGCACATTGGGGTGGCAAGATGCAGCACCAAGACCTTCTCCGGCCTGTCACCATCGGCAACACTGTCGTAGTTTGGCGGTCCCGCAAAGGTCCGTTCCGTCAAGGTCCCGGGCAGTTTGAGCGCGGATCCATAGCGGTAACAACCATCTTCTCCGGCAGACCCGCTCGCCATAGCCGCCAGCAAAGCAACAGTGGTCAGCATCCTTACCCCTTTCCGTTCTTATGATTGATTTGCTTCCAAAAGATACCGCAGCCGCCTTCATAAAGGCGACTAACGGCCCGTATTAATCAGCGGGCCAAGCCGTTAAAACAACCTTTCAGCGACTAAAGCAAGGCCACAGCACAGCCATTCCCCAAACCGGACACTCGGACACCCCCGGACAACGGACACCTCAAACGGACAGCCCCCATCACAAAGAAAAACAAAAAACCATTTAAAATCAAAGAAATAAAAACTGGCACGCAACTTGATAAAACTCCTGCAAACCAAGGAGTTTTTCATGATCAGAGACACCTCAGGGCAAGACGTTATCCTCGATAACCGCCGCCCTTATCGCAAATGGGCCGGGCTTGGCGCTGCCGTGTTGCTGGTGGTCGCCCTGGGCTGGGTGGTCACCAGTTGGCGAGCCAGTGCCAGCGCCGACGCCGTGGTATCGAAGGCAGCTTTGCAACTGGGCACCGCCGAAGTGGCCGACATAGCGCGCGACATCAACGTTCAGGGCCGGGTAGTGGCAGCCAATAGCCCCACCTTGTACAGCCCTGCCCAAGGTATCGTTACCTACCTCATCAAAGCCGGCGACAGCGTGGCAAAAGATCAGGTGATCGCCACCGTCGACAGCCCTTCCCTGACCAACCAGCTCAAGCAGGAAGAAGCCAACCTCGCCCGTATTCAGGGGGAGTCGGAGCGCCAGCAGATCCAGGCCAAGCGTGACGCCCTGGAAAACCGCCAGGCGGCGGATCTGGCCAAGGTGGACCTGGAAGCGGCTGACCGGGAAATGCGCCGGGCAGAGCTTTCCTGGCAGAAAAAGGTGATCAGCCAAATCGATTACGAGAAAGCCAAGGACGAGCTGGCCCGCGCCAGGCTGCGGGCGCACCAGAGCGCCGAGAATGCCCGCCTGGCGGTGGAAATGGCCAGCTTTGAAACCAAGAACCTCAAGTTGCAGGTGCAGCACCAGGCCTTGCTGGTGGCGGACTTACAACGCCAGAGCGACGAGCTGAACGTGCGCTCGCCGGTAGAAGGCCTGGTGGGCAACCTGGCCCTGAACCAGAAATCCGCGGTGGGCGCCCACGAAGCGCTGCTGACGGTGGTAGACCTGCACAGTTTTGAAGTGGAAGTGCTGGTACCGGAGAGCTACGCCGACGATCTGGGCCTCAAAATGCCCGTGGCGGTGAAGGTCAATGGCCGCGAATGGCAGGGCGAAGTAGCCGCCATCAGCCCGGAAATTCAAAACAGCCAGGTGGTGGCACGGCTGCGCTTTAAGGGTGATACCCCCGACAAGCTGCGCCAGAACCAGCGCCTGACCGCCCGCATTTTGCTGGAAAACCGCAATCAGGTACTGGCCGTGCCCCGTGGCGCCTTTATCGACGTGGACCAGGGCCGCAGCGCCTTTGTGCTGCGCGGCGACAAGGCGGTGCGGGTGCCCATTACCCTCGGCGCCATCGGTAGCCGCCAGGCCGAAGTGGTGGATGGCCTCAAGGCCGGCGACACCATCATCACCTCGGACACCAGCCGTTTTAAAAACCAAAACACATTGCTCATTACCCAATAAGGACCGCCAACATGTTGAAAATGGAAAACATCGCCAAGGTGTACCGCACCGACACCGTTGCCACCCACGCCCTGCGCGACTTCAGCCTGTACGTCAAGGAAGGGGAATTCGTGGCGGTCACCGGCCCTTCGGGCTCCGGCAAAACCACCTTTTTGAATATTGCCGGGCTTTTGGAAACCTTTGAAGAAGGCCAGTACCAGCTGGATGGCATCGACGTGCGAGATCTCGGCGACAGCGCCCGCTCCAAGCTGCGTAACGAGAAAATCGGCTTTATCTTCCAGGGCTTTAACCTCATTCCCGACCTGTCCTTGTTCGACAACGTCGACGTACCGCTGCGCTACCGGGGCCTTAACGCTAAAGAGCGTAAGGCCCGTATCGACGAGGCGCTGGAGAAGGTTGGCCTGGCGGCGCGCCGCCACCACCTGCCGTCGCAGCTCTCCGGCGGCCAGCAGCAGCGGGTGGCCATCGCCCGGGCACTGGCTGGCAAACCGGCCTTTTTGCTGGCGGACGAACCTACCGGGAACCTCGACTCGCTGATGGCCCGCCAGGTGATGGAGCTGCTCGAATCCATCAACAAGGACGGCACCACCATCGTCATGGTGACCCACGACCCCGACCTGGCCCGCCGCGCCCAGCGCAATATCCAGATCGTTGACGGCCAAGTGTCCGATTTTGACTTCGGCCAGAGCCGCCGCGCCTAAGGAGCCAGCATGTTCAGTTATTACCTACGCCTGGCCTGGCTGTCGTTCAAAGGCTCACCGGTGATGTCTGCCCTGATGGTGCTGGCCATTGCCGTGGGGGTGGGGGTGGCCATGAGCACCCTGACCCTGCAATACGTGATGTCGTCCAACGCCCTGGCCGACAAAAACGACCAGCTCTACTACGTGCAGCTGGATATTCGCCCCAGCGATAACAGCGGGCCGCAGCACACCCGCAACGGTATACCGGACCAACTGGCCTATCCCGATGCCGAAGCGCTGCTGCAATCAGATATTCCCACCCGGCAGGTGGCCATGCACCAATGGGGCGGCACCATTACCTCACCCAACCCGGACATCCGCCCGGCCCTTATCTCGATGCGGGTCACCACCCGCGACTTTTTCTCCTTGTTCGATGTGCCGCTGCTCTATGGCACCGTCTGGGACAAAAGCGCCGACACCCAGGGCCAGTATCAGGTGGTGCTAAGCAAACGCACCAGCCAGCAGATGTTTGGCGAAGAAAACCCGGTGGGTAAATCGGTAGAGATCAATGGCCAGCCCTATGAAGTGGTAGGAGTTGCTGCCGACTTTGAGCCGGCGCCGTCGGTGCAAGATCTCACCACCGGTTCTTTTGGCGGCAACGCCGATGCCTACGTGCCCTTTGGCTTGCACCGGCCACTGAGCCTAATGCCCTGGGGCAACATGAGCTGCATGGGCGGCGGCAGTGACAATGGCAACACCGAAGGCTACGAAGGCCTGCTGCAATCAAACTGCATCTGGCTGCAATACTGGGTGCAACTGGACAGCCCCGAGCAAAAAGCCCGCTACCAGCAGTTCCTGGCCAATTACGTTAAAGACCAGCATAAACAAGGCCGTTTTGAGCGTGACCAGGGCGCGGTGTTGTCCACCCCGGCCCAATGGCTGTACCAAAACCGGGTGGTAGGTAACGACACCCAACTGCTCACCTGGCTGGCCTTTGCCTTCCTGCTGGTGTGCATCATCAACACCATCGCCCTGCTGCTGGCCAAGTTCCTGCGTATGGCCCCCCAAGCCGGGGTGCGCCGCGCCCTGGGTGCCAGCCGTAGCGCCGTCTTTACCCAACACCTGATTGAAAGCGCCCTGGTTGGGGTGATAGGTGGCTTGCTGGGTATTGGCCTGGCCCTGCTGGGGCTGGTAGCCATCCGCCAGTTGGTGGCGCCAAGCATGGCCGCCATCGTCCACATGGACCCGCTGATGATGTGTGTTACCGCCGGCCTGGCCCTGGTGGCAAGCCTTTTGGCCGGGGTGTATCCGGCCTGGCGCATCAGTACCACCACCCCGGCCTACTACCTCAAAACCCAGTAAGGAGCGCACCATGTTTGAATTCGGACCTATTCTGCGCACCTTGTGGCGCAACAAAACCGGCGCTTTGCTGATCATGCTGCAAACCGCCCTGACCTTGGCCATTGTGGTGAACGCCGCTTTTATCATCACCCAGCGCCAGGCCAAGATAGACAGGCCCACCGGCGTTGATGAAGCCAACACCTTTACCTTGTCGGTGATCCCCATCCAGGCCGGCGATAAACACTACGCCGACGTGGAGCGGGACATGATTGCCCTGAACCAACTGCCCGATGTGGTGAGCGCCAGTATTGTCAACAGTGCGCCGCTGTCGAGCTCCGGCTCCACCAACACCATGCGCGCCGAAGACAATAAACCTGGCATTGGCGAGGTGGAGTCCAACGTCTTTAACACCGACCAGCGCGGCCTGGACACCTTTGGCCTGAAGCTTTTGGCGGGGCGTAATTTCACCGCCAACGACATGACGGTGACCTCCAGCCTGGACGGCAAAACCCCCACCGTTTGCATCGTTACCCGCCAGTTGGCCAACAAGCTGTTCGGCAAAGGGGTCGACCCCATCGGCAAGCTGGTCACCCCCGGCGTGCAGGTGATTGGGGTGGCCTCCGACACCATTGGCGCCTACCCCAACTCGGACGTGGCAGGGGACGTGGTACTGGTGCCGCAGTTCTATACCAACTTCAACCTGCGCTACCTCATCCGCGTTAAACCGGGGCAACTGGACGCCATGATGAAAAAGGTGCCCGACGTGCTCAACAACCTCGATAACCAACGGGTGATCACCAGCGTGCGCAGCCTATTGAGCTACAAACGCTCGGCCTACCGCAGCGACCAAGCCACCATCTCCATGCTCAGCGTAACCATGGTGCTGATAAGCCTGGTGACCGGCCTTGGCATTGTCGGCCTGACGTTGCTGTGGGTGAATCAGCGCCGCAAGCAAATCGGTACCCGCCGCGCCCTGGGGGCTACCAAGCTGATGGTGGTGCGTTACTTCCTGGTGGAAAACGGCATCATTATTGGCGCCGGCATCGTGCTGGGTTGCGCGCTGGCCTTGTTTGCTAACCACTTGATGGTGCAGCATTACCAGATGAAGGCCCTTGAGGTCGGCTATCTGGCAGGTGGCGTGGTAGCGGTGTGGCTGCTGGGCCTGCTGGCGGCGCTGATGCCCGCCTGGCGCGCCGCCCAGGTATCGCCGTCTCTGGCTACCCGTAGCGTGTAAAAGGATTGTATGGACAAGATCCTCATCATCGACGACAACCCCGCCGTGGGCCAGGCCCTGGGGTTGTTGTTGAAGCTCAGCGGTCTGCAAAGCGACGCCGCTCTGACCCCCCAGGCCGGCCTTACCAGGCTTGAGGCGGGCGACATCAGCCTGGTTATCCAGGACATGAATTTCAGCAGCGACACCACCAGTGGCGAAGAAGGCAAAGCGCTGTTCTTCGCCATCCGTGAGCAGCACCCGGACTTGCCCATCATCCTGCTCACCGCCTGGACCGAGCTGGAAAGCGCAGTCAGCCTGGTTAAAGCCGGCGCCGCCGACTACCTAGGCAAACCCTGGGACGACGCCAAGCTTATCGCCACGGTGCAAAACCTGTTGGAGCTGGCCGAGCTCAGCCAGCAACAACAAGCCCAAGCCCTGGCCCAGGCTCAGCGGCGCCGTGCCCTTGCCGACAAATTCGATTTGGCCGGCCTGGTGTACCAGTCCGACACCATGCAGCGGCTGGTGGAAATGGCGGCGCAGGTGGCCCGTGCCGACGTGCCGGTATTGATCACCGGCCCCAACGGCGCCGGTAAGGAAAAGATCGCCGAAATCATCCAGCGCAACTCCCAGGTAGCCGCCGGGCCCTTTATCAGGGTCAACGCCGGCGCCCTGCCGCTGGAATTGATGGAAGCCGAGCTGTTCGGCGCCGAACCGGGGGCTTATACCGGCCTCAATAAAACCCGTATCGGCCGCTTTGAGGCCGCCGACGGCGGCACTTTGTTTTTGGACGAAATCGGCAATCTCTCCCTTTCCGGGCAGATGAAACTGCTGCGGGTGCTGCAAACCGGCGAGTTCGAGCGCCTTGGCTCCACCCAGACCCGCAAGGTACGGGTGCGGCTGATCTCCGCCACCAACAGCGACCTGCCAAGTGCCATCCAGGGCGGCAGCTTTCGCGAAGATCTCTACTACCGGCTTAACGTTATCGAGCTTTCCCTGCCGCCACTTAAAGAGCGCGCCGAGGACATTCTGCCCCTGGCCCGCCATTTTCTGGCGGGGCGCCCCTTAAGCCTGGACGCGGTGCGCACCCTTGAAGCCCACGACTGGCCTGGCAATGTGCGAGAGCTGGAAAACTGCCTCAAACGGGCCGCGCTGCTGGCGCCAGGGGAGCGCATCGAGGCGGTAGATTTAAAGCTGCCGCCGCCACGGCAAAGCCGCCCCCGGGCTGCCTTTGAGCCCGGTGAGCAGCAGCTGCGCGATGTATTGAGTGAAGCCTCCAGCATCAGCGAGGCAGCCCGCACCCTGGGGCTGTCGCGCCAAGCGCTCTACCGGCGCCTGGAGAAATACGGAATCGTCCTCAATGAGCTTTGAAGCCAAGCTCACGGCGGTACTGGTGGCCAGCCTGCTGGCCATGGCCTTGGCCTTAGGTGCGCTGCTGCAACTGGGTTTTGGCCTTTGGCTTGCCCTGCAACTGAGCTTACTGGCGGCGCTGCTGCTGGGCTTGGTGCTGGGCAGAATGGTGACCAGGCGCCTTAACCGGGGCCTCGACGCCCTCACCACCGGTTTACTGAACTTCAAGGACAACGACTTTTCGGTGTCCCTGACCCATCAGGGCCGCGACGAAATGGCGCGCCTGGCCACGCTTTATAACGATGCAGCCCTTAAGCTTCGCGCCGAACGGGCCCATATCTACCAGCGCGAGCTGATGCTCGACACCGTGCTGCAAAGCTCCCCTACCGCCCTGGTGCTCACCAGCCAGGACCAGCGGGTGCTTTATGCCAACCCGGCGGCCAGGCAGTTGCTGCTGGAGGGTAAAGGCATCAACGGCCTGGCCTTGGCCACCTTGTTGGCGCAGCTCCCTGAGGCCATCAAAGAGGCCATGGCCGCGCCCCAGGACGGGCTTTTTACCCTGCCCACCAGCGATGAGCCACAGATCTGGCATCTGTCGCGCAGCCAGTTTCAGCTTAACGGCCAGCAGCATCAGCTGTATCTGTTCAAGCAGCTGACCCGCGAGCTCAGCCGCGCCGAAGTGGGCACCTGGAAGAAGGTGATCCGGGTGATAAGCCACGAGCTTAACAACTCCCTGGCACCCATTGCCTCCATGGCCCATTCCGGCCAGAAGCTGGTGGCCAATCCCGACCCGGCGCTGCTGACCCAGGTGTTTGACACCATCAGCGAGCGGGCCGACCACCTCAACCGCTTCTTGCAAGGCTATGTGCGCTTTGCCCGCCTGCCCCAGCCCCAATGCCAGGCCATCGACTGGCACGAATTGCTGGAAAGATTGCAAGGGGTGGTGGCGTTTCGGGTCCGTGAGGTGCTGCCCACCAGCGCTGGCTGGGGTGATGCCGCCCAACTGAGCCAGGTGTTGGTGAACCTACTGAAAAACGCCGCCGAAGCGGGCTCCGAGCCCAAGGATACCGAGCTTGCCATCAAGGCCCAGCCCGGCTGGCATTGCCTGGAAGTCACCGACCGGGGCAGCGGTATGAGCGAGCAAGTGCTCACCCAGGCGCTGCTGCCCTTCTATTCCACCAAGAAAGAAGGCACCGGCCTTGGCCTGGCGCTGTGCCGCGAAATCATCGAGGCCCACGGCGGCCGCCTGCACCTGGAAAACCGCGCCAACGGTGGCCTGAGGGTCAGGCTGTGGTTGCCGCTGCCTCAGCCCTGACCGGGCATCAACGATGACATCATGTCTGGTTGACCGTCAGTTTCGGGGTGGCCTTCACCCCGGGTTGACGGTCTTTTTTGCGTATGAAAAACGGGGCCTTGGCCCCGCTTGTTCAGCTCTCTATCGAATGCCCCAGCATCCGCCTGAGGGTGCCGTCCTTATCGATGATGTGGTGCTTCAAGGCGCCAAGGACGTGCAGCACTATGGTGCCCATTAACAGGTAACCGTTTATCTCATGGCCTTGCTCACCAACTTCGGCCCAGAACGGCGAGTAGGGCACGGCGTCGTGGGTGCCGGGGGCAAAATGGGTGTCTATCATCTGCCAGCCGAAGATATCAACGCCGTGGCCACCCACCGCCGACATCAACAACCCAAACACCGGCATCGACAGGGTGGAGACGATAAGCACCCAGTGCACCAGCATGGCGATAACGTGCAGCAAGGGGCTGTCTTTGCCCAGCGGCTTGGGCCAGCCCATCTTGATGCGCCAAATCACCCGGGGCACCACCACCAGCAAGATCAGCACGCCGATGGCCTTGTGCAGGTCGTAATAGCCGTAGTCGTGCCAGTTGGTCATGTAAAAACCGACGATGCACAAAAAAATCATGGTGATGGCGACTATCCAGTGCAGCCTGATGGTGGTTTTGCTGAGCGCGCTTGCCATGTGCTGTCTCTCCCGAAAAACGCAAATAAAGCCTGTTGTTGTTAAAGGAACCTTATTCGGGGTCCGTTTTTTGTAAAACTGCATAATTACGGCCATTTAACACCAAGAAAACGAACCTTCATTGGTAGTAGATCCAACAGGAAATCAAAGTCATTCTTATTTATCGATAAAAATACAGTTTCTTGATAGCTTTTTTGCTTTTCTGGCCGTACTGCTGCATCCTTTAGCCACAAGGAAAGGAGCACCCACCATGCGCGGCAACCCTGAAGTCATTGAATACCTGAATATGCTGATCGGCGGCGAACTGGCCGCGCGGGATCAATACCTTATCCATTCCCGCATGTACGAGGATTGGGGCCTTAACCGCATTTACGAGCGCATCGACCACGAGATGCAGGAAGAGGCCGAGCACGCCGACGCCATCATCCGCCGGGTGCTGTTCCTGGGGGGCACCCCAGACATGAACCGCCATGACATCAATGTCGGCACCGATGTGGTTTCCTGCCTCAAGGCCGACCTGGCTCTGGAATACGAGGTGCGCGAGAAGCTGGCCAAGGGCATCGCCCTTTGCGAGAAAAAAGGCGACTACATCAGCCGCGATTTGCTTCGCCAGCAGCTGTCTGACACCGAAGAAGACCACACCTACTGGCTGGAAAAGCAGTTGCGGCTTATCGACATGGTGGGGCTGCAAAACTACATTCAGTCCCAGATGTGAAAAAAGCCGCGCAACGCGGCTTTTTTATTGGCCCGCCACCGGGCTTAGGCACACCAGTTTGCAATCCGGCGCGGCGCTTGGCACCAGGGTGGTTTGGATAAAGTTCAGCACCTTACCCTGGCGGCAAAAGCCGCGCTCGCCCCCTTCCCGATACTGCACCGCCTGCGCCTGCCAGCAGCGGCTGAAATCCGCGCTTTGGGCGCTCAATCTCTCCACCAGCGCCAGCAGGGCCGGGTCGCCGGGGTGGCGGGCAAAATCATTACGAAACTCTGCTACCAATCGCTCGGAGCGCACCGGCCAGTCGGCAATAAGATGCCGGGCCAGGGGCGAGAGAAACACAAACTCCAAGAGGTTGTGGCCCTCTGCCTGTTGGTCCAGCCAGGGGGCAAAGAGCCGCTCTGCGCCGCTGTTCCAGGCCTGGATGTACCAGCAGCGGTCCAACAGATAGGCCGGCACCACCAATAATCCCGGCAGAGCCAGCAGCGAGGGCGACAAGGCGGCAGCGGGCGGGTCGGTCAGCTCCGGGTCGCGCCGCCCGGCCAGTTCAAAAAGCGTGGCCCGCTCGGCCGCCGTCAGTTGTAGCGCCAGAGCCAGGCGCGCCAAGGCATTGGCCGAGGCGCTGACCTGGCGGCCCTGCTCTAAAAACGTGACCCAGGTAATGCTGACCCCGGCGGCATCGGCCAGCTCTTCGCGGCGCCAGCCGGGGGTACGGCGGCGGCCAAAAGCCCGGGCCGGTGGCGCCAGGCGTTCTCGGTGAGCGCGGATAAACTGGCCCAGCAGGCGGGCGGCGTCGGGTGTCATGGCAGCATTTGTACCAGTATAAAAACCTATCTTGTACCAGTTTACTTGCCTGCCAACAATGGCCCTGCCTACCGAACAACAGGGAGAAACCCATGGCACATCAAGACCATAACGCCGTTGTCAGCGGCCAATTCAGCCCCCAGGCCGAAGCCTATTTGCACAGTAGTACCCATGCCACTGGCGCTGATCTGGCCCTGATGGTAGAGGCGGTCCGTACCCGCTCCAAGGCAGTGGTGCTGGACATGGGCTGCGGCGGCGGCCATGTCAGCTTTCAGGTGGCGCCCCATGTGGCCAAGGTGGTGGCCTACGACCTTAGCGCCGAGATGCTGGCAGTGGTGGCAGCCGAAGCCGAACGCCGCGGCCTTGGCAATATCGTCACCCAACAGGGCGCGGCAGAAACTCTGCCCTACCCCGATGCCAGCTTTGATGTGGTGATCACCCGCTACAGCTGCCACCACTGGCAGGACATGGCAGCTGGCCTCAAGCAGATGCGGCGAGTGTTAAAGCCCGGAGGCATCGCCCTGTTCATGGATGTGGTAAGCCCCGGCAAGCCGCTTTTGGACACCTGGCTGCAAGGCATCGAACTGCTGCGCGACCCCAGCCATGTACGTAACGCTTCCCCTGCCCAGTGGCGCCGGCTACTGACCGAGGCGGGGTTTGCCATCACCACTGAACAAGGCTTCAAACTGCCCCTGGCCTTTGCGCCCTGGGTGGCGCGCATGCAAACCCCGGCGGTGCAGGTGGCAGCCATTCGCGCCTTGCAGCAGCAGGCCAGCCGGGAGGTAAGCGACTACTTTGCCTTTGGCGAAGACGGCAGCTTTGTGGTGGATACCCGGCTGTTTGTTGCCAAGGGAGGATAACTTTTCAGGGAAAGGCGGATTTTCATTGCCTTAAGGTTCTCCTAAGATGATGGCGCCAAGCTCACCGCCTTCTTTGTGGAGTACTGAATGAAACCTGGACACACGGGTGTGAAACGCCTCTGGTTGGCCAGCCGCTATTCCTGGCAGGGGCTTCGCGCCGCCTGGCGCAGTGAAGCCGCGGTGCGCCAAGAGCTGATCCTAATCGCCGTAGCCGTGCCCGGCGCCTGTCTGTTGCCGGTTACCGGCATGGAAAGGGCGCTGATGGTGGCCTCGGTGATGCTGATCCTCATCGTGGAGTTGCTTAACTCCGCCATTGAGGCAGTAGTGGATCGCATCGGGCCTGAACACCACGAATTGTCCGGGCGAGCCAAAGACATTGGCTCGGCAGCAGTACTCGTCACCCTCTTGCTGGCGGTACTGGTATGGCTAAGTATTCTCTGGGGTTATTTCTCGGCTGGGCTCTGACCCTGCTGCTGAGCCTGTGGCATGGGCCGGACTTTGCGCTGGCCCATTTTTGGTATCAGCTGGAAGGGGGCCACTGGGCCCTTGAAAACAACTGGCTGACCAAAGGCATCATCCACACCCAAGGCCGCCACCTGACGGCCGCCATGATGGTAACCGTGTTCCTGGGCCTGGCCTGGAACTGGAAAAAGCCCTCACGCCGCCGCTGGGTGTACCTGGCAGTTACCGCGCCGCTGATCGTGATTGTGGTCAGCACCATCAAGCACCTAGTGCCCATGGATTGCCCCTGGAGCCTGCTGGACTTTGGCGGCGACCGGCCCTTTATCGCCCTGTTTGCCCATCGCCCCGCCGACCTGCCCGCCAGCCAATGCTTCCCTGCCGGCCACGCCAGCAGCGGCTATGCCTGGCTGGCCCTGTATTTCGCCATTCCCGGCAAAAAGCCCTGGGCGCTGCTGCCCGGCATTATGATTGGCCTGACCTTCGGCATTGCCCAGCAGCTGCGCGGCGCGCACTTTTTGTCCCATGATCTTTGGACCATCATGCTGAGCCTGACCATCAGCTACCTGACAGCCCGCGTGCTGCTTCCACAAGCAGTTGCACTGCCAGCAGTGTCAGCACCAGCTGAAACAGCCGATGAAAGCGCTGCTCCGATATCCGCCCCAGCATCTGCAGCCCAAGCCAATTCCCCACAATAGACGCCAGGAACATAGCGATAATAAGCGGCCACCAGTCGCGAAACACAAAGCCGGCCATGCCAAAAGCCACGGCCTTGGCCGCATGCTGAAAGCTCATGGCCCCGGCAAAGGTGGCAATGGCGGCGAAGCGGTCGCGGCTTTGCGGCTTGATAAAAGCCGCCACCAGCGGCCCTGACGCCCCCACAAACAGGGTGATAAAGCCGGTACCAAAGCCGCCAAGGGCCAAACCCAAACGGCCACTGGTAAATTTGGGCAGCGGCGGCCCCCAGCACAGGTACAGCACAAAGGCAGCAATGGCCAGTTGCAGCGCCTCGCTGGGCAGCTGCACCAAAAAGCAGCTGGCAAGCCAGGCTCCGGCAAAGCTCATGGGCACAAATACTGCCAGCAACGGCCAGTTGATATGGCGCCAGGACATGACCCCCCGCACCACATTGGAGCCCAGCTGCACCAGGCCATGAACCGGGATCACCGCTGCTGGCGGCAGGATAAGCGCCATGGCGGCGATGAGGATGGCGCCACCACCGGCGCCCATGCAGGCGGTAATAAACGAGGTAAAGGCAGAAAGGGCAGTCAGCCCCCAAAAGCTCAGATCCGACACCTAACGACTCCTGTGGCCGGCCATTGAGGTTGCCGAGTTTATCACCAAAGGCGCCCTACACCAGCCGCCCTTACCCCCTCTCATATCCTTGGCCGCAGATCTCTGTCTTTTGTACCTATGCCCCAATAGCACCAAGGCCGTTAGGCCACAAAGCGCGGCGCTGCGGCACGACCATGGCTGAGGATTTGCTCTACGCTAAAAGCTCCGCTACAAAAAGGCAGCCCAGATCCACCAGATAATTGAAAAGGAAGGAAATTATGGCTACTCCCACAGCAGTCAACGAGAAAGTGACCGATGCGGTTACCCAGGAAAAAACCCAGGTTTTGGGCGATGCACCGGCCATGGCAACCGGCAATCTCATGATGGCCGCCAGCCAGGCACTTGCCAACGCCGCCCACAACGCCACAACAGCGCAGCAAGACGATGCTGTCGCCGCCCAAGCGGCGCTGACCCAAGGCGTTGACACGCTTTACAGCATCGACGCTGCCACTGACAAGGAGGGTATCGGCAGGCCCTGAGGCCGCCCTGGTGCTATCGCCACCTCGAGGGCCGCCAGCAGCCCCCTTATCAACCCACCATGTAGGTGCCGGTGCCGAAGGCGATATGATCGCCAGCCTCGTTGTGCAGCTCCATACGGGTGACCGCCACCTTGTTGCCGGCGCGGATGATGGTGGCGGTGGCCACAAAGGCCTCGCCCCGGCCGGGGCGCAGGTAATCGACCCGCATGTCGATGGTGCCCATCTTGCCAAACTTCTCGGCCAGTGTTTTAACGGTGGCGCCGTCAAACTTGTCGGTCACCGAGGCGATGGCAGCCAGGCCCCCCACCACATCCAGCACCGAGGCCGTCACCCCGCCGTGCAAAATTTTCTGCACCGGGTTACCCAGCAAATCGTTCTTCATGGCAAAACGCACTTCCACAGCGTCGGCCTCGTAGCGGGTTACCTTCAGGCCCAGCACCTTGTTAAAGGGCATCTGAGCGGTGAAAAGATCGCCAACAAAGGCCAAAATCTCTTCACGGCTCAAGGGGGTATCGGTTAAAGATGTCATTTCCTTCCAACCCATTCGTTTGATTCTGCTGACTTTTATTTTTATTAGCCGGAGTATCACGGCCCACCAGAAAGACAAGGCTTCCTCCTTCCATTACAATGGCCGGCGCTATGAGCATGTCCCAAGCCCCCGTCTTTGTGAAGTCCTCCGATGAGTCGCCGCAGTCCGTGCTGGCGTCAGTTTTCGGCTACGACGCCTTCAGGCCCGGCCAACAGGCCGTGGTAGAGGCGGTGCTGGCCGGCCGCGATGCCCTGGTGATCATGCCCACCGGCGGCGGTAAATCCCTCTGTTATCAGGTACCGGCCCTGGTGCGCCCCGGCACCGCCATTGTTATTTCGCCGCTGATTTCCCTGATGAAAGACCAGGTAGACCAGCTGCTGGCCATGGGGGTGCGGGCGGCTTACCTGAACTCGGCGCTGCCCAGAGACCAACAATGGCAGGTGCTGAACCAATTGCACCACGGCGAGCTGGATTTACTTTATGTCTCCCCCGAGCGCCTCAGCCAGGTGGATTTTCAGCAGCGGCTGCTGGAGATCCCCATCAGCCTGTTTGCGGTGGACGAAGCCCACTGCATCTCCGCCTGGGGCCACGATTTTCGCCCCGAGTACATGGCCCTTGGCCAGCTCAAAAGGCATTTCCCCCAGGTGCCGCTGATGGCGCTGACCGCCACCGCCGACAAAGCCACCCGCCAGGATATCGAGCAGCGCCTGGGGCTGGTGGACCCGCACTTTAACCTGTCGAGTTTCGACCGGCCCAACATCCGCTATCTGGTGGTGGAAAAATTCAAACCCATCAACCAGTTGCTGCAATACCTGCAAGGCCAGCGCGGCCAGAGTGGCATCATTTACGCCGGCTCGCGCAAAAGGGTAGACGACATCGCCCAAAAGCTGCGCGGCCAGGGCTTTAACGCCGCCGGTTACCATGCGGGCCTGTCCAGCGACGAGCGCCAGTTCGTGCAGGAAGCTTTCCAAAAAGACGAAGTGGATATCGTGGTGGCCACCGTGGCCTTCGGCATGGGCATCAACAAGCCGGATGTGCGCTTTGTGGTGCATTTCGATTTGCCGAAGAACATCGAGTCCTACTACCAGGAAACCGGCCGCGCCGGCCGTGACGGCCTGCCGTCGGAAGCCTGGATGCTGTTTGAACCGGGCGATGTGGCCAGGGTGCGCAGCCTGATTGAGCTTTCTGAAAACGAGGCTCAGCAAAAAGTGGAGCTGATGAAGCTCAATGCCATGGCCGGTTTTGCCGAGGGGCTCACTTGCCGGCGCCAGGTGCTTTTAAACTACTTTGGCCAGTACAGCGGCGAGCGCTGCGGCAACTGCGATATCTGCCTGGACCCACCCCAGACCCTGGACGGTACCGAACTGGCCCAAAAGGCCATGAGCTGCATCTACCGCACCGGCCAGCGCTTTGGGGTTGGCCATATTGTCGAGGTGCTGCGCGGCGGCCAGACGGCCCGTATCAAGGAGCTGGGCCACGACAAGCTCAGCACCTGGGGCCTGGGCAAGGACCAAAGCCACGATTACTGGGTCAGCATCATCCGCCAGCTTATTCACCACGGCCTGGTGATGCAGGACATCACCCGCCAAAGCGCCCTGGTGCTCACCGAGGCGGCCCGGCCGGTGCTAAAAGGCGAGCGGCCGTTGCTGCTGGCGGTGCCGCGCCTGGTTACCCGGGTTAAACAAAGCAGCCGCGCCACCGACAATAGCGCTGCCGACAAAGTGCTGTTTGCCCGCCTGAAAAAGCTCAGAAAGCAACTGGCCGACGAATTCGACGTGCCGCCCTACGTGGTATTCAACGATGCCACCCTGGCGGAGATGGCCAGCCACTTCCCCACCTCCGACGCCGAGCTTTTAGCCATCAGCGGGGTGGGCCAAACCAAGCTGTCACGCTACGGCGAGCCCTTTTTGGGCCTTATCACCGACTACCTCAATAAGGGCTAGCGGCATCGCCTGTGCGGCGTTGAAAGCCTCCATCTCTTGCTCATTTACAGCGAGCGGCGCGGGCCAAGGAGGCTCTCGCCTTGCCCAGCCAGCTTCGCAGGCGCCCTTATGGGGAAAGAGAATCTAAAGAAAGGGTTAGCTTTCACCTTTTGAATAAAATCCGCCACCGCGTAGAGTCGGGTAACAACTCCTGCATTCGAGGTGTTATGGAACCCGCCGCGCCTTTTATCCCTATCTAGGCCGACCCCAAGGACATCGTCACGGTTAACGCCTGCACCCGGCCTTTTCGGCTGACCGGCCCGCGCATCGAGCTGGAGCGGCGCGGCCGCCTTAACCTTATCCACAATTACGGCCACGGCGGCAGTGGCTGGTCATTGTCTTGGGGAGCGGCGGCCGAAGCGGTCAAGCTGGCCCGGCAAACCGATACCAGGCAACTCGCGGTGGTAGGCTGCGGCGCCATTGGCATTACCACCGCCATCGAGGCCCAGCAGGCCGGCTTTGAAGTGACCATCTACGCCAAGGCCCAGCTACCCCAAGCCAATTCGGCCTTTGCCACCGGGGTTTGGTCTCCCGACTCACGTATCGTAGCCAAGGCCCACGGCGATGCCCTCGCACCGCGCTGGCAGCAAATGGCCCGCATCTCCTTTGCCCGCTACCAGGCCTTGTTGGGCCACTCGGCCAAACCGGTGGAATGGCTGCCGGTCTATAACCTCTCCAGCCTGCCCTTTGATAAGGCAAACCGCCACGCCCTGCCCGGCGAACCCGACTACCCCCATTGGGAAGCGCAGCTACTCAATGGCTTAAGGCCTGCCGACCAACCCCTTGCCCCTGGCGCCAGCCCCTTTCGCCAGCCTCATGTGCGCCGCGAACAGCTGCTGATGTTTAACCTCAGCCAATATGGCGATTGGCTGCTGGCCCGCTTTCGCGCCGCCGGTGGGCGCCTGCTTGCCGCCGAGCTTAGCTGCGAGCAGGACTTTGCAAGACTCGGGAGCCAGTTGGTGATCAACTGCACTGGCTTTGGCGCCAAAGCCTTGCTGGGAGACGACGCGCTGCTGCCGGTGCGCGGCCAAACCTGCCGGCTACCGCCACAATTGGCGGTGTGCTATGGAATACGAGACTGGGACAGCGGCGTGTCGGCCTACCCGCGCCGTGATGGGGTTTTGGTACAAACCCAGGCCCAAGGCGATTTTGGGGCACAGCACGCCACCGTGGATTTAGAAGAGTCGCGCCAGGCCGTCACCCAGCTTGCCGCATTGATGGCCGGGATGCGGGCATAAAAAACGGCAACCCTTGGGTTGCCGTTTTGGTGAAAGCGCTTCGCTTAGGCCGGGATATCAAAGGCCAGGAAGCGGGTGCCGTCTTTGGCCACGAAGGCTTTTTCTTCGCCGGCGCTCAGCTCCAGGCCATCGCCCGGGCCAAGGTCCAGATCGCCACCTTTGATGCCACCATCGATAACGTGCAGGTAGCGTTTACGGCGGCTCTCGGCCTTGAAGCTCACTTGGTCACCGTCATCAAGGCGATATTGGGCCAGCTCGGCGTGTTGGTTGATGGCCAACAAGCCACCTTCACCGGCCAACACCACTTTGCCTTTTTGCTCAGGAACTTCCGCTTCCTGATAGCTGGGCGGCAGCCCTTGAGTGTGAGGCGCTATCCAGATTTGCAGGAAGTGCACTGGTTCACTGTCAGAGCCGTTGTACTCGGAGTGGCGGATGCCGGTACCAGCCGACATGCGCTGCACCATACCCGGCACCAAATGGCCGATGTTGCCTTCTGAGTCCTTGTGAGTCAGCTTGCCTTCCAGCACCACCGAGATGATTTCCATGTCGCGGTGCGGGTGGGTGCCAAAGCCACCGGCCGGAGCGACGGTGTCATCGTTTATTACCAGCAGGGCGCCACTGCCGGTCCAGTTAGGATCGTAATGGTGGCCAAAGGAATAAGTGTGCTTGGAGTCCAACCAGCCGATGTTGGTAGGCAGACGGTCTTGGGCTTTACGAATACGCATGGGAACCTCCTTAACTGTGATGGGCTCATAGTGGACCAAGAATAATCGAACAAAAAGCGACTAAAATAGACACAACCTTTCGATAAAGTTGATTTATCCCTCTTTCGACCTTCGTGGGACACTAGGCGCTACTTTGCAGGAGGT
The DNA here is from genome assembly GCF_003751625.1 of Gallaecimonas pentaromativorans. Lineage (NCBI taxonomy): Bacteria > Pseudomonadati > Pseudomonadota > Gammaproteobacteria > Enterobacterales > Gallaecimonadaceae > Gallaecimonas > Gallaecimonas pentaromativorans. Next base: position 149,674 of record NZ_RJUL01000007.1, read on the forward strand.
AGCATGGCCCTGACGTTCGACAACCGCTTTGCGCGGGATTTCCCGAGGATCTACAGCGCCCAGCCCCCCGCCGGTTTCGAGCAGCCGGAGCTGTTGCTGCTCAATACGGAGCTCGCCGCCCAATTTGGCCTGGACGCCGATAATGCCCAGATAGCCCGGTGGTTTGGCGGCCCCGAGGCCATTCCTGGCGCCGCGCCCCTGGCCCAGAAATATGCCGGCCACCAGTTTGGGGTCTATAACCCCGCCTTGGGGGACGGCCGCGGCCTGCTGCTCGGGGAGATAAAAGACACTCAAGGGCAGTTTTGGGACTTGCACCTAAAAGGCGCCGGCCCCACTCCTTATGCCAGAGGCGGCGACGGCCGGGCGGTGCTGCGCTCCTCCATCCGCGAATTTTTGGCCAGCGAAGCGCTCTACCATTTAGGCTTTCCCACCACCCGCGCCCTGTGCCTGGTGGCAGGCGAGTTGCCGGTGCAGCGTGAAACCGTAGAGCGCAGCGCCATGGTTACCCGAGCGGCCCGCAGCCATATCCGTTTTGGCCATTTTGAGCATTGCTTTCACCGGGGCCTAGGCAGCGAGCTGATTGCCCTCAAAGAATACGTGGTTGAGCGCCATTGGCCCGATCTACAAGGCCAGCCCCATAAGCTGTTCTTTGAACGGGTGGTACACAAAACGGCGCAGATGATTGCCTACTGGCAGGCTTACGGTTTTGCCCATGGGGTGATGAACACCGACAACTTCTCCATCCTCGGCGACACCTTCGATTTCGGCCCCTACGGCTTTTTGGACGACTACCAGCCAGGCTTTGTCTGTAACCATTCCGACTACAACGGCCGTTACGCCTTTGACGCCCAGCCCAGCATCGCCCTTTGGAACCTCAACTGCCTGGCCATGGCCCTGAGCCCGATGATTGAGTCGGACGATCTGGTGGCGGCCCTCAAGCAGTTCCAACCAGCCCTGGCCGGCCACTACCTCAAATTGATGGGTAAACGCCTGGGCCTGGAACAGGTGGGCAAAGACGATGCCGAGCTTATCAACAGCTTCCTGGCGCTGTTGGCTGATGAGCGCCAGGACTACAGCCTCGCCTTTCGCTGGCTAAGCGACGCCGAGCGCGCCAATACGCTTATTCCCTGCCGCGACCACTACCTCGATAGGGCGCGTTTTGACGCCTGGGCCGCGCAGTACCTTAAACGCCTAAACCGGCAAGACAGTGACGACAGCGCCCGCAAGCAAGCCATGGACGCCGTCAATCCTCTTTATGTGCTGCGTAACTACCTGGCCCAAAACGCTATTGCCGCCAGCGAGCAAGGGGACCACAGCGAGCTAAACCGGCTCTATAGCCTGCTCAAAACCCCCTTTACCCAGCAGCCCGGCATGGACGATTACGCCAAGCGCCCACCCGACTGGGGCCGACATTTGGAAGTGTCCTGCTCAAGCTAACTTTTCAAAAGAGACGAACATGGCCCTAGATAGCCAACATGGCACCCTTATCCTGCCGGTAAATACCGATTGGGAACACTTTGAAGCCGATATCGCCCCTTGGCTGGCGCGCCTTGAGCTGTCGGTGCGGCGCAAGGAAAGCGGCGCCGACCGCCATCAATGGTGGGTGGAGTTTGAAGGCACCGAGCTGCGCCTGGAATATGAAGATTTGGCCGCCACCACCTGGCTGGAGGCTGAAGATGAAGAGGGCATCGAAGTACTGACTTTTTTGGCCGGCTGGGCGGGCTTGAAGTAACCCGTCTCGGTTAGGAAGAGGCCAAGCGGATGGTGTTACGCCCGGCGCTTTTGGCCTGGTAAAGGGCGTCGTCCGCCGCTTTTATCCACTGCTGGGCCTGTTCCATCTGCTCGCTTATCTCAGCCACACCGGCGCTGATGGTTACGCTGATGCGCTTATCACCCACCAGTGCCGGCTGCTCACTAAGCGCCGTGCACAACCGGTCGGCCAGTTGGCAGGCTTGCTGAGCATCGGTGTCCACAAGCAGCAGCGCGAATTCTTCACCGCCGTAGCGGCCAGCCTTGTCGGTGGTGCGCAGCTTGTTATTGAGCAAAGTGGCGGTGTGTTGCAGTACCTGATCGCCGGCCTGGTGGCCGTGGGTGTCGTTAACCTGCTTAAAGTGGTCGATATCGAACATCATCAGGGTGCTGGTACGCCCGGAGCGGCGGCAGCGGGCAAACTCTTCAGCCAGGGCCAGCTCCCAGGAGCGGCGATTAAGCAGGCCGGTCAGGGGGTCGGTACGGGACAGCACCGACAATTTTTGGTTCATCTCTTCCAGCGCCAGGCGGTTGTTGGCCGCTTCGGTGACGTCGTAAACGATGATGGCCATCTTGTCGACATTGCCGTTACCTGAGGCGATGGGCATAAAGGTGAGGTTCTGGTACATCACTGCCGAACGGCCGGTCAAAGCCCGGTAGGAGAAGAACGGAAACGGGTGCGGGCGCTGCTCCCAGCCGGAAAAGGCCAGGGTCTTGAGCGCCATCACGGTCTCGGTTTTCTGCTCCAGCCACTGGCGCGGCAGCTCCGGGAAAATTTCGAACAGGGATTTACCTGCAACCTGCTCGCTCCCCTGGCCTGCATGGTTGGCCATAAAATCGTTCCAGAACTGCACTTTATGCTGGCGATCGATGATCACCAGCCCAACATCCAGAGTTTGCAGGACGTCCAGCAGCTGCTGAAGTTCACCAAGGGACAGGCTCATCATCTCAGTTCACCAATTGGCTAAGGTGCCGTTCCAGGTTCTTCAGGGAGGAGGGAGTGACCAGCAGCATCAGTTGCTGGTTCAAATCGTATTGCGGAATTTGGTAGCCAAAGCGGATGCAAAGCACCGACTGATCGCTGATGTCGTTTAAAAGCCGCCGCTCGTTACGCCCAAGGATAATGGGGTGGCCATGGCTGAAGGCCAGCTCCAGCTGCGAGGCGATGCTTTTAATGCACACCCCGGTAAGGATGGACGACAGCTCCACCAGCAAGGCCTGCTCTTGGGACTGCTGACCATCAAGGCCCATCAGCGCCGCCATGCTGTGGGCTTCGTCGCTGGATAGCTCCACCAGTACTTCGCCGCAGATCCCCGCTCCCACAAAGCCTTGGCTTATCACCTGGTGGCCGGGCTGGCCTTGCCACTGGTCGATAAGGGCGATGATTTCATGGGCCGGCAGTGCCTGAATACGGGGTACCGGGATTTGCACAAAGACATTGAAGATGCCAGCCATGGTGCCAGCGGCACGGCCCATGGCCACGTTGGCCACTTCCCGCAGCACTTCGATGCGGTCGACCATGGCCGGGTCTTCACCGCCGGGGCTGGCAGGAGCGTTGAGATCGCTCTCGCCGATAAGGCCGAGGGTGAGCAGCTCTTGCAGCAGCTGCTCGCGGCTTAAGGGTTTAGGGAGGAAAGCCAGGGCCCCCAGGGCCATGACTTTTTCGCGCGCCTTGGGCTGCACATCTCCGGAAATGACGATGACCTGGCAGTCGATATTCTGGGCACGCAACTGCGCCAGCACCTGATAGCCATCCAGGTCCGGCATGTTCAGATCCAGAAACAGTAAATCCCCTTTGCCTTGCGTAACCAAATCCAGGGCCTCTTTGCCGCTGGTGGCAAAGTACTGCTGCTCAGCAAAACCGCTGGGTAAAGAACGGGCCAGAAAATTCCGAGCCAGGCGGGAATCGTCACAGAGGATGACGTTGTGTCCCAAAGGTCAACATTTCCTAAACAAAAAACGTGCAATAGTGTCGGTTCTTTATACAGCGACAGTCAACCAAAAAAAGCATTTGCGTGACCTGGATATTAATTTTTGCCTAGGAAGTTTTATTTCCGCCCGCCAATACCAGAGCCGGCCACACCAGCAACCAGGCAAAGCTTAGGGAAAACAGCAGGTCTTGCGGCCAATGCATGCCCAGCAGCAACCTCGATGCCATCACCAGCAGCGCCCAGGCCAGTACCAGGCTCATCGCCAGCCAAGCCCTGGCCTGCCACAGCAAAATGGCGCTAAACAGCGCCAGCATGGCCGCAAACTGGGTGTGCCCGGAGGGAAAGGCGTAGCCGCGCTCATGGCGCCAATGGCCTTTGAGCCAAGCAGGCACCGGGGCGGTGTCGATAAGGCGCTTTTGGGTGGCAATGCCGTCTTGGTAGAAATCGGTATCGTGGGTGTTATCCAGATACTGCACGTAGGGCCGGGCTTCCTTGAAGTGCCATTTCAGTAGCGCTTTTGCCCCCAGCCCTGCTAGCAGCGCCAGGCACAGGCAAAGGCCGTATCGGCCAAGCTCAGCCGGGCGCCAGCCGAGCCGCCGGTACAACAGCGCCAGCACCAGGGCGGTGGTGCCGATGGCAAAGGGCGCAGAACCGGTGAGGGTCAGCCAGTAAAGGGGCCTTAGCCAGGGTGAGGCGTCATCCACTTGCCAGTGCCAGCCGGACAGCCAGGTCAATATCGGCAATAGCGCCAGCAGCAGGGTCAACAACAGCAGCCTGGCAACAACGGGCATCTTGATCTCCTTGGTAACTGGCACTAACCTAGCGCCCCGCCCAAAAAGCGGGCAACAACCTTAACCCGGGTTCCCTCACCCCGATATCAAAAAGGTGCATCATGTTTATCCAAACCAAAGGCCAGGCCCTTGGCTGGCTGGCTGCCTTCCATATCCTGGTGATAACCGCCTCCAACTATCTGGTCCAAATCCCCTTTACCTTATGGGGCCTGCACACCACCTGGGGCGCTTTTACCTTCCCCTTTATCTTCCTGGCCACCGACTTGACGGTCAGATTGCTGGGGGCCGAGCTGGCCCGGCGGGTGATCTTCTGGGTGATGGTGCCGGCGCTTTTTGTCAGTTACGGGGTCAGCGTGCTGTTTCCCCAAGGCAGTTTCGCCGGCTTTGCCGAAGCGGGCGCCCTTAACCTCTTTGTGGCGCGCATTGCCCTGGCCTCGTTCCTGGCGTATGTGCTGGGCCAGGTGCTGGACGTGCAGGTGTTCAACCGGCTACGCCGCCACGGCCCTTGGTGGCTGGCCCCGGCCGCCTCGACAGTGCTGGGTAACCTTTTTGACACCCTGGTGTTCTTCTCGGCCGCCTTTTACCAGAGCAACGATCCCTTTATGGCCGCCCATTGGCTGCAAATCGCCTGGATGGATTACGGCTTCAAATTGCTGATCAGTCTGGCTTTTTTCCTGCCTCTTTACGGAGTGCTGTTAAATTGGCTGCTGCGGCTGAGCCAGCGGTCGCCAGCCACTGCCTGAGGGTGGGGGCTGGCATCGGTCGGGCGTAGAAATACCCCTGGCCGTACTCTACCCCTTTGGCCCGCAAAAACTGGGCCTGACGCTCGGTCTCTATGCCTTCGGCCAGTAACTCCATACCCAGGCGGTGGCCCAATTGGATAATGGCCTCCAGCACCGGCGCCTGCACCGAGCCGCTATCGAGGGCCGAGACAAAGCTTTTGTCGATTTTCAGATAATCCACCGGCAGCCGCTCCAGGTAGGCAAGGGAGCTGTGGCCGGTGCCGAAATCGTCTATGGCTATCTGAATACCGGCGGCGCGGCAGTCTTGCAGCTGCTTGAGCACCAATGGATCTTCACCGATAAGCTGGCGCTCGGTGAGCTCGGCCACCAGTTGGATATTGGCTGGCAGCCGCCCCTTGAGGGCCAGCAGATCGCGGGTCAGGGTGCCATCGTGCAGGTGCTCGGCCGCCAGGTTCACTCCTAGCTTGAACCTGCCCCCTTCCCATTGAGCCAGCTCCTTTTCAAGCAGGGTAAAGAGGTGCCGGGTCAGCTCGACGATTAGGCCGGTGTCTTCCGCCGCCCGGATAAAAATATCGGGAGCAATGAGGCCCTGCACCGGGTGGCGCCAGCGCATCAATACCTCGGCGCCGGTTACCGACAAGTCCTCCAAGGCCAGCACCGGCTGGTAGTGCAAGAAGAATTCGTTCCTTTCCATGGCCCTTTTCAGCTCGGCCTTCGGTCCTTCCCGGCGGTTTAAGGCAAAGTAGCAAAACAGCCCCAAGAGCCCAGCCACCAAAGCCGCCAGCAACCAGCGCCAGTGGCTGGCGCTGCTATGGCTGTGGCCATCACTGATCTGCACTTCAAACCCCTGGGGGCTTTTTATCCGCGCCAGGGCCGGCGCTAGGCTGGCGGCGTCCACCACCTGTTTTTGCAGGCCAAGCATGGCTTTGCTACCCACCACCAGCGCCACTTGATCGTTGGAGAACCGCGACGCCTGGCCCAGCAAGTCGTAAAAATACAGCCCTTCAATCACCACCAGCACGCCCCGGGACAAATCGGGTTCGCCGCGCCACAGCAGCAGTGCTGGGCGGTCTTGCACTATGGGGTTGCTGGCAACCAGGGTCAGGGGCTGATGGATAAGCTCCGGTGGTGCCCAAGTGGCCAGGCGGTTTTCGTCGAGGCGGCCAAGGAAGGAGTGGCAGACATGGTCGGGGTAAAAAACCGCGATGGAGCGGGTGTATTTTTCCAGGGCGGCCATCTTGGCCAGCTTGTCCTTGAGCTCACTACAGGGCAGGTGACGGAGTTTATCCAGCGCCAGCAACTGGCGGCGAGCTGGCAGCACCATGTCGTTGAACAGCTGCTCGGTGCGGCTGGCCGAGGCCATGGCCAGTTGGCGCTCGTCGGCCTTGCTAAGCTGACTCATCAGCCAGCCAAGGAGCAAAAAGGCAATCAGCGTGACAACCATGCTAAGTAATAAAGCACGGCGGCGGGTGGGAGAGCTCAGCACATTCAGCGGATTTGGCATCAGGCTCCCCCTTGGTCGCTAGCGTCTGGGCGCTATCCGATAAACGCAGCGCCGCCCTTCCAGCAACAAGTGCTCGATGCGGCTTACCTCCACGTCACTGCCCAGGCACTGGCTGAACAGGGCCAGTTCTGAGCGGCAGAACTGTTGGCACTGCTGGGCTGCGGTGCAGATGGGGCAGTGGTTTTCGATAAGCAGCCACTGCTCGCTGCCGTCCGCTTCAACTTCTGCCATGTAGCCCTCGGCAGTGCGCAACTCGGCCAGGCGCTGGATCTTGGCCTCAAGGCCGGACTCTGCCGCCAAGGCCTGCTGGTAAACCTGGCCCATCTGCTGCTCACGGTGGCTAATGAGGGCGTCGAGCCCCTGCTCGCCAAACACTGTTTTAACCCCCTCAATCAGGGTGAGAGTGAGGTCGGCATGGCGCTCGGGGAAACGGGCATGGCCTTCTTCGGTGAGGTACCAGACCCTGGCCGGGCGACCAATACTGCGTTTTTCCATGACGCTTTCCACCAAGCCTTGCTGCTCGGCCAGCAGCAGGTGTTGGCGGGCGCCCATGGCGGTCATTCCCAGGTCAGCCGCCAGCGCTTGGGCGGTCTGATCTCCCCGGGTTTTCAATAGGTAAAGGATGCGATTCATACTGGGCATGGGCTCATTATGCGGGTGAACACTCAAAAGACTCAACGACCTTGGCCCCTTGGCGAAAAACTCTGCAGCACCCTTGACAATTAAATGAGAACAATTATTATTTGAATCGCGTTCTCACTACGCACTGATGCAGTCCAGACGCTTTGGCAGCATCGCACGACATTGCTCACATTGCTTCCTATTGGAATACAGCCGGCCCTCAAGCCGGCTTCTTTTTTAGCTGTGACTCTCTGGCCAAGCCATGGCCAGGCAGCGGTCCCGCCCGGTTGCCTTAGCCCGGTAAAGCGCTTTATCGGCCAAGGCCAGCAGCTGCAGGCGCTCGGTGCCGTCGTGCTGCACCGGGTAACCGCAGGCAATGCCGATTGACACGCTGACATGAGGCCCCAGGGGCGAGTCGGGGTGCGCCAGTGCCGCCTGACGCACGGTGTCGAGCACCTTTTCCGCCAGCGATTGTGCTTCGGCAAGGTCTGAGCCCGGCAGAATAACGGCAAATTCCTCACCACCAAAGCGGGCCACCAGATCGCTGCTGCGCTGGATAGCCGCACTCAGCAACTGGGCGATGCGCTGCAAGCAGACGTCTCCTTTAAGGTGGCCGACAGCGTCGTTAAAGCGCTTGAAGTGATCCACATCCAGCATCATCACTCCTAGGGGCAACTGATGGCGAGCGCAGCGTTGCCATTCGTTGGCCAGCTCTTCATCAAACACCCGGCGGTTGGCGACTTGAGTCAAAGCATCGATACGCGACAGCTGCTCCAGCTGATGGTTGGCCGCCGACAATTCGCTGTTGCGCTCGGCCAGGGCCACATTCAGCTCCTGCACCCGCGCCTCGTTGTTGAGGGCTTCGGTGATGTCTTCACGCAAAATCAGCAGGTGGCTGCTGGCGTTATCGGGCTCCAGCACCGGTACCCGCAAGGTGCGAAACCAGCGCTCGCCTTTGACCGTGGGCAGCCTTTCCTCGCTGACCATGGTGCGCTCTTCGCCAGCCAAGGCTTGGCGGTCATCCCGGTTGAGGGAGGCCACCACCTCCGGCGGCCACAGGCTGGCATCATCCTGGCCTTCCAGCGCCTGGCGAGACTGGCCAAACAGCGTCTCGCAGGCCTTGTTGACCCTTTTAAAGCGCAGCCCCTTGGCCTCTTTTACCTGCAGACTCAGGGGCAGATTGTCCACCAGTGAATTCAAAAAGTGTTCGTTCTCCCGCAGCTGCTGGTTTACCGCCTGCAGCTCGCGGGTCCGCTTGGCTACCTCCTGGCCCACCAAGCTCGTTTGGCCTGTTACCAGCAGCACGGTGCTGCCAATCACCACCACCAGCAGCAGGCCCCCTATCAACATCAGGCCGAGGCCAGCCTGCACCACGTCAAGCACATAAGGCTGTTGATACTGAAAATCCAGGCGCCACAGCCGGCCACCCACCTGAACGCTGCGGTGGGCATGCAGGCCACCGCCCACTTCGGCCTGGCCCAGGATAAACTGGCGGGTGTTGTCATCCTGTACCGACAGCCGCAACGGGGCGTTGCGTATCGCCTCTTCGGTGGCGGCCAACAGCAGGCCGACATCCAACTTGGCAAACACCAGCCCCATCACCTTGCCGTCCTGTCCCATGGCGGCCCGGAACACCAAGCCGATGTTTTGCTCACCCACTTCGCCCATGGCCACCTTGCCGGAACGAATGGCCTGGGTCATGGCCATGGCGGCACCCTCCGAAGTGCCGGGCAGGAACCCCAGCACAGCGGCATTGCCCTGGCGCGGTTCGATATAGAGCACCGGGTAAATCACGCTGCTGCTGGCTTCCTGCAGCCAGTGACTGTCATCGGCCGGGGGCTGGATACGATAAGCCTTGCCAAGCTCCTGGCTGGCGCTGGCCTCGAACGCCGCTTTTTGGCTCACCTCCACCCTCGGCAACCAGCCAATGGCATTGATCGCCGGTAACTCGGCCAGCAGTTCGTCGGCCACCACCCGAAACTCCTCACGGGAGACATATTCAGAGCCGCGAAAGATCTGCATCAGGCCGGTAAGAGACTGCAGGTAGTGGTCGCAGCGGGCTTTAAGCGCCTCAGACAATACATCGGCCTGGCGATTAAGCTCGATGCTGACCTGCTTGACCCGGCTGTCCACCAATTGTTGTACGCCCCATATCAAGGCAGCACTGACCAGCACCATGGGAATGGAGGTCCAAAGCAGGCGGCCCAGCGCCGTCCCGTTGGCCCACAACAAACAGATAGGGGCGACCAAGGCGATGCCAAGGGCGTTGCCGGTCCAATTGATCACCAACGCCGGCAAGTTGCCATGGCTGGATGGCGCCGCACTCAGCAGCGTAACCAGCAGCTCGAGACTGGCCCCCACCGCAGCGCTGAGCAGTGCACCTCTGGCCATCAGCCGAAAGATCTCGCTACCAGACAGCAGTTGCCACTGGCGCTGAAAACCAAGTAGCCAAGCCCCCACCAGGCCCTGCGCCACAGCACAAAAGGCCAGCAGCACCGGCTCCCAGCCCTGCTGCAGGGCAGCCAAATGGGCCACTTGAAACTGGATCAACAAACCGCCGGCCAACACGCCAAGCCACATCCCCGGCCCCCACAGCAGTAGGGCGGCCAGAGCCACCCCGGCGGCAGGCCAGAACGGAGAAACGGCGTCGCCGGGCAGCGACAGGTAGGAACCTAGCAGGCCGGCGGCCCAATAAGCAAAAGTGACAATCAACAACCTTTGCAGGTAAGTCGTACTCAAGTCACTGTGCTCCTTGCATTTTTTAGGGCCAAGTAAGGTAGCTTAGCCTATGCCAGCGCCAAAACCTTGTGCACCAGCTTGTCGATGCCGCTTTTCGCTTCAAGAATGGAGCCGGCCAGCATGTAGGCGGGGGTAGATACCACTTTGTTTGCTTCATCGACACAGATCTCGTTAACAGCCCGCACCTGGTGCTCACCGCCCATGGCGTTGAAAGCATCGGCCGTGCTGGCGTCGTTACCCAGGGTGCCTTTTACGCCGGGGCCATATACCTTGGGCAACATGGCCGGAGCAATGCAGATGTAACCTGCGGCCTTACCGGCCTTGGCAAAATCCTGGCAGGCAGCCAACACATCACTCTGCACCTGGCAGTCGTCGCCCTCAAAAGCGAAATCGCTGAGGTTCTTGGCGGCACCGAAGCCACCGGGCAGGATAATCGCATCAAAATCGGCCACCTTGAGGCCCGCCAGATCCTGGATATTGCCACGGCAGATACGGGCCGCTTCCACCAGTACGTTGCGCTGCTCGGGCATTTCTTCGCCGGTGATGTGGTTGATCACATGATGCTGGGCCATGTTGGGCGCAAAGCACTGCACCTGGGCGCCAGCCTCGGCCAAGGCCAGTAGCGTCAGCACCGACTCGTAAATTTCGGCGCCATCAAAAACACCGCAACCGCTTAAAATAACAGCCACTTTTTTCATTTCAGCCTCCCTAGTCTCAGCTCGTATGGTAGCCACTTGACCGGATCACTGTCACTGATCGCAAAGTTTGCCAAATGCCTATTGCACATCTTTTGGGCAATGCTAGACTGGTCTCTTGTTGTGGTGCCAGCCATAACAAAAATGTGACTTGATGGAACGAGGTTATTCACAAGCAGGGAACGGCTATCCACACTTCCCCATCTCGTTCAAGTGCAAATTCCAGCCCAGCTGTGGCGGGCCTTTCCAAGCAGTACATTAAGCAGACACTTGCTTAGCAGGTGGCTGGTGTCGTGGTTATTCAACAGACTTATCCACAGATTTAGCTGCTGCCGAGCAAGGCCGGTTGATGGTGCCTTCACGTTCCCTCCATGGCGCCCCTATGGCATCCTTGGCGCAAACAAGGATCATCTGGACTCCATCATGGCAAGCATCCCTGAAAACCCCCTTATTCTGGTCGACGGCTCTTCTTATCTTTACCGCGCCTACTACGCGCCGCCGCACCTGACCAACTCCCAGGGCGAGCCCACCGGCGCCGTCTATGGCGTGGTCAACATGCTCAAAAGCCTGCTGCGCCAATTCAAGCCCAGTGAAATGGCGGTGGTATTTGACGCCAAGGGCAAAACCTTCCGCGATGAATTGTTCGAGCAGTACAAGGCCCACCGCCCGTCCATGCCCGATGACCTGCGCAGCCAGGTGGCTCCGCTGCATGCCTTGGTTAAGGCCATGGGGCTGCCGCTGATCATCATTGAAGGGGTCGAGGCGGACGATGTCATCGGCACCCTGGCCAAAAAAGCCTCGGCTGAAGGCCGCCACGTGCTGATCTCCACCGGCGACAAGGATATGGCGCAATTGGTGGACGACAAGGTGACCTTGATCAACACCATGACCGATACCGTGCTGGACCCGGCCGGGGTGGTGGACAAATTCGGGGTTGGCCCCGAACTCATCATCGATTTCCTGGCACTGATGGGCGACAAGGTAGACAACATTCCCGGCGTGCCCGGGGTTGGCGAGAAGACCGCTCTTGGCCTGTTGCAAGGCATTGGCGGCATGGACGCGCTCTATGAAAACCTCGACAAAATCGCCGAGCTGAGCTTTCGTGGCGCCAAGACCATGGCCAAAAAGCTCGAAGAAAACGAAGAGCAGGCGCGCCTTTCTTACCTGCTGGCCACCATCAAAACCGACGTGGATTTGAGCGAAGACCAGTTGGACTTGACCATCAAACCCGAAGACCGCGACGCCCTGGTGGAATGGTACGGCAAGATGGAGTTTCGCCGCTGGCTGGCCGACGTGCTGGACGGCAAGGCCCCAGAGCAGGCTGTTGCCCCGGCGGCCGAGCCCGAGGAACCCGTGGCCGACCCCGCCGGCATTGACCGCAGCAGCTACGAGTTGGTGAACACCGAGGCCGCCCTTGGTGCCTGGATAACCAAGCTGGAAAAGGCCGCGCTATTTGCCTTTGATACCGAAACCACCGCCCTGGATTACATGGTGGCCGATCTGGTGGGCTTTTCCGTGGCTCTGGCCGACGGCGAAGCGGCTTACATTCCCTTCGGCCACAGCCTGCTGGATGAAACTCCGCAGCTGGACCGCAGCCAGGTACTGGACGCCTTTCGCGCCCTGCTGGAGAGCGACGCGCATAAAAAGGTGGGCCAGAACCTCAAGTACGACATGAGCGTGCTGGCCAACCACGGCATTACCCTGCGCGGTATCGCCTTTGACACAATGCTCGAGAGCTACGTGTTCAACTCCGTGGCCGGCCGCCACGACATGGACAGCTTGTCTCTCAAGTATCTGTCTCACAAAGCCATCAGCTTTGAGGACATCGCCGGCAAAGGCGCCAAACAGCTGACCTTCGACCAGGTCGCCATCGCCGACGCCGCCGTGTACGCCGCCGAAGACGCCGATGTCACTTTCCGACTGCATCAGCATCTGTGGCCAAAGCTGGAACAGGACGCCAGCCTCAAATCGGTGCTCTGCGATATCGAGCTGCCGCTGGTGCCGGTGCTGTCGCGCATGGAGCGCAATGGGGTGCTGATCGACAAGACCCTGCTGGCCAAGCAAAGCGAAGAGCTGGCCGAGCGCATCGCCGCCCTTGAGCAGCAAGCCTTTGAAATAGCCGGTGAAGAGTTCAACCTCGGCAGCCCCAAGCAGCTACAGGCCATCCTCTTTGACAAAATGGGCATCAAACCGCTGAAAAAGACTCCGTCCGGGGTGCCGTCGGTGGCCGAAGAAGTACTTCAGGAACTGGCCCACGACTATCCGCTGCCCAAGGTGATCATCGAGTACCGGGGCCTGGCCAAGCTCAAATCCACCTACACCGACAAACTGCCGCTGCTGATCCACGACAAAACCGGCCGGGTCCACACCAGTTATCACCAGGCAGTCACCGCTACCGGCCGGCTCTCGTCCTCCGATCCGAACCTGCAAAACATCCCGGTTCGCACCGAAGAAGGGCGGCGGATCCGCCAGGCCTTTGTGGCCCCAAAAGGGCGGGTGCTGCTGGCCGCCGATTACAGCCAGATTGAGCTTCGTATCATGGCGCACCTGTCTAGCGATAAGGGCCTGTTAGATGCCTTTGCCCAAGGCAAGGATATTCACGCCGCTACCGCCGCCGAAGTGTTCGGAGTCGAGCTGGATACCGTAACCAGCGAGCAGCGCCGCCGCGCCAAGGCCATCAACTTTGGCCTTATCTACGGCATGTCGGCCTTTGGCCTGGCCCGCCAGCTCGATATTGGCCGCAATGAAGCCCAGGGCTACATGAACACCTACTTCGAGCGCTACCCCGGCGTGCTGGAGTACATGGAAAGCACCCGCCAAAAAGCCGAAGAAAAAGGCTATGTGGAAACCCTGTTTGGCCGCCGCCTCTATCTGCCAGAGATAAAAGCCCGCAACCAGGCCCGTAAAAAGGCCGCCGAGCGCGCCGCCATCAACGCGCCCATGCAGGGCACCGCCGCCGATATCATCAAAAAGGCCATGATCGCCGTCGACGCCTGGGTTACCCAGGAGGCCGCCGATAAGGTCAAACTGCTGATGCAGGTGCACGATGAACTGGTGCTGGAAGTGGACGCCGACTTTGCCGAGCAGGCTGGCGCCAAGGTAAGCCAGCTGATGCAGCAAGCCGCCGAGCTGAAGGTGCCGTTAGTGGTCGAACCAGGTATGGGTGCCACCTGGGATGAAGCTCACTAACTTACCTAAGGCTGTAATATTTTTACTGATTACTGAGAAAGCAGCTCAATAACCCGGTTAAAATTTTCATATATGGCGCAAAGATGAAAATTAACTACAAAAAGTGCTTTTAATCTGAACAGGGGATCGCTACACTGCGTGGCGTAGGGTACAGAAGGCCCCTTCTTAGTAACGGGTCTTTGTTTCACGTAGTGGATTTGGCTACATAAGCCGCCTCGCTCAAACGAGCGGGGCGTTTTTTTTGCCTGGCGCCCAAAAAACTTTCACGGAAACAGGCCCCGTCTTTACTGGCCTGTAGCGGTATAAACCCGGTTGGATGAATTTTTTTAGAGCAAATACTTCAAATCGGCGAAAAAGTGTTGTACCTTGAAGTTGCTGCATAACCTCAATGCTTGTTCTGCAAGCTTGTGGTGATTTTCTGCTGACATATTAGCTTCTCCCCCAATAAGCTAATATTTCTCTCCGGTGGTCTCGACCACCGGTTTTTTTTGCTTTTTTTCCGGCCACAAAAAAGGCCCCGAAGGGCCCTTTCTCGTTATTACTCTTCGTGTTGCGGCTCGTCTTCCGCTTCCGGGTCGGCATCCACCTGGCTCAGCCAGCCGGCCAGATGACGGCGCACCTCGGTGATGCCCAAGCCCTTGAGCACAGACAGCGCCATCACCGTTACATCCCCCCCAAACGCCAGAGCTGCTTCCTTACATTGCAGTACGGTAGCCTTGCGGGCACCGCTTTTGAGCTTGTCGGCCTTGGTGAGAATCGCCAGCACCGGCAGGCCAGACTCCACCGCCCAGAAGATGAGATCCTGGTCGATGTCCTTGAAGGGATGGCGGATATCCATCAGTACTACCAGGCCACAGAGGGATTCGCGCTTTTCCAAGTACTCGGTCAGGCTCGCCTGCCACTTTTCCTTCATTTCCAGCGGCACCTTGGCAAAACCGTAGCCGGGTAAATCCACCAGGCAATGGCGCGGGTCGGCCAGGCTAAACAGGTTGATAAGCTGGGTACGGCCCGGGGTTTTGGAGGTTCTGGCCAGCTGCTTTTGCCCGGTAATGGCATTCAGGGCACTGGATTTACCGGCGTTGGAGCGCCCGGCAAAGGCTATTTCCACCCCTTCATTACGGGGCAGGTGGCGAATATCAGGCGCAGAGGTGATAAATCTGGCTTGGCGAAAGTCGATTTCAGGGATTGGATTCATCAGTACTCCGGCGCCCGGCCATCAAGACAGGCGGTAAATATTGTGTACACTTACGGGCAACTCTGGTTGTTGTATCAGAGGCTTAGCAGCAGGGCCGGGTTCGTTATCACGAGCCTTGGGCCAATGGCCAGAATTCTAACATGGCAGAGCCACAAAAGGCTGCACGGTGTGCATCTGCCAACACCGCGAATGTGGACAGTATGAAAAAACTCCTCGTTGCCGCTTTGATGCTTGGTGGCCTCTCGGGCACCGCGACCGCCGACGGCGATGCCAAGGCTGGACAAACCAAATCTGCCGTTTGTGGCGCCTGCCACGGTGTGGATGGCAACAGCCCGGTTGCCATGTACCCACGGCTGGCCGGCCAACATGCCAGCTACATGATCAAGGAATTGGCCGATCTCAAACTCGGCCTGACCTCAGGGGGCAAGGAAGGCCGTTATGACCCGGTGATGAGCGCCATGGCTGCGTCGCTGTCGCCCCAAGATATGGCCGACATCTCTGCCTATTTTGAAAGCCAGAAGCCGGTGCAGGGCAAAACCCCAAAAGCCGACGTGACCCAAGGCCGCCAGTTGTATATGGGCGGCGATCTGGCCCGAGGCATCACCGCCTGCACCGCCTGCCACGGCCCCGATGGCAACGGCCTTGGCCTTGCTAAATATCCCGATATTTCAGGGCAATACCCTGAATACATCAAAGCGCAGCTGGAAAAGTTCCGGGCTGGGCAGCGTCAAAATGACCCCAACCACGTGATGCGGGATGTTGCAGCCAAGTTGACGGATAATGACATCCAACTGTTGGCAAATTACCTCGCAGGGCTCCATTAAGGCATTTGCGATCGGATGAAAAGCCAACCTTCGGTGACGTTTCCGATAACTGTGATCCAGTACGAAATTTTGGCAATGCTTTAACAATATGCCTATTTCAAGGGTTGAACCCCCAGGGTGCTGGGAGTAACTTCAACCGCGTCGCAAGGTTTGCAGGGTTGCCCACGGCACGGGCGCCCAAGCGAAGGAAACGGTAATAAGGTCAGGATGGCCAGCATCGACAAACCTGTGGGAAAAGCGCTAATCAACCGAGAAAAAGGGGTAAGGCGACCATGAAGGTCCCAAGCCTCCAGGGATGACAGAGAAAGCGCCAGGAGCGGCGTAAAAATAATAATCATGCAAGGAAAGCTGGAAACAAAAAGATGGAAGCCCGTTAGACCGAAAAATAACAATAGCGGTCAAACACGATGGGAAAGGTGTCAATATTAGGCACAAGGGATAAGGCGATAGCATGAGCATCGCCTTTTTCTTTATTCCGCACTCCCGTAAAATACCCCCATGCACTCATGCCCCCTCTGCCAAAGCCCGGTTACCGACTTCCATAGTGACGCCAAGCGCCGATATTTTCGCTGTGGCGATTGCGCGCTGGTGTCTGCCGATCCGGCCAGCCATCTTGATGCGGCAGGGGAAAAGGCACTGTATGACATTCACGACAACCAGCCTGATGACCCCGGCTACCGCCGGTTCTTATCAAGACTGGTGTCGCCGCTGCTGGCCAAGGTGGCAGTAGGCAGCGGTGGGCTAGATTTTGGCTGTGGCCCCGGCCCTGCCCTGGCAGCCATGCTGCGCGAAGCGGGCATGACCATGGCGCTGTACGATCCGTTTTACGCCAATCACCCAGAACCGCTAACGAGGCAATATGACTTTGTCACCTGCACCGAGGTGGTGGAGCACTTTAATCACCCGGCCCAAAGCTGGGAAACCCTGGCTGGCCTGGTTAAACCCGGCGGCTGGCTTGGGGTGATGACCAAACTGGTGATCAATCAACAACGTTTTGCCAACTGGCATTACAAAAATGACCCCACCCACGTGAGCTTCCACAGTGAAGCCACCTTTGCCTGGCTGGCCAAGCGTTTTGGCTTTACCTGGCAGCGGGTGGATAACGATGTGTTGCTGCTGCAAAAAAGGTAGGCACAGATGACCCGAATGAAAAAAACACGGGCCCCAGGTAAGTCGGGCGCCTCCAAGAAAGTCGATACCGGCAACACCCAGCTCAGCACCGCCAAAGGCAAAAAGCACAAGGTGGGTAATAAGTCTGGCAGTCGCCATGGGTATGCCACAGCGACAGGTGGCAGCTCTAATGCCAAAGGCCAGAACAAAGACAAACGCATCGGCTCTACCAAGCCGGTGGCGCTGGTCAGCCCCAAGGCCGCTGAGCCGCCTAAGGCCAAAGCCAAGCCGCAGCAGCAAAAGCCTGAGCTGGACCAAGCCGCCAAAGCGGCCCTGCTGGAGAGCCTGGAGAACGACGAGCGGCTCAACACCCTGCTGGACATGCTCGACGAGGGCGAAGAGATCAGCAGCGAAGACGAAAGTTACGTCGAGCAGACCACCGCCAAAATCGAGAAGCTGATGGCGGAGCTTGGTATCGTCGATGACGACGACGAGCTGATGGACGACATCGACTGGGATGACGAGGAGCAACCGGTATGAGTTTTTGGGCCATAGCAGCCCTGGTGGGCACCCTGGTGGTGATTGGCCTGGCGTTCTACGCCGGCAAGCTGCTGTTTATGCTCAAAGCCCAAAAACAAAAAGAAGAGGCGTTCCTGGCCGAGCACAACGAGAAGCTGCTCAAAAGCATCCGCATCATCGCCGCCTCCATGCTCGAAGAGCAATGCGACTTCTCCGAAGGCGCCATCCGCATTAGAGTGCTGACCGACCACCTGCTGCCCTATAAGTCTTACCAGGAGCAGTTCCCGGCACTCTTTGACCTCTACGACAGGGTCAAGGACATGCCTACCCATGAAGCCCGCAACAACATGGACAAAAAAGAGCGCCGCCAGCAGGACCGCCAACGGGAAGCCTGGGAGCGAGAGCTGGCCGCTGCTATCAAGGAAGAAGCCCGGGTGCTCAAAAACCTGACTCATTGAGTCAGATCAAGCCGACTCCGACCCGAGGGCGCCATACTGGCGCCCTCTTTACTGTGAGGAGTCGTCCATGCAATTCGATCCTGCCCTTATCCGCCGTTACGATATGGCCGCTCCCCGCTACACCTCCTACCCCACGGCGCTCAGTTTTGATGGCGCGGTGCGGGGCGATCAGTGGCGCGCCGCCATCCAGGCCGCCCCCTCGCGCAAGCTCAGCCTCTATGTGCACATCCCGTTCTGCCGGGAGATGTGCTACTACTGCGGCTGCAACAAGATAGTCACCCGCCACAGCCACAAGGCCGATATCTACCTCGACCACCTGGCAAAAGAAATTGCCTACCAGGCCGAGTTGTTTGGCCCCTTTACCGTGCATCACCTGCACCTGGGGGGCGGCACGCCGACCTTCTTGAGCCAGCAGCAGATGCGCCGGCTGATTGGCCTGTTAAAAGGCCACTTCCACTTTGCCGACGACTTTATCGGCGCCATCGAAATAGACCCAAGGGCGCTGGAAGTGGACGACCTTACTTGGCTGGCAGAGCTCGGCTTTAGCCGCCTGTCCATGGGCGCACAAGACTTTGACCCCAAAGTGCAGGCGGCCATCAACCGCATCCAAAGCACCGAGAAAATCGCCGCCATCATGGCCCGCGCCCGCACCTTGGGCTTTAGCTCCATCAATCTGGATTTCATCTACGGCCTGCCCCACCAGAACGCCCAGTCCTTCGGCCACACCCTGAACCATGCCCTAGCCCTGGCGCCAGACCGCTTCTCCATCTTCAACTACGCGCACCTGCCCGAGCGCTTCCCGGCCCAGCGCCGCATCAAAGAAGACACCATGCCCGGGCCACAGGAGAAGCTGCGCATGCAGGGGGTGACCATCGAAACCCTCACCAACGCCGGCTACCACTTTATCGGCATGGACCACTTCGCCAAGGCCGGTGACGAGCTGGCTCTGGCCCAGCAGCAGGGTCGGCTGCACCGTAACTTCCAGGGCTATACCACCGACGGCGACTGCGAGTTGCTGGCCCTGGGGGCCTCTGCCATCAGCAAGGTGGGGGGGCTTTACGTGCAGAACGAGAAGAGCATCAAGGATTACCAAGACGCCACCGCCAGTCAGGGCCATGCCCGGGCCAAGGGTTACCAGATGAGCGAGGACGACCACATTCGCGCCGCTGCCATTCACAACCTGCTGTGCCATTTTAGGCTCGACTGGGCAGCCCTTGATGCCCGCTTCGGTATCGACAGCAGGCATTATTTTAGTGATGACTGCGCGCTGCTGGCGCCCTTTATCAGCGATGGCTTGGTGGAAGTAGACGAACAGGGCCTAGGGGTAACCGAGCAAGGCCGGCTGCTGGTGCGCACCATTGCCACCGCCTTTGATGTTCACCTTCGCAAGACGGTGCAGCAGCACCGCTTTTCTCGGGTGATATAAAGAAGGGGCCAACCGGCCCCTTCTTTATTTAGCGGCGATAAGCGCCTTTTTCTCGGCTTCGCTCAAAAAGCTCATGGCCAGGCCATGGCGCTGGCAAGCCTGTATTTGCTCAAGGCTCAAGCCCGCTTTAGGGGCCGCCACCTCATACTCGTGATCCAATTCCACGGCGCTGACCCCAGGGTCATCGGTGTTCAGGCTGACCTTGATGCCGCTCGCCAGGAAGGTGGTAATGGGGTGCACCGCGTAGCTTGCCACGGTGGAGGTGTGGATGTTGGACGTCAGGCAAGACTCGATACCAATATGGTGCTCGGCAAGATAGGCCAGCAATTTCGGGTCTTCTACCGCTTTCACGCCATGGCCGATGCGCACTGCGCCAAGCTCCCGGATGGCGTGCCACACCGACTCCGGCCCCGCCGCTTCACCGGCGTGAACCGTGACCTTGAGCCCGGCATCTTGCACCTGGCGAAAGTGCGGCTCATAAAGGGGGCCAGGAAAACCCAGCTCGTCACCGGCCAAGTCCACCGCCACCAGCTGGTCGCGGTGGGCCAAAATAGCGTCTAATTCGCGCTGGCACTGCGCGGTGCCGAAGGTGCGGCTCATAATGCCAATCAGGTTGGTTTTAACGCCAAAGTCGCGGCTGCCGGCTGCAACGCCAGCGGCTACTGCCTCTACCACCGCGTTGGGGTCGAGGTTATGGCTCATGGCCATATACCAGGGGCTAAAGCGTAGCTCGGTGTAGTCAATGCCCACCTTGGCGGCGTCTTCGACGTTCTCGTAAGCCACCCGGTAGCAGGCATCCACATCGCCCAGCACCTTGACCATCCAGTCCAGCTTGGCCAAAAAGGCCACCAGGCTCGGCTCGTTTTCAATCACATGCACATACGGCTTCATGCCCGCTTCGTCCTGGGCGGGCAACGGCACGTTAAAACGCCTGGCCAACTCCACTATGGTGCCAAGGCGGACGTTGCCATCCAGGTGCCGGTGGATATCCACCAGAGGAAAAGTCTTATCAATCATCACGGGTATCCGCTTATGCTTGTGGATAGCCACAGTGTAACGGATGCCTTTTATGAGCCACAGCGCTTGCTTTAGCTATTGTCTGGGTGATCGCTTCGATCTGGATGTTTTATCGCCAAAATTGGCCACCATCGGCCAGGTTCAGCGGCTGCGCGATGCCTTCTTGGTGAAAATGCGCCAAGGCGAGTGCGTGGTATTCCACTACGGGGTACTGGTCTGTTGGGGTATCGAAGAAGACAACGCCCTGGCCATTTGTAAAGAGCTGGGCCCGGCGGTAGAAGGGCCCATCCGTGCCACCCGCGACGAGATCAGCTTTGCCGGCAACCCCCAGCTTGACCGCCTGACCATCAAGCATGACCACTTCCAGTTTCCCGAAGACGACCCGCTCCATAAATTGGCGGTCAGCCACGCCCTGGCGCAGTCGGTGAAACTGGAGGCCTTTGAAGAGCAGGTTGCCGCCACCATCAAAGAAACTTCGCCCATCCCGGAAACCCTGGCCAGCAAGGGCAAGATCCGCCTGCCCCGGCGCAAGCTGGCGGTGCTGCGCGGGCGGCTGTATCTCGCCAAAAGCCAGGTCAACCTGCACTTTGATTTGCTGGATAAGCCCGATTTCTTCTGGGACCACCCGGAGCTGGACCCTTATTACAACCTGACCCGCGCCAACCAGGAGCTGGACAGCCGCCTGGAGATCCTCAACAAACGCCTGGAAGTGATTGGCGAGCTGCTGGAGATCCTCGCCGATGAGGAGCACCACAAGCATTCGAGCTTCCTAGAGTGGATTGTCATTTGGCTTATCAGCAGCGAGATCCTCATCTTTATCTTCCACGACTACCTTGGCTGGATTTGATGCGCTATCTTGTGCGCCCCTTTCTGGAGCCCCGGCCATGTTAGACACTCAGTGGCAACCCCAATGTACCCTTGACGCCCTCAAGCGCCGGGCCCGGCTGTTCGCCGATATCCGCGCCTTCTTTGCCGCCCGCGACGTCTTGGAAGTGGACACACCGATCTTGTCCCAAGGCAGTATCTCCGACCCCCACATCGAGGTGATGACCACCACCTACACCGGCCCCTTGGCACCCAAGGGCCAGACCCTTTACCTGCAAACCTCGCCGGAATTTGCCATGAAGCGGCTGCTGGCCGCAGGCGCGGGCTCCATTTATCAGTTGGGTAAGGTGTTTCGTAACGAAGAAGCCGGCAGCCGCCACAACAGCGAGTTCTGCATGCTCGAATGGTATCGGTTGGGGATGGACCACCACCAGTTGATGGCTGAGATTGCCGAGCTGCTGGTGGCGGTGGCCGGCATCGACGCCGGCAGCATTGAAAAGGTCAGCTACCTGGCAGCCTTTGAACGTACCTTGGGCATCAACCCCCACACCGCCAGCCTGGAAGTGCTGCAACAGCTGGCCCAGCAGCACGCCCATTACGGCGAGGCCGAGACCGACCGCGACACCCTGCTGAACCTCCTGGTGAGCTTTGTTATCGAGCCCAGCCTCGGCCAGCAGGGCCCGAGCTTTTTATATGACTACCCCGCCAGCCAGGCAGCATTGGCCCGCACCGCAACCGACCATGAAGGCCATCAGGTTGCCTGCCGCTTCGAGCTTTTTATCAAGGGGGTAGAGCTGGCCAACGGCTATTTCGAGCTGACCGATGCCGCCGAGCAGCGCCGGCGCTTGCTGGCCGATGGAGAAACGCGCCGCCAGTTGGGGCGGCCCTATAATAATCCCGACTTGCGCCTGGCCGATGCCCTGGCCGCCGGGATGCCGGAATGCGCCGGGGTGGCGCTGGGGGTAGACCGGCTACTGATGGTGATTTTGGGCGCCAGCAACATCAGCCAGGTGATGCCCTTTACCCTGGCCAGGGCCTGAGGCGGCCCCGCTCAGGCGGGGCTTCGCAAACTGGTGATGTGGCGGTTCACTTCCGCCACTACCCGCAACTTTTCGGTGCTGGGGCGCCCCGGCGGCAACATTCGGCCACGCTGAAACCGAAAAGCGCCCACACCCTTGATCCAGATAACCCCTTCAAAAAAGGCAGCGACATGTTTGGCAACTTGCTTGACATGGTATTGGGGAAACCTACGCACAACCTGCTCCTCCCAGGAAAGACGGCCAAAGCCTAACGGCCCTAGATGACAGTGTTATGGACCGCGTCAAACCGGCCCGGTTCAGCGCGTTTTTGGTAAATGTGGCCTTGGTCAGTTTTCAGTTATCCAAGGCCCTGGCCCGCTGGCGCAGATCCTCTGGCAGGGTTTTCTTTGGCTCCACCCCCAATTCCAGCAGCATTTCGGTTTGCCGCACCAGGTTGCCCTTGCCGGCCGACAGCTTGCCAATGGCTTCGCCATAGCGCTTTTGGGTGTTGTCGAGGGCGGCGCCAACCCTTTCTAAGTCTTCGACAAAGCCGACAAATTTCTCGTACAAGGCAGCGGCGCGGCCAGCTATTTCTTGGGCGTTGCGCGACTGCTGCTCGTAGCTCCACACCCTTTTGATGGTGCGCAGCACCACCAGCAGATTGGTGGGGCTGACCATCAGGATGTTTTTTTGCAGCGCCTCGGTAAAGAGGCTTTGGTCAGCCTCCATGGCGGCAAAAAAGGCGCTCTCAATGGGGATAAACATCAACACGTAATCCAGGGCGTTAACGCCGCTGAGCCGCTCGTAATCCTTGCCGCCAAGGCTGCGGATATGCTGGCGAAGGGCCTGCACATGGGTGCGCAGGGCCGCTTCTTTTTCCAGCTCGTCTTCGGCGCTGAAATAACGCTCATAGGCCACCAGCGACACCTTGGAGTCGATGATGATGTCTTTGTCGTCGGGCAGGTGCACCACCACATCGGGGATAAAGCGCTCGCCCGCTTCGTCTTTGAGGGCCACCTGCACATCAAATTCGTGGCCCTTGCGCAGCCCCGACTCTTCCAGCACCCGGTTCAGCACCATCTCGCCCCAGTTGCCCTGGAGTTTTTTGTCCCCTTTGAGGGCGCGGGTGAGGTTGCTGGCCTCCTCGCTCATCTGCCGGTTCAGCTCCTTGAGGGCCTTAAGCTCGTTCATCAGCCCCTGGCGCTGCAGGCGCTCGTTGTCATAAACGGTGTCGACCTTCTTGTGAAAGTCCCCCAGTTGTTGGCGAAGGGGCGCCAGCAGGTTTTGCAGGCTGTCGTTGTTTTGCTTGGAAAAGGCCTCGGCCTTTTGCTCGAAAATGCGCTGGGCCAGGTTCTGAAATTGCTCGGACAAGCGCTGCTCGGCGTTTTGTAAGGTGGCGAGCTTCTCCTGGGCCGCCTTTTGCTGCTCTTCGAGCCGGGCCTGCAATTCGGCGCGGTGCTGCTGGCTGCGGGCCAGCTCCAGGCGGGTTTCTTCAAGGGTGTCGAGCTGGGCGTCGCGCTCGGCCTGCAAGGCCTCAAGCCGCTCAGACTGGGCCTCATAACGACTTTGCAGGCTGCCAAGGGCCAGGTTGCCGGCATGGAGGGCGCGCCGGCTTTGCCAAAAAGCCAGGGCCAGCAGCAGCGCCAAAGCCCCCAGGGTCAGGGTGGCAGCCAGCCATTGGGTCTCGGTCATGGGTCAATCCTGCTTGTGATAATGAAGTTGCACCAGGCCGCTATCGAAGGTCTTGATACCGGCCAGCTGCCATTGCTGCTGGCGGCCGGTGGGTAAAAAGAGCGGTATGCCCTCCCCCAACGTCACCGGGATCAGCGACAGGATAACCTCGTCCACCAAGCCGGCGTCCAGGAATCCTTTGAGGGTCTGGCCGCCGCCCACCAGCCACAACTGACGGTGCTGGCCCTCAAGGCCTTGCAGCAGCTCAGCGGCGCTACCGGTAAAGGGGCTCACCGGACCGCCTTGTAGATTGTCGGTGCTGGTCAGCACGTAAACCGGTTTGCCTTCATAGGGCCAGGCGCCAAGCGTCAGCACCTCTTCATAGGTGTTTCGCCCCATGATAAGGCCGTCGACACCGGCGACAAAGGCGCTGTAGCCGTAGTCTTCGCCGGGGGTTTCCACCTGGGCCAGCCACTCCAGCTGGCCCTTGGGGCCGGCAATGTAACCATCGAGGCTGATGGCGATATACAGGGTCACGACAGGGCGGGTAGACATCTTTGCTATGCTCCGTGCATCAATGGCTAAGTTGATGTTTTATTTATAGGTTTTTCTGGCTGCCGCCCCACAAAGCGCGGTTTTGCGGCCATAGTGCACCTAGGCTTACCCCGGGCGGCCATAGCGGCTTTGGGCCAATCACCAGCCGCCTTTTTACATGAATAGGCGCGACTTGCCAGAGCACTCCTTCGAAGCCAGCCAGATGACCAGGGGGCTGAACAGGCTGCGCCCACCGCTTGCCTTAGGCAAAATAGTTGCGTTAACTCATTACCTTACCCTAAAGGACAGGAGCAAAAATGGGGATCGTTACCTGGATCATTCTCGGCCTGGTGGCCGGCATTCTGGCCAAGTGGATCATGCCCGGCCGCGACGGTGGTGGCTGCGTAATAACGGTGCTGCTGGGTGTGGCCGGCGCCTTTGTGGGCGGCTGGGTAGGCACCTTTTTGGGCTTTGGCCCGGCAACCGGTTTTAACCTCGGCAGCATCTTCACCGCCGTGGTAGGCGCCCTGGTACTGCTGGCCATTTATCGCGGCATCAAACGCTAAGCCCCAACAAAGGCGGCAACAACTCAATAACAGAACTTCTCTTGCGCCAGCGCAAAAAACGGCCAGTACAAAGTAAGGACAATGGCGGCACCCAAAGAGGAGGTACTGCCCATGAAAAACTGGCTTCAACGGTTGAAACTCGATTACTTTGAAACCCTGACCCTGCTGTCCATGAGCTTTGTGCTGCTGGTGGTGGCGGTGCTGGAGGCCTCGGTTGCTGCCTGGCTGCCTTTGGCAGTGATTTTTGCCATCAGCGCTTGCTGGTTCGGCTACCAGCACCTATTGCGCCGCGGCCGAGCTCATTGACGACAAGGCATCATCCAGCGGCTACAATGGTCGGCGACTTTCAAGAGCCGTGCCCATGGAAAAACAATTAGAGCAACTGACGCCCCTGGCCCAACGGGCCTTTGCCGCCGCCCTGGCCCAACGGATGATGCCCAATTTCATCCTGTTCGCCGAGCTCACCGAGCAATCGGAAGCCGGCCACGCCCTGCAATCCGCCCTGGATACGGTCTGGGAAAAACTGCTGACCCCCAAAGCCAAAATCAACTTTGAAAAGCAGCAGCTCAAGCTCGAAGAGCTTGAACCACAGCCCGACGACCATGATTTTTTCGGCGTTTACCCGGCGCTGGACACCTACATGGCGGTGCTGGCGGTACTGGCAGCGATGCAGGACAAAGACGAACAGCCGGCGCTGGATGTCAGCCGCCTGTCCCGTGGCTCGGTGCAGTTCTATTTGAATATCCAGGCCGAGACCACCCTCGACTACAGCCAGTTGGACCAAGAGCCGCTGTGGCTTGAAGAGCGCGATTTTCAGGATCAACTGCTGGCGCTGCTGACCGATGACCCCGACGAGGACAGCTTCCGCCAGGCCCGGCAACTGGGCCGTAACGACGGCATCTCCAACCTCGGCATCGCCCTGGAAGAGTAAAAGAGGTTCAAGCCGCTCCGGCGGCTTACCTTTGTCCCGCCCCGCCCTTAAAAATTTTCTATGTCGCTTTAACCACAGTCTGCGCAGATAGGGACGCAATTTCGGCGGCTTTCATTTACCATCTTGGTCAGCCCCCAGCCTTGCAGACCCTGAATTACATGGACTTTTTCGCCGCCGCCGTCACCCTCTTTCTGATCATGGACCCCCTTGGCAACATGCCGGTGTTTATCTCCATCCTCAAACACCTGCCCCCCAAGCGCCGCCGCATCATCTTGATCCGCGAGTTGTGCCTGGCCCTTATCATCATGCTGGTGTTCCTGTTCGGTGGCGACACGGTGCTGCATTTCATGGGGCTCAAGCAGGAATCGGTGTCCATTGCCGGCGGTATCATCCTGTTTCTTATCGCTATCAAGATGATCTTCCCAAGCCCAGGCGGCCTGACCGGCCTTGCCGTGGGTGAAGAACCCTTCCTGGTGCCCATGGCGATACCACTGATGGCTGGCCCCTCCATCCTGGCGTCACTGATCTTGATGTCCAACCAGGTTCCCAACCAGTTGGGGCTGTTGACCCTGGCCCTGGTCGGCGCCTGGGCGGTCAACGCCGCGATACTGCTGTGCTCGGAAGTGCTGATGAAAGTGCTGGGTGAACGTGGCCTCACCGCCATGGAACGGCTGATGGGCATGATTCTGGTGATGATTTCAGTGCAGATGCTGCTCGATGGCATAGCCCACTATCTGGACAACCCGATAGCGGGCTAACGGGCTTACTTACCCAGTAAGTCCTTCTTCATGGCAGCCATGGCAATACTGCCAAACACAAAGAGGTTGAACCTGGCCTTGCCATCGAGGGTGATGGCTTTGCTGACCAGGGCCACCAGCACGGCGTGTAGCACGGTAACTACCGCCAGCACGATGTAAAACAAGGTGTTAAGGGGCGCTTCGAAGGGGTGAACCAGGTTGATAAAACACACCGCCCAGACCACCAGCATCATCAGCTTTTTAACCATCAGCATTATTCAGTTACCTCTCGTTGAAACAGTTTGGCCTGCACTTGGCCGGCATTGAGTTCGCGGTGCAGCCGCCAGTTCGATGGCCAGGTGAAATCGAGCCCTTTCTCCACTTCCACATAGACCCAGGCGCCATCACTTAACCAGCCACCGGATTCCAGCAGGGACAGGGTCGGGGCAGCCAGTTGCTTACCAAAGGGTGGGTCGATAAACACCAGGTCGGCCGGCTCGGCCGGGGTATTGGCCAGCCAGTCCAGCACATCGGCCTGCACCACATGCCCGGCTTTGGCATCCAGGCGCGCCAGGTTGTCGACCAGTTGGCGGGCAGCATTTTTATCTATTTCCACCAGCACCAGGCTGGCGGCGTGCCGGGACAGGGCCTCGAAACCGAGGGCGCCGGCGCCGGCAAAACAGTCCAGCACCTTGGCGCCTTGGGTCTGGCCTTGCAGCCAGTTAAAGAGGGTTTCTTTGACCCTGTCGGTGGTGGGCCTGAGCCCTTCAAGATCCTGCACCGGTAGCTTGCGTCCCCGGTAAAGGCCGGAAATGATGCGAATTTGTCCGCTATTGCCTTTGACTGCCATGGCGGTTCTTTGCCCTCCGGGTTAGACTAACGCCTTTAAAAATCCCGCTATTCTAGCCGCCAGACTGCAGATTGCCATGAGCAAAAAGAAAGGTTTCCTGTCTTGGATGGGCTTTGGCCGTAACAAAGCCGAAGTCGTCGAGGATGAAAACAAGACCCCCGAAACACCCGTATCCTCCCCCGAGGAACTGCCCGAGGCCGAACTGGCCAGCGCCGAAACCCTGACCCTTGAGGTGGAATCCGCCCTGCCTGAGCAGCCGATGCCAGAGCCTGAAGCCGAAGCCGAAGCCGAAGCCGAAGCCGAAGCCGAAGCCGAAGCCGAAGCCGAAGCCGAAGCCGAAGCCGAAGCCGAAGCCGAAGCCGAAGCCGAAGCCGAAGCCGAAGCCGAAGCCGAAGCCGAAGCCGAAGCCGAAGCCGAAGCCGAAGCCGAAGCCGAAGCCGAAGCCGAAGCCGAAGCCGAAGCCGAAGCCGAACAGGATGCTGCGCTGGCTGTTGAAGAAATCAAGGCCGATTTGGCTACCCAGGCCGCCGTTGTCCATGCCGGCCGGGAAAAACCGGGCTTTTTTGCCCGTCTGCGCCAGGGCCTCAAACGGACCCGCGAAAATATCGGCGCCGGCTTCCTGGCCATCTTCCGTGGCAAGAAAATCGACGACGAGCTGTTTGAAGAGCTGGAAACCCAGCTGCTGATGGCCGACGTGGGTGTCGAAACCACCGGCCGCCTTATCGAGCGGCTGACCCGCCAGGCCAACCTTGGCCAGCTAAAGGACGGCGAAGCCCTCTATGAGCTGCTCAAGCAGGAAATGCAGGCATTGCTGGAGCCGGTCTCCAAACCGCTGGTGCTGGAGCACAAACCCCATGTCATTTTGATGGTGGGCGTGAACGGGGTCGGTAAAACCACCACCATCGGCAAACTGGCCCGCCAGTTCAAAGACCAGGGCAAGTCAGTGATGCTGGCCGCTGGCGACACCTTCCGCGCCGCTGCTGTCGAGCAGCTGCAGGTATGGGGTGAGCGCAACAATATCCCGGTGATCGCCCAGCATACCGGCGCCGATTCAGCCTCTGTGGTGTTTGACGCCTTGCAGGCCGCCCAGGCTCGCGGCGCCGATGTGTTGATTGCCGATACCGCCGGGCGCCTGCAAAACAAAGCGCACCTGATGGAAGAGCTCAAGAAAATCGTCCGGGTAATGAAAAAACTGGACCCGGAGGCGCCTCACGAAGTGATGCTGACCCTGGATGCCGGCACCGGCCAGAACGCCCTTAGCCAAGCCAAGCTGTTTAGCGAAGCGGTGGGCCTGACCGGCATCAGCCTTACCAAGCTGGACGGCACCGCCAAAGGCGGGGTTATCTTTGCCATCGCCGACAAATTTGGTATTCCTATCCGTTACATAGGTGTGGGTGAAGGCATCGAAGACCTGCGTACGTTCAACGCCAAGGACTTCGTGGACGCCCTCTTCGGAACAGAGGAAAAATGATCCGCTTCGAGCAGGTTTCAAAGGCCTACGCGGGCGGCGCCCAGGCGCTGCAAAACGTGAATTTCCACCTGGCAAAGGGGGAGATGGCCTTTTTGACCGGCCATTCGGGCGCAGGGAAAAGTACCCTGCTCCGTCTTATTACCCTGCAAGAAAGGCCATCGGCCGGCCGGGTCAGTATCAACGGCCACGACATCAGCCGCCTTAAATCGTCCCAGATCCCTTATGTGCGCCGCGATATCGGCATCATTTTTCAGGATCACCGACTGCTGATGGACAAAACCGTGTTCGAAAACGTCGCCTTGCCGCTGATCGTGGTGGGGTTCAGCGCCGGGGAAGTGCGTAAAAGGGTGCAAACGGCCCTGGGCTGGGTGGGCCTGGCCGACAAAGCCAACTGTTTCCCCATCCAGCTTTCCGGCGGGGAGCAGCAGCGGGTCGGTATTGCCCGCGCCGTGGTCAACAAGCCGCCGCTGCTGCTGGCGGACGAACCCACCGGTAACCTGGACCCGAAGCTGTCCATGGATATTCTGCGCCTCTTTGAAGACCTCAACAGCCTGGGCATTTCAGTGCTGGTGGCCACCCATGACCTGGGCCTTATCGCCCGGATGCGCCACCACACCTTTACCCTTAAAAACGGCCGCATGCTGGGCGACTCCCTTGGAGGCAGCGCATGAGCCTGCTGTTTGAAAACCGCACCGCCGCGGCCAGCGCTGCCCGGCCCGGCTTTTTAAGCCGCCTGGCCATGTATTTTGTGCGCCATGCCCAGCAGGCCACCGGCAGCCTCGGCGAGCTTTGGCGCACGCCGCTGGCCAGCCTGCTTACCATCGCGGTACTGGGCTTTTCCCTGACCCTGCCCGGCACCTTTTATGTGTTGCTGAAAAACATCGAGTCGGTGTCCAGCCAGTTCCAGAAGGCCTCCGAAATCACCTTGCTGCTCAAGGACTCGGTGAGCACCGATGACGCCGCCAAGGCCGCTACCCGCATCGGCCTGTACCCGGAAGTGGCCAAAGCCAAGCTCATTACCCGCGACGAAGCCCTGACCGAATTTCGCGCCAAAAGCGGCTTTGGCGAAGCCCTCGATTATCTGGACAGCAACCCGCTGCCCAATGTCATCGTGGTGGAGCCCACCGAGCGTAACTCCAGCCCCCAGGCCGCCAAGGCGCTGCTGGACAAGCTGCGGGGCGAGCGGGAAGTGGAGCAAGGCCGGCTCGACCTCGATTGGCTCAAACGCCTCGACGCCCTGGTGTCCATGGCCCGCGACGGGGTGTCTTTGGTGGCGCTGCTGCTGTTGGTGACCATGGTGCTGGTGGTGGGCAACACCATCCGGCTGATGATTGAGCACCGGCGCGACAGCATCAACGTGATGAAAATGGTGGGCGCCACCGACGCCTTTGTGCGCCGCCCCTTCCTTTATACCGGCCTGTGGTACGGCCTGGCGGCAGGCTGCTTGTCGCTGCTGCTGGTGACTTTGGGGGTCCTGTGGCTGGAACAGAGTGTTGCCCGGGTGGTGGACCTTTACGGCTCTCAGTTCCGTCTCAACGGCCTGGACGGCAGCGAAATGCTGGCGGTCTTGGGGTTGTCGGTGCTGCTGGGGCTCAGCGGCGCCTATCTGGCGGTCTGGCGACACCTCAAAGCCATGGAACCGGCTTGATCCCGACGAAACTTTTTCTTAGAGTGGGACTCTTAGATGTGGTTTTTTGTGATCCATATCGATTTTTTCTGAGGGAGTGAGATGACTGACCATCTGCAATCCATGGCCTTAACCGTTCCTGCCAGTGGCAGCCTTGAGGCTTATGTCCACTCGGTGAACAGCATGCCAATGCTGAGCGCCGAGGAAGAGCGTGCCCTGGCAACCCGCCTCCAGGAAGAAGGTGACCTGCAGGCGGCTAAACAGTTGATCATGTCCCATCTGCGCTTTGTGGTGCATGTGGCCCGCAGCTATTCCGGCTACGGCCTGCCCCAGGCAGACCTTATCCAGGAAGGCAACATCGGCCTGATGAAAGCGGTTAAACGCTTCGACCCGGGTGTCGGTGTGCGCCTGGTGTCTTTTGCCGTGCACTGGATCAAAGCGGAGATCCACGAATACGTTCTGAAAAACTGGCGTATCGTCAAAATCGCCACCACCAAGGCCCAACGCAAGCTGTTCTTCAACCTGCGTTCCAAGAAGAAACGCCTGGGTTGGTTCAGCCATGACGAAGTGCAGATGGTGGCCCAAGAGCTGGGTGTCAGCGCCGCCGAAGTGCGCGAGATGGAAGCGAGAATGAGCTCCCCCGACCAAGCCTTTGACTTGGCCAACGACGATGACGACGACAGCTACGCCCCGGTGCATTACCTGGAAGACAACGCCTCGGACGTTGCCCAGGCGGTGGAAGAAGAGCAGTGGGAAGCCGCTTCCCATGCCCGCCTTGGCCATGCCCTGAGCGCCCTGGACGATCGCAGCCGCGATATCCTGCAGCGCCGCTGGCTCACCGACGACAAAGCCACCCTGCAAGAACTGGCCGACCAATATCAGGTGTCTGCCGAGCGGGTACGGCAGCTTGAGAAGAACGCCCTGGCCAAACTCAAGGGCGCGATGCTCAACTAAAAAAGCCGGCGGAAGCCGGCTTTTTTAATGGGGTTTTACAGGGCGATGCGCCACTGGTTGTCGTCCACGGCGGCAAAGCCCTGGGCCAGCAGGAAGTCCCCCACCATGGCTCGGTTCTCTACCGGGTAGTCGCTGGCCAGCGCCCTGACTTCAGTCAGCCCCAGCTCACGGGCCCTTTCCAGGGCTTTTTGCAGCAGGTATTTACCCACACCGCGGCGGCGGGTCTCGCTGCGCACCCCTAAGTTGACGATACGGTCGCCGTCCAGGCGCAGCGCGGCGATATGGCGGTCGTTGAAGGTAGCGATAAACCAGAAAGGGGCCTGAAGATCGGCCGGCAGGTGGCCGTAGAGCTTACCCAGGTCGATTTCCATCTGCGCCGAAACCGGCGGATTGTCATGGATAGTCAAACGCATTGTGAAGGTCCTTAACCTCTGTTTGGCGTGATTTTACCAGAAGTCGCCACCCTGACCTTGGGCATCAGCGCCGAAACCGGTACCAAGTCTGCGCCATGGAGATCCGTTAGGGCCTGGCGCAGAAAGGCCAGGGTGGTGGCATGGGGGTGGGCAATAACTACCACTTGGCCGTCCCGTTTGGCCAGCCGCAGCGCCCGCTGCCACTGGTGTTGCAGATCCCGGGCGCTGTTATCCAGAAAAACGTTGCGGGCCACCGCCGGCACACCGGCTGCTTCGGCAGCGGCCAGGGCCTGGGATTTGGCGGTGGTCCGGGAATCGACAAAATACAGATGCCGGCCGGCCAGCAGCGCCATCAACCAATCCATGCGCTGGCGATCTTCGGTAAGCATCGAGCCCATATGGTTGTTGACCCCCTTAGCCTCGGGCACCGCCTTGAGAGCGCTGTCGAGAATGGTGGCCATCTGCTGCTCGTCTTGTTGTACGGTCAGGGTGCCCGCTTCCAGCGGCTGTCTTGTAGACAGCGGCTCCATGGGCAAATGCAACATCACCGGCTGGCGCGCCCGGGCGGCCAGGGCCGCGCCATAAGGGGTGTGGGGCAGTACGCTCAAGGTAACGGCGTCCGGCAGCATCAACGCCTGGCTGTCGTGCTTGTTGTAACCGATGTCATCGACAATCACGGCGATCTTGGGCTGGGCCAGGGCCAGCAAGGGCAACAGCCCAAACAGCAGGGCGATAAGGCGCACGGTGTTCCTTGTTGTTATTTGAGGTGGTTATTGTCGAGGTAGCTGGTAGCTTCCCACAGCAAGGCATCGTCTGCCCAGTTTCCTTCCACCGTGGTTTCGGCCTTGCGGGTCAGGGGGTAGTGGCTTTTCAACAAGGACCGGGCCTTGGCGTCGGCCAGTATGGTGCCGGCCTTGATGTCCGGGGTAATGCCCTTGCCCTGAATGGACACGCCGCTGGGCGTGAGGTACTTGGCGGTAGTGATTTTCAAGGCCCGCTCGCCGTCGCCCAGAGGAATAAGGCTTTGCACGCTGCCCTTACCGAAGCTCTGCACCCCCAGTACCTTGGCCCGGCCATTGTCTTTAAGAGCGCCGGCCAAAATCTCCGCCGCCGAAGCTGAGTCTTTGTCCAGCAGCACCAGCAAGGGCAGTGTCTCAAACGGGTCACCGGGCTTGGCCTCGAAGGACTGGTTGGCGTAACTGGCGCGGCCATGGGTACTGACGATGGTGCCTTTGCTCAGGAAAAGGTCTGCCACGTCCACCGCCGCCGGGAACACCCCGCCGGGGTTACCCCTCATGTCGATGATCACGCTCTGAGGCCGGGCCGATTTGATGGCCTGGCTCACCTCAAGGGGCGTTGAATACTGGAACTGGCTGATCCTCAGCCACAGCCGGTGGTGGTCCAGGGGGTAGCTGGTCACCGAGTCTACCTGCACGTCGGCCGGAGCAATGGCAAACCGCAGCTGGTGGCTGTTGCGGCTAACCAGCAGCTTGACCTTGTCTTGTGGGGCGCCGCGCAGCTCGTGGGCCAGGGCTTTAAGGGATTTCCCCTCCACATCCTGGCCGTTGATGGCCAGCACCCTGTCACCGGCCTTGATACCGGCCTTGGCCGCCGGCGAGTCCTTGATGGGCGAGGTCACTATTAGGTGCTTTTGGGCGTCAAAATCCACTTCCAGGCCCAGGCCCGAGTAATGGCCGTCGGCCATTTCCTGTAGCTCGCGGATATCGTCGCCTTCAAGGTATTTGGAGTAGTCGTCGAGGGAGGAGACCAGCCCTTTGAGGGCGGTGTCGGCCAGGCGGTCTTCATCCACCGGGTCGACATAATATTGGCTGATCTGAGCCAGGGTCTCGCTAAAGAGGCGGTTGGGGTTAAGAGGCCCTTGTCCCATCTGCCCGGCCAAGGCGAGACCTGCTGCCGTCAACAGGCTGCCGGTAACCATACCGCCCAGCCAAGACATCTTGGACATGCAAACCTCCTTGGATTAACGACACCATTTGGCGGGGTCTTGGGCCTTGCCCTGGTGGCGTATCTCGAAGTATAGCCCCGGGTCACTCTGGCCCCCGGAGCGGCCCACCAGGGCGATTTGCTCGCCTTGGGCCACTTCGTCACCCACCCCTTTGAGCAGCGCCTGGTTCTGGCCGTAAAGGCTCATGTAACCGTCGCCATGCTGCACCACCATCAGCAAACCATAACCGCGCACCCAGTTGGCGTAAACCACCACGCCACCGGCCACAGCCCGGACCTTGCTGCCTTCACCGGCATTGATGATAACGCCGCGCCATTCAACCCCAGCCGCCCTTTGGCTACCGAACAGCTTTTGTACCTTGCCGTCCACCGGCCAGGAGAGCTTGCCCTGCTGCCCCTTGAGGGTCTGCTTGCCGGCCGCCATCCGCGCTTTGCGCTCGGCCTCACGGATGGCGTCGTTCAGCGCCTTGCGGTCGGCCACCATTTGCTCCAGCTCGCCGGACTGGCTTTGAATTTGGCCGCTGAGCTGCTTGATGGTGCCCTGGCGCTGGTCTTTTTGCTCGCTAAGGCTGGCCTGGCGGGCCTCGGCCTGGGCTTTAAGGTCGGCCAGCCGGGCCAGGGCTTGGTCCAGCTGGGCCTGGGTGGCTTCCAGCTCGGTGCGGGTGTCTTTGAGGGATTCCAGCTCGTCCATAC
The DNA here is from genome assembly GCF_003751625.1 of Gallaecimonas pentaromativorans. Taxonomy (NCBI): domain Bacteria; kingdom Pseudomonadati; phylum Pseudomonadota; class Gammaproteobacteria; order Enterobacterales; family Gallaecimonadaceae; genus Gallaecimonas; species Gallaecimonas pentaromativorans. The sequence goes on from NZ_RJUL01000007.1 coordinate 184,441, forward strand.
GCACGCCGTTAAAGCGCTGGTAGTAGGCCATCATCCGCTCCAGATCCGACAACGACTGGAGGTTGAGCATCATCTTGAGGTAATCGTCCTGGCCGGCGGCGTAGGCAGCCCTAAGCTGCTTCACCAGCAGCGCCTGCTGCTGGCGCGACTTTTCCCTGAGCGCGTCCAATTGCCCGGCCAAGGCCTGGCGTTTGTGGTTTTGCTCGGCCTGCTGGTCGTTGATGCGCGAGAGCTGGGCGCTGAGATTGCCGATTTCGGTGTCGATTTTCTTGAGGGCGTTTTGCAGGTTGGTGCGCTGCGCCTTTTGCTGCTCCAGCAATTGGCGGGTCTTGGCAATTTCCTTGTCCACCGCCTTGAGTTTGTTCTGGTCGTTGTCAGCCGCTAAACAGCCAAAGGCGGCCACCTGGGCCGCCATGATCAGCAGGGCAATAGCCGCTTTGATCATTCAACAATAAACAGTGGTTTGCCGGTCATCTCGGCGGGCACGTCCATCCCCATCAGGGTCAGCATGGTCGGCGCGATATCCGACAGCACCCCGCCCTCAACCGCCCGTGCCTTGCGGCCAAAATAAATCAGCGGCACCGGATCGGAGGTGTGGGCAGTGTGGGGCTGGCCGGAGGCCGGGTCCGCCATTTGCTCGGCGTTGCCGTGGTCGGCAGTGATAAGGCACTCGCCGCCGACTTTTTCCAGCGCCGTAACCACCCGGCCAATGCAGTGGTCTACCGCTTCACAGGCTTTGACGGCGGCCTCAAAGATACCGGTGTGGCCAACCATATCGCCGTTGGGGTAGTTGCAGATGATGACGTCAAAATCGCCGGACTCGATGGCGCCCACCAGTTTGTCGGTGAGCTCAGTGGAGTTCATCTCAGGCTGCAGATCGTAGGTAGCCACCTTGGGCGAAGGAATGAGGATGCGCTCTTCGCCGGGGAAGGTCTGCTCGACACCGCCATTAAAGAAGAAGGTGACGTGGGCGTATTTCTCGGTCTCAGAGATGCGCAGCTGGGTTTTGTCGTGCTTGGCCAGCCATTCCCCCAGGGTATTGCTAAGCGATTCTGGCGGATAGGCGCAGCTGGCGGGGATGTCGGCCGCGTATTGGGTCAGCATCACAAAGTCGCCCAGGGCCGGGCGCTCTTGGCGGGCAAAACCGGTGAAATCGTCCTCAACAAAGGCGCGGGTGATCTCCCGGGCCCGGTCGGCGCGGAAATTCATAAAGATAAGGGCGTCGCCGTCTTCAATGGCCACCGGGGCGCCGATGTGGGTCGCTTTGACAAACTCGTCGGTCTCGCCGCGCTGGTAGGCCTGCTCGAGGCCGGCAACGGCGTCGTCTACGGTGAAGGCCCCTTCGCCCCTGGCAATAAGGTTATAGGCGGCTTCAACGCGGTCCCAGCGGTTGTCACGGTCCATGGCAAAGTAGCGGCCCACCAGGCTGACCAGCCGGCCCTTGCCCAGCTCGGCAAATTTGGCGTTCACCGCTTCAATGGAGGCTTTGGCGCTTTTGGGCGGGGTATCGCGGCCGTCGAGGAAGGCGTGCAGGTAGACCTTGTCGGCCCCTTGTTTTACTGCCAGTTCCATCATCGCCAGGAGGTGGTCTTCATGGCTGTGTACGCCGCCCGGCGACAGCAGGCCCATGATATGCACCGCTTTGCCCTGGCTGACGGCTTTATCCACGGCGCCGCACAAAGCCGGGTTGGTAAAGAAGGTGCCTTCGCCAATTTCTTTGCCGATGCGGGTGAGCTCTTGGTAGACCACGCGGCCAGCACCCAGGTTGACATGGCCCACCTCGGAGTTGCCCATCTGCCCGGCCGGCAGGCCCACATCCAGGCCGGAGCCGGAGATCAGCGAATGGGGCCGCTCAGCCCACAGCGCGTCAAGGTTGGGGGTTCTGGCAGCCAGAACGGCGTTGTTTTCCGCCTCTTCCCGGTAGCCCCAGCCGTCCATGATGATCAGTACCAGCGGTTTCTTAGCCATGACATCACCCACATAAAGATTCATCTATCAAACCTCGGTAGTTTAAACACAAAGGCCGGTCACAAACCAGCAGGGGGGACTGGCTTTGAAAGGGCACACAGGTATACTCAAGGCCCTCGAAATTCGTGGTAGGCATCGATGAACGCGTCAGAACTGACAACCTTTTTATCCCATCACCCTTATCTCAGCGCCGCCTGGGTTGTGCTGCTGGTGCTGCTGATAGCGGCGCTGGTCCAGGGCATGTTCTCCAGCATCAAGCGGGTCAAGCCTCAACAGGCGGTATTCCTGATGAACCAGGAAGGCAGTGTGGTGGTGGATATCCGCCCGGCAGCGGACTTTAAAAAAGGGCATATCGCCAATGCCCTGAGCCTTTCCAAGGATGAATTGTTAAAAGGTGAAACAACTCGCCTTGAAAAGCACAAAGACGCCCCCATTATCCTGGTATGCGACGCGGGCCATAACGCTCAGCAAGTTGCTAAAACGCTCAGCAAAGCCGGCTTTAAGTCCCTTTATGTGCTCAGCGGTGGTCTCCAGGGCTGGCGCGACGCCGGAATGCCCGTCAAAGGTTAAGGAGTTATGACATGGCGGATATCGTTATTTACACCAAAACCGGATGCCCCTACTGTGTACGGGCCAAGGCTCTGCTGAGTGAAAAACAGCAAGCGTTCGAAGAAATCTGCAATGACAACGCGGCCGAGCGCCGCGAGAAGATGCTGGAACTGACCGGTGGCCAAAGTTACACCGTGCCCCAGATTTTCATTAATGGCCAACTCATCGGCGGTTGTTCCGACCTCGAAGCCCTCGAGGCCCAAGGTAAACTCGACGCCCTGCTGAGCGCCTAAGCAGACACCTAATAACGACAAATACACAATCAAAACAGGTTTATATCATGGCTGAAGAACTGAACAACGCCGCCGAGCAGCAAGCTCCGCAATTCAACATCCAGCGCATCTACACCAAGGACATCTCCTTCGAGACCCCTAACTCTCCGGCCATTTTCCAGAAAGACTGGACCCCGGAAGTGAAGCTGGACATCGACACCCGCTCCAACAAGCTGGCTGACGACGTGTATGAAGTGGTACTGGCCCTGACCGTTACCACTACCGTTGGCGAAGAAACCGCCTTCCTGGCCGAAGTGCAACAAGCCGGTATCTTCACCATCGGCAACATGCCTGACCCGCAACTGGCCCACACCCTGGGTTCTTTTGCCCCGAACATCCTGTTCCCTTATGCCCGCGAAGCGGTGTCTAACCTGGTTAACCGTGGCACCTTCCCGCCGCTGAACCTGGCACCGGTCAACTTCGACGCCCTGTTCGCCCAATACGTACAGCAGCGCGCCGCTGCCAACGGTGAGGCCCAGGCCGAAGCCTGAGATTAGCGCATGACAGCCGAACAACCGGCCATTTGCGTACTGGGGGCGGGGTCTTACGGCACCGCCCTTGCCATTTCTCTGGCACGCAATGGCAACCGTACCCTGCTGTGGGGCCACAACCCCAAGCACCTGGCCGACCTTGCCAAAGATCGCCAGAACCGTCGTTACCTCGACGGTATTGCCTTCCCTGACAGCCTGGAAATGGCGCCCGATCTCGCCAAGGCGGTATCGAGCTGCCGCGATATCCTGGTGGTGGTGCCTTCCCACGCTTTTGACGACGTGCTCAAGCAGATGAAGCCGCACCTGCGGCCCGATGCTCGGGTTGCCTGGGCCACCAAGGGCCTGGAGCCCGATACCGGCCGCCTGCTGCAGGACGCCGCCCGGGAAGTGCTGGGCGAGCAAATTCCGCTGGCTGTGGTGTCTGGCCCCACCTTTGCCAAGGAGCTGGCCGCTGGCCTGCCCACGGCCATTTCCATTTCCAGCACCGACGAAGACTTCATGCATCGCCTGGCCGACCTGCTGCACTGCGAAAAGCGGCTGCGCACCTACGCCAACCCCGATTTTATCGGGGTGCAACTGGGTGGCGCCGTGAAGAACGTCATCGCCATCGGTGCTGGCATGGCCGACGGTCTGGGCTTTGGGGCCAACGCCCGTACTGCCCTTATCACCCGTGGTTTGGCCGAGCTGTCGCGCTTGGGCGCCGCCCTGGGAGCCGATCCGGCCACCTTTATGGGCATGTCGGGTCTTGGCGATCTGGTGCTGACCTGTACCGACAACCAGTCACGCAACCGGCGTTTTGGCCTGGCCTTGGGCCAAGGCAAGAACGCCCAGCAGGCCATGGACGATATAGGTCAGGTAGTGGAAGGCTATCGCAACGCCAAAGAGGTGTTTGCGCTGTCACGGCGGCTGGGGGTGGAAATGCCCATCACCGAGCAAATCTACGCCGTGCTCTACGAGGGGCGCGACCCCAAAGAAGCGGCGCGAAACCTCTTAGCCCGGGAACGAAAATCCGAATCCCTGGCATAAAAAAACCGGCCTTCTGGCCGGTTTTCTTTTTCTGTTTTTTGCTTTGTGGATAGGCTGTTAAGCAAAATCAACCCAGCCTCTAGGTTGCCGCTTACAAGGGCGTAATATGAAACTCCCGATGTGCTGACTGTGCTGCTGGCCCCCGCCGCCAACGCTTGTACCCTGGCGCCCGTTAAGCCGAGCTTTACCGGCACCGACATTGCCTCAGTCACCTACCAGCAAGGCATACGCCAAGACAGCGAAGAGCCCTTTATCCGGGCGCTGGTGCTCTATAAAGACAGCGACATGGCGGTGGTGGAGTCGCGAAGCTGCGAGATGGAAAACTACAGCGTTAACTACTTCAGCACCCAGGGCGGCACCGACAGCGCCCGTATCCAGGCCCTGCTGGCGCCCTCGCCGCTAAGCAAGGTGACCCTCGCCAAGCCACTGTTGGCGCAACTGCCCAAAAAGCCTAGTCTACAAGACCTCTCCGATGACGTGACCTACGCCCAGGGCCAGGTGGAGCTCTTGGTCAGCAACCAATCCCTGGACGACGCCCTGACCCCTTTTCGTACCCTGGTGTCGGTGAGTATTGCCCTTGGCGGCGCCGATTAGCCGAGGTTTGGGTAGCCCAGTTGCCGCAGCGCCTCATAGCTGATGATGGCCACGGCGTTGGAGAGGTTAAGGGACCGCGAATCAGGCTGCATGGGAATGCGGATGCGCTGCTCGGGGGGCAGGCTTTCAATCACCTTCATGGGCAGACCGCGGGTCTCGGGGCCGAACAGCAACACGTCTCCTGCCTGGTAGGCCGGCAAGTGAAAGCTGCGGCTGCCTTTGGTGGTGCAGGCGTAGACGGTGGCACCCGGCAAGGAGGCCAGGCAATCGGCCAGGCTGTCGTGCTGGGTGACGGTGGCAAATTCGTCGTAATCCAGGCCGGCCCGGCGCAAGCGCTTATCTTCAAAGACAAAACCCAGGGGTTTGACGAGATGCAATTTGCAGCCGTTATTGGCGCAAAGGCGGATGATGTTGCCGGTATTGGGCGGGATTTCCGGTTGGAATAAGACAATATTGAGCATGTTTACGCTTCTTTACCGGGGCTAAACGCCCCTTTGCATTGCGCGGGTTAATCTAGAGGCGAAGTCAATCACAGGAGACACCCCATGAAAAGCCTTTTCCGTACTCTGACCCTGGCCTCTGCGCTGGTGCTGTCTGCCCAAGCCATGGCAGGCGACAACCCCGGTCCCCGCCATGGTCACGGCGGCCCGGAAGGCCCTGGCATGATGCCGCTGCACATGCTGCTTAAAGACCGCGTATCCGAAAAACTGGCCCTCACCGACACCCAGAAAGCGCAAATCAAGAGCCTGCTGGAAGCCCATAAGGGCGAGCGCCCCAGCCGCGATGAAATGAAAGCCAAGATGGCCGAGTTCAAAGCGCTGATGGCAGCCCCCTCCTTCGACGAGAACAAGGCGCGCGCCCTTCTCGAAGAGCGGGTGGACCACGAGCTCGACCGCATGAAACTGGGTCACGACGTAATGCAGGTGCTAACTCAGGAGCAGCGGGATACACTGGCGGACATGAGAGAGAAAATGATGTCCCGTCACTTCAAAAAACATGACTGAGCAATACGCCAATTTAGTGAAAAAGGCGACAATGGCCTCTACCTTTGTCGCCACCCTTCTTATCATCAGCAAGCTGCTGGCGTGGATCATGACCGGTTCCGCCAGCATGCTCGCGTCCCTGACCGACTCGCTGATGGATGTGTCCGCATCCCTTATCAACCTCTTTGCAGTGCGCTATGCCGTACAACCGGCCGATGAAGAGCACCGTTTTGGCCACGGCAAGGCCGAATCCCTGGCGGGTATCGCCCAGTCCGGTTTTATTGCCGGCTCCGCTATTTTGCTGATCTTCAACGCCGCCGACCGGCTGATAAACCCCATGCCGCTGACCCAAACCAGTATCGGCGTTGGCGTTACCCTGCTGGCCCTGGTGCTCACCCTCGGGCTTATCGCCTATCAGAGCTATGTGGTTAAAAAAACCGGCTCTCAGGCGGTCAAGGCCGATGCCCTGCACTATCGCTCCGATTTGCTGCTGAACATGGGGGTGCTGATTGCCCTGGTGGCAGGCGGTTTTGGCCTGATGTGGGCCGACGGCGCCCTGGCGCTGGTGATTGGGGTTTATATTCTGGTGTCGGCCGGCAGCATTGCCATCGAGGCAGGTAACACCTTGATGGATAAAGAACTGCCGGAGGAAGAGAAGGCGCAGATCATGCGCATCGTGCACGGCTTCGAGCAGGTCCACGGCGCCCATGAAGTGCGTACCCGCCAGGCCGGCCCTACCCGTTTTATCCAGATGCACCTGGAGCTGCCCGACGATATGTCGCTGGTAGCAGCGCACCGGGTTGCCGATGAGGTGGAAAAAGCCCTGGAGGCCGCCTTTCCGGGGGCCGATGTCATCATCCACCAAGACCCCCTGTCAGTGACCCCTCGCTCTCGCAAGGCTAAGCCGGCAGGCTGAGCGCAAAGCGCAGGCCGCCAAGGGCCGAACGGCTCACCTTCAATTCCCCGGCCATGGCCTTGGCCGCCGCCTGGGCAATGGCCAGGCCCAGCCCGGTTTTGCCCTGGTGGCCACGGGCCGGGTCGCCCCGGTAGAAGGGCTCGAAGATCTTGTCGAGCATTTCTTCCGGCACGCCAGGGCCGTTATCGTCCACCGTTAAAAACCACTGAGCGCCGCGCTTTTCCAAGCCCACATCGATGCGGTCAGCATAGCGGCAGGCGTTGGACAGCAGGTTGTCGAGAATGCGTTGCAGCAGCCGTGGCTTAAAGCTGCCCGGCGCTTCGGCAGGGGCGGCCAGGTTGATGGTTTTGCCGGGCATCTGGAAACGCCAGTCTTGCACCGAGGAGTTAACCTGTTCGCCCAGGTCACCCTCTTCAGGCTCTTCCTGATTGAGGGTGGCTTCCAGGCGCGACAGGGTCAGCACCTGGTCAATCAGGTGCTCAAGAGTGTCGCACTCCTTCTCGATGCGGGGCACGTATTTGTTGTCTTGGTGCTGGTCGCCCAGCAGTGCTGCCGCCAATTTAAGGCGAGTGAGCGGCGAGCGCAGCTCATGGGATACGTCCGCCAGCAGCCGCTTTTGCGAGGCCAGCAGGGTTTGCAGCTTCTCGGCCATGGTGTTGAAGTCGCGGCCAAGTTTACCCAGCTCGCCACCGCCGGGTTTGACCCGCACGCTCAAATCGCCATCACCAAAGCGTGCAGCCGCCCGCGACAAGGTGCGCACCGGCCCCGCCAGCCAGGCCGCCAGCCCCAGGCTCAGCAGCAACACCACCACCAACGACACGCTCAGCCGTATCCAGGCAGGGCCCTGCCAGAACCGCTCCCAGGGCCCCATGGGCCGTGGCGGCATCATCCATACCGCCAGCACCGGGCCGTCCAGGGTTTGAATATCAAAAGGGCCTATGGCGCGCATGTCGCCTTGCTCCAGCACCTGCACGCCGTTATCGGAAGCCACCAATTCAGGTATGCGCCAATGGCGAGGCCGGCGCCGCTCCAAAGGTTGCAGGCTGCGGGCGTCAAACAGCACCAGAAAGCGGGCCGATTTACTGTGAATAAGGGCGTCTTTGGGGCGCTCGGCAAAGCGGCGCAGGTGGTCGCGAAGGCCAGCCAGCTCTTCCAGCTCCTGAGGTATGGCCGGGCGCAGCTCCTCGTTTGAGCGAAGGTGGCGGCTAAGTTGCACATTGGCCACCAACATCAGCGTCAGCACCAGCCAGAACCACAGAAACAGGCGGCCGGCAAAGCCGGTCAGCCATCCCAACCCCAGGCGCCTCATTGGGGCTCCGCGATCAGCTGGTAGCCGACTCCGCGCAAGGTACGGATCACCTGGGCCGGGTTTACCTCGGTCATTTTTTTGCGGATATGAGAGACATGGATATCGATGTGGCGATCAAAAGGCTGCAGGTGGCGGCCAAAGGCCTGTTGGCAGATGTCTTCTTTGCTCACCACCTCGCCACAGCGCTCAAACAGCACTGCCAGCACCCGAAACTCGGCGGCGGTGAGATCAAGCACCTGGCCATGGTAGCGGGCTTCGAGGCGCTCGGGCAGCAGATCCAGGGCGCCCATGGCTTGGCTCGGCGGCGACAACCGCCGCAAAATCGCCTGAATACGGGCCACCAGCTCGCGGTGAGAAAAGGGCTTGCCTACGTAATCGTCGGCCCCCAGCTCCAGGCCCAGCACCCGGTCGACTTCGTCGCCTCGGGCGGTGAGCATCAGCACCGGCACCTGGCTTTTCTGGCGGATGCCACGCAGCACTCCAAAACCGTCGAGGCCAGGGAGCATCACGTCCAGCAGCACCAGATCCGGGCTGGTATCCAAGGCAAGGGCCAGCCCATCGGGGCCGGTGTGGGCACTTTGCAGCTCAAAACCGTGGCTGGTCAGGTAGTCACCCAACAGCTCACAGAGGCTGGTGTCGTCATCGATAATAAGGATTCTGGTCATAGCGGCATCCTAACTGAGTCCTTATTTTAACCAACTGTTTTTACCGTTCTTTGCAAAGCCTCAATCCTGCCCAGAGAGCTTGCGGGTGAGGGTGTTGCGGCCCCAGCCGAGGCTTTTGGCGGCGTCTTGCTTGTGGCCGTTGGAGCGGCGCAACGCCACCTCGATAAGGGCCTCTTCCAGCATCTGCTGGGCCTGGGCCGCTACCCCCTGGTTACCTGCCACCATCAGCTGGTCGGCCCAGACTTTAAGCTCTTCCACCCAGTCGAGGGACGCTTCCTTGAGCTCCAGGTTGTCGGGCAGATCCGAGGGCAAGATCTCCTGGCCGGCGGCCATCACCGTCAGGTAGCGGCAGGTGTTTTCCAACTGGCGGACGTTGCCGGGCCAGGGCAGCTTGGTGAGCAGCTTGACCGTCTCTGGGTGCAGGCGCCGCTCCGGGGTACGTAGCTCGGCGGCGATACTGGCCAGGAAATGCTCGGCCAGCTTGGGAATGTCTTCGCGGCGCTCGGCAAGGGGCGGCAGCTGAATGCGGATCACGTTGAGGCGGTGGAACAAATCTTCCCGAAAACGCCCTTCTTTGACGCCTTTTTCCAAGTCTTGGTGAGTGGCGGCGATGATGCGCACATCAACGCTCACCGCCACCGCGCCGCCAACCCGGTAGAACTGCCCTTCTTGCAGCACCCGCAGTAGCCGGGTTTGGGCGGGCAGCGGCATGTCGCCGATCTCGTCCAAAAACAGGGTGCCGCCGTCGGCCTGTTCAAAACGCCCTTCGCGGCGTCCGGCAGCGCCGGTAAAGGCGCCCTTTTCATGGCCGAACAGTTCCGACTCAATCAAGTCGGCCGGAATGGCGGCCATGTTAATGGCCACAAAAGGCGCCTTGCTGCGCGGGCTGTGGCGGTGCAGGGCCCGGGCCACCAGCTCCTTACCGGTGCCGCTTTGGCCGTTAATCAGCACCGACACCGAGGAGCGAGACAGCCTGCCCACCGCCCGAAACACCGCCTGCATGGCCGGCGCCTCGCCGATAAGGTCAGGCATGGCGCCTTGGGGGCTGGCGGCCACCTCGGCTTCGGGCTGGTCTTTAACCGCCCGTTTGAGGAGCGCCACCACTTCGTCCAAATCAAAGGGTTTGGGCAGGTACTCAAAAGCCCCGGTCTGGTAGGCGCTGACGGCGGTGTCCAGATCCGAGTGGGCGGTCATGATGATGATCGGCAGCTTGGGGTGGCTCTGGCGCAGCGACTCGGTCAGAGCCAGGCCGTCCATGCCGGGCATGCGTACGTCGGTCAGCACCACGTCGGGCTGGTCGCTTTCCAGGGCGTCCAGCAGGCTGCGGGCATCCACAAAGGTGGTGACCTCCATCTTTTGCTGGCTAAGGGCACGCTCCAGCACCCAGCGGATAGCGGCGTCGTCGTCCAGGACCCAGGCTTTCATCAGGCCTCCTCCATTGGCAGATACAGGGTAAAGAGGGTGCGACCGGGCTGGCTGTCCAGCTCGATACGGCCACCATGCAGGGCCACCAGGGACTGGGCGATGGCAAGGCCCATGCCGGAGCCGTCGGCGCGGCCGGTAACCAGCGGGTAAAAGAGGGTGTCTTTGAGCTTCTCGGGCACGCCAGGGCCGTTATCTTCAATATCGATACGGGCCACCATACGGTGGCGGCTGCCTTGTAAGGTCACCCCTGAAGCGACCCTTGAGCGCAGAATAATTTGCCCACTCTCCCCCAGAGCCTGGGCGGCGTTTTGCAAAATATTCAGCACCGCCTGCTCAATCTGGGCGCCATCCAGGGCCATGTCCGGCAGGGACGGGTCGTAATCGCGCAAAATGCGAATGCCCTCCGGCACCTGCAGGCACACCAAAGTGCGGACCCGCTCCAGCACCTGGTGGATATTGATAAGGCTGCGCTGAGGCCCGGTTTTGGGACCAAGCAGCCGGTCAACAAGGTCAGTCAGCCGGTCAACCTGGGCCATGATGAGGTCGGTGTATTCGCGCTGCTCGGGCGTCAGCTCCAGTGACAACAGCTGCGCTGCGCCGCGCAGGCCGCCGAGGGGGTTTTTTATCTCATGGGCCAGGCCGCGCAAGATCTCCTGGCTGGCTTGTTGCTGCACCTGGTGAAAGGCGTCTTGGGAGAGCCTTTTTAGCTGGTCGATGGGGGTGAGCTCGATAACCAGCCGGCGGCTGTCGCCTTCCAGCACCGACACCGCCAGCTCCACATGCACTTGGCCGAGGTTGCAGTCGGCGTCGATAAAGCCCTGGCCGGTGGCCAGGATCTCCTCAAACCGGCTCATGCTCAGGTATTCCCCCAGCAAGTGCGCCAGAGGCTGTCCCTGGCTTTTGACCCTTGAAACCCCCAGCAGCGACTCGGCCGAGGTATTGAGGTACGTCACCTTCATGGCCTCGTCCACCACCAGCACGCCGGTCAGCAAGTTGTCCAGAACCTGTTGTTTTTCCATCGCCCCTCCAATTGCACCAATTTGGTGCAAAAGCCAAGACAAGTAAAGGAAAAGTTCCCGGCTAAGGCAAGTGGGCCGGCGCTTTGTGACCAATGGCCGTTATTGTCGGACAGTCTGTTACTTGAGCTGTCATCCGCTACTGGTACTCTTTGACGATTCGCTTTGATTGCAAAGGAGTTGTGCCCATGAAATATCCTCTCACGCTAGCTTTGGTGGCCCTTAGTAGCACCGCCATGGCCGAGGAGGCCTCGCGCTGGTCAGCCGGTATCGGCGTTATCCAGTCACCTTCTCCTTATATCGGCGTCGACAACCAGAACCTGGTGTTCCCGGCAGTGGGTTACGAGGGTAAGGATTTTTATCTGCGCGGCCCTTCTGCCGGTTATTACCTGGCCAAGGACGAGCAATGGTCCTTGGCCCTGGGCCTGCAGTTGGGGCCATCGCGGCTGGACCCGGATAAATCCGACGACCAGCGGATGAAACGCCTCGATGATCGCAAGTTCAGTGTGCTGGGCGGGGTCAGAGCGACCCACAAAGCCAAATGGGGTCTGTTGGAAGGGACACTGGCAACCGATGTGTCAGGCCGCCATGACGGCCAGTATGCAGAGCTCGCCTATAAGTACCCGGTGATCCGTAACGCCCGCTTTCAGCTGACCCCCGGCCTGGGCCTGGCTTACTACTCGGACGACTACGCCGACTACTACTATGGCGTCAGCGGTGGCGAGAGCCTGCGCAGCGGCTTTGCCGAGTACCACCCCGGCTCGGCTACCAACAGCTTTGCCACCTTGGATATGAACTGGAAGTTTGCCAGCCAGTGGCTGGCAGTGGCGTCCCTGCGCTACACCTGGCTGGACGACAGCTTGTCAGACAGCCCCATTGTCGACAAAGACCACAGCACCTCGGCTTATTTAGGGCTGGTGTACCGCTTTTAACCGCCGCCACCGGCCGGCTGACGGCTGGGACTGAAGATGCTGGCCCTGTGCATATAAATGGTATGGGGTTCGCTCTCGGCGATGATCTGGTTGCTGCGATCAATCAGCTGCACCTTGATGCTGTGTTCGCCCCGCTCCACATCCCTTATCACAAAGCTGCTCACGGTTCTGGCCGCCCCCACGGGTTTGCCGTCCATGAACAGCTGTACCCGCTGGCCAGGCAGCATAGCTGGCTGGGTCTGCACCGACACCGACATTTCACCGTCGTTTTCGCGCAAAGTGGCCTCGTCAGCGGGGCTCAGAATGGTGATGCTCCAACGGGTTTGCTCGGCGGCCTTGGGCGCCTGCTTGAGGATGTTGGGGTCGGCCTTGGGCATGTCGTACTGCTGCGACAAGGCCACGTTGGTTTCCTTGGCGCCAGGGTGGGGTTTGTCGGAGTAATGCACCACGCCTTGAGCATCGGTCCAGGTGTATATCTTGCCGGACTCGGCCGCCATGGCGGTCGACGCGGCAAGCAGCAATATCAGCAGAGCCTGTTTCATATTCCGGGTCCGTAGAAGGGTCTGTTTTGAGCCTTGGACAAGGCTTGGGCCTTGTCCAAGGCAATACCTTAAAAATCTTCTACCAACATCGCCGTTGCCGCAATAAAAAAGCCCACCTGACGGTGGGCCCAACACGCAAAGCAGCAAACTTTCAGTGTTGTTAAACGCTGTAGTAGAGCTCGAATTCCACCGGGTGGGTGGTCATGGCGATACGCTTGGCTTCAGCCGCTTTTAGCTCGATGTAGGCATCGATAGCTTCGTCGGTGAACACGCCGCCACGGGTCAGGAACTCGCGGTCCGCGTCCAGGCAGGCCAGGGCTTCTTCCAGGCTGGAGGCAACAGTCGGGATCTCGGCCGCTTCTTCGGCAGGCAGATCGTACAAGTCTTTATCCATGGCATCGCCAGGGTGGATCTTGTTCTGAATACCGTCCAGACCGGCCATCATCAGGGCAGCAAAGCCCAGGTAGGGGTTGGCAGTCGGGTCAGGGAAGCGAACTTCGATGCGGCGAGCCTTGGGGCTGGACACATGGGGAATACGGATGGAAGCGGAACGGTTACGGGCAGAGTAAGCCAGCATGACCGGGGCTTCAAAGCCGGGCACCAGACGCTTGTAGGAGTTGGTAGAAGCGTTGGTGAAGGCGTTGATGGCCTTGGCGTGCTTGATGATACCGCCGATGTAGTACAGGGCGTCTTCAGACAGGCCGCCGTATTTGTCGCCGGCGAAGATGTTTTTGCCATCTTTGCTCAGAGACTGGTGGCAGTGCATGCCGGAACCGTTGTCGCCAACGATGGGCTTGGGCATGAAGGTGACGGTTTTGCCGTAGGCGTGAGCCACGTTGTGCACCACATACTTGTAGATCTGGATTTCGTCAGCCTTGGCAGTCAGGGTGTTGAAGCGGGTAGCCACTTCGTTCTGACCGGCAGTAGCCACTTCGTGGTGGTGAGCTTCAACCACCAGACCCATCTCTTCCATCACCATACACATGGCGGCGCGGATGTCGTTGGAGGAATCAACCGGGGCAACCGGGAAGTAACCACCTTTAACCATGGGACGGTGGCCTTTGTTGCCTTCGGCGTATTCACGGCCGGAGTTCCAGGCAGCTTCTTCAGAGTCGAGCTTGTAGAAGCAGCCGGACATGTCGGCGCCGAAACGAACGTCGTCGAACATGAAGAATTCGGGCTCAGGGCCAAACAGCACGGTGTCGGCGATGCCGGTGGAGACCAGGTAGGCCTCGGCGCGCTTGGCGATGGAGCGGGGGTCACGGTCGTAACCTTGCATGGTGGCAGGCTCGAGGATGTCGCAGCGCAGGTTCAGGGTCACTTCTTCAGCGAAGGGGTCCAGAACAGCGGTGGTCAGATCCGGCTTGAGCACCATGTCGGATTCGTTGATTGCTTTCCAGCCAGCGATGGAAGAGCCGTCAAACATTTTGCCGTCTTCCAGGAAATCGGCGTCCACCTGGTGGTGGGGGATGGCTACGTGCTGCTCTTTACCTTTGGTATCGGTAAAACGCAGGTCGACAAATTTGACTTCGTGTTCTTTGATCAGGTCGAGGATTTGCTCAACGGACATTCGAATTAGCCTCCGATTTTAAGTAGATGTCGCCTGGCTGGGGCGTCGCTGGCACTACCACTACAATTCTCGCGCCAACTTCACAAGAGATTGTTTTACATGACTAATCTACCCATTTCCCTTGGGGTTCCAGACGGACAATGCACCAGATTGGAACGGCGCTTGCACCAGATTGGTGCAGGCCGAAATGTCCGGTGCGAAAATCAGTTTACGCTTAGTACTGTTAAAGTCATGTGGCTTGAGTACAATAGCGGCCATTTTTTCATCTGGGGCCTTGGGTCCCGGATCCAGTGCCGAACTGTGGCGCACTCACACCACTCCTGGAAAAGTCATGCAAATTCAACAACTTCGTAACGTCGCTATTATTGCGCACGTTGACCACGGCAAAACCACTCTGGTGGATAAGCTGCTGTCCCAGTCCGGTACCCTGGAAACCCGCGGCGAAATGGCCGAACGCGTAATGGACTCCAACGATCAGGAGCGTGAGCGCGGCATTACCATCCTCGCCAAGAACACCGCCATCCGCTGGACTTCTCCTGCTGGCGAAGAGTTCCGCATCAACATCGTGGACACCCCCGGACACGCCGACTTCGGCGGCGAAGTAGAGCGCGTACTGTCCATGGTGGACTCAGTACTGCTGCTGGTTGACGCCCAAGAAGGCCCGATGCCGCAAACCCGCTTCGTGACCCAAAAGGCATTCGCCCAGGGCCTGAAGCCCATCGTGGTTATCAACAAAATCGACAAGCCCGGCGCCCGCCCTGACTGGGTTATCGACCAGGTTTTCGACCTGTTCGACAACCTCGGCGCCACCGACGAGCAGCTGGACTTCCCCATCGTTTACGCCTCTGCCCTGAACGGCTGGGCCAGCGATTCCGACAGCGAAGTGGGCGCCGACATGACGGCGCTGTTCCAAGCCATCGTTGACAAGGTTTCCCCGCCTGACGTGGACTTGGACGGCGGCCTGCAAATGCAGATCTCCCAGCTCGACTACAGCTCCTACGTGGGCGTTATCGGCATCGGCCGCATCAAGCGCGGCAAAGTTAAGCTTGGCCAGCAGGTGACTATTCTGGGTGCCGACGGTTCCAAGCGTAACGGCAAAGTCGGCCAGGTACTGGGCTACATGGGCCTGGACCGCTTCGAGACCACCGAAGCCACCGCGGGCGACATCGTCGCCATCACCGGCCTTGGCGAGCTGAAAATTTCCGACACCGTTTGTGACACCAGCGCCCCCGAGGCCCTGCCTGCCCTGACCGTGGACGAGCCCACCGTCACCATGAACTTCCTGGTTAACACCTCACCCTTCGCCGGTAAGGAAGGCAAGTTCGTTACCTCGCGCCAGATCCTTGACCGCCTGACCCAGGAGCTCAAGCACAACGTGGCCCTGTGCGTCGAAGAAACCCAAGACCCTGATACCTTCCGCGTCTCCGGCCGTGGCGAACTGCACCTGGGCGTGTTGATTGAGAACATGCGCCGCGAAGGTTTCGAGCTGGCTGTTTCCCGCCCTCAGGTGATCATGCGCACCAACGAAGCAGGCGAGAAGGAGGAGCCCATGGAAACCCTGACCGTGGACGTTGAAGAACAGTCCCAGGGCAGCGTCATGGAAGCCCTTGGCCTGCGTAAGGCAGAGCTTCGCAACATGGACATCGACGGCAAGGGCCGTGTCCGTATCGACTTCATGATCCCGGCTCGTGGCCTTATCGGCTTCCAGACCGACTTTATGACCATGACTTCCGGTACCGGCCTGATGTACCACAGCTTTGACCACTACGGCCCCTTCAAAGGCGGTACCATTGGTCAACGCAACAACGGCGTGTTGATCTCCAACGCCACCGGCAAGGCCCTGGCCTACGCCCTGTTCAACCTGCAAGAGCGCGGCCGCCTCTTCATCGGCCACGCCGTTGAGGTATACGAAGGTCAGATCATCGGTATCCACAGCCGTGACAACGATCTCACCGTAAACTGCCTCAAAGGTAAGCAGCTGACCAACATGCGTGCCGCCGGTACCGACGAAGCCCTGACCCTGACTCCGCCGATCAAGATGACCCTGGAACGCGCCATGGAATTCATCGACGACGACGAGCTGGTGGAAGTGACGCCGCAGAGCATCCGTATCCGCAAACGCCACCTGACCGAGAACGACCGTAAGCGCGCTTCCCGCGCGTCCAAGGACTAAGTTCCGGCCAGCAAAAAACGGCGCCCAAGGGCGCCGTTTTTTTATACCAGTCAGGCGGCAACCACCCGGTTTCGCCCCGCCTCTTTGGCCTTGGACAGTCGCAGTTCGGCCTGAGCCAACCAGCCGTGATGGTCCCGCAGGGCCGGGCTGAAACCGGCTACCCCGGCGCACAGCCCTAGCTGCCCCTGGTCACGGCTCAGTTCAGTTAATTGCTGGCGGATACGCTCGGCGATCACCACCGCCGCATCGAGCCGGGTCCCCGGTAGCAGCAGCCCCAACCCCTTGTTCCCCCAAAGCCCCAGTTTGTCGCCGCCGCGCATCTGTAGCGCCAGGATGTTGGCCAATTGGCGCATCTGAGTGCTGCTCCACTGCTCGCCCCTTCGTCGCCGGGCTTGGCTCATATCCAGCAGGATAATACTGGCCGCTGCCAGATCTCCTTGGCATTGCAAGAAACGCAGCTCTACCAGCCGCTCCCAATCGCTCATGGGGTAAATGCTGGCCGGTCCGCCTTCTATGGCCAGCTCGCCATTACCGGGTTTGTCGGCGCCAAGATAGCTCAGCAAGGCCCAAAGGAGGGGATAGCACAGCAATAGTGGCAGACAACTCAAAAGCTCAAAAGCCGAGGTCTGCCACTGCCAATGCCCCACTCCGGCCAGCAGCATAGCGCCCACCACCAACAGCTGGCCGGCCACGGCTTTCGCGAGCAGCACCGGGCCACCGGCCACCAGCAGGTTAGCCGCCAGCAGCACCCATACCAGTACCGAGGGCAAGGCGTTAAAGCCAATCAGGGGTAACCAGGCCGCGCCCAGCAAGGCGTCGGCCAGCAGATGCTGGCGCTCGGCTCGCAGGGCGCTGCGGCGTAGCAAGGTTCGAAGGAAGGCCAGGTGCGGCCAGATAAAGCCGTGCAGCAACAACAGCCCCCAAAGCCACCAGGCGGTGGCGCCTTCCCACAGCACGGCGGCCATGGCCAGCGCCCCCAGTCCCAAGCCCATGATGCGCAGCAGATAAGCGCGCCTGGCCAGATCCAGACTGTTGCCTTTCATCCCACGTCTCCAGATACCACCCTGAAGCGAACAGTCCAGTTCAACTGCCGGGAAAATGGCCCTGCTTGATAAAAAGCACCGTGTCCTGTGCGGTCATCAGTTTGTCACCATGCCAATCCGGCCTTCTGAGCCAGGTACCGGCGCGGTATCTGCCCCGGGCATCAAGCAGGGTACCGGCCAGCACCAGCGCCTCAACCCGGCCATCAAGGCAAGGCAGGCAGGTGTCGGCCCCCTGGGGCAGACGAATTAGAGCGGTGTATTCACCACCAAAACTGTGCAGCGGCAACTCCACCGGCAACCCCGGCTCGCAGCACCATGGCCGGGTATCGACGGCAAAACGCCGGCTGTCGCCCGGGCGAAACTGATTGAGTTTAACCAGCAGCTTGCAACCTTGCTCGCTGAAAGGCGCATGGCGGGTGCCAGGAGGGTTGCGAAGATAGGTGCCGGCCTTGTAGTCACCGTTTTCGTCGCTGAAGGTGCCTTCCAATACCAGGATCTCCTCCCCGCCCGGGTGGGTATGGGGGCTGAACCTCGAACCGGGCTCGTAGCGCACCAGGCTGGTGGCATGGCCTTCTTCGGCTTGTTGGCGTTCAAGGGGACAGCGGTACACCCCCTTTTTCGGGCTGGGTAGCCAGTTGGCACTGGCCGAATCGACGGTGACCGCTTCACCGAAATCCATATTTAAGGGTACAAACATGCAATAACTCCTTGGGGGAGCTTTAAATTTAGGCAAGAAAAGGGGCGCTGAGAAGTCCGTTAAAATACGGCAGGGGCGCCGAGGCGCCCCTGAATTGTGCAAGCAAGATAATTTTATATTGGTTTTAGAAGCGCCAGTTAAGGCTCAGATGGTAGGAACTGCTGAACTGGCCGCCATCAAATGCTGCCGGTTGTTTGAATTCCACACGCTGATGTTCGGCCTTTTCGAATTGGCTGCTCAGACCCAGGGTCAGCGCCTGGTTGAGCTTAACCTTGAGCAGCGACGGCTCTAAGACTTTGCCCTGCTGCGGAGCAGGTTCCGCCATCAGGTGTTGATACCAACTGGTAACAGGTTCTGGTTGTGCGGTGGTCTCCGCCAAGACGGGCATCCCTGCCAACGCAACCAGAATACCGCAGAGCATGTGGTGCATTGCATTTCCCCTCTCGTTAACCCGTGGCTACAGATTGATTCAGGGAGCATTCACCTTCCAAGGCATTAACACCAGCGCAACACTGAATAATGCTTAAACAGTCGATATATCTATATGTTTTTAAAAGGTTAAATAAACTTGGCACACCGTTAATGAGCATTCAGTAATGCAGGCTATATCACAACTTTTTTGCGCAGTTTGGGCGCCATGGCGCTGGCCCTTGCTAGGCTGAACATGAAATGCCTTGTTTGGGGGTGTTATGCGAAACAAGGGACGCGGTTTTATCAAACCCGGTTTGGGTACCCTGGCGGTGGTGATGCTGCTGGGCTGGTCGGCAAGGGAACTGACCCTCGACTGGCTGGGGGACGAAATCGCCCCTGCCAAACCCAGCCACCAAGTGCTAGCCCTGCCCGCAGGTTACCAACCCAGCCAGGCCAAAGCGCCCTACCCGGGTCCACACCCAGCCTTTAACCCATTGGATCTCAGCGCCTTTTCCCTGCCGGTGGCAATAGGTGACACCGGCCCCGTGGACACCCAGCTGTGGCCGCTGGATTACCCCTTTGCCTGCGCTACCGAAGACTCGGGCCTTGGCCAGCCCCTGGTGGATAACCAGCAGGGCGCTGGCACCCTGGTCACAAGCGCAGACGGTGAGGCCCTGGGGTTTAGCCAGGATTGCCAAATAGCCACCCGGGTTGATTACTTCTACCTGCAAGAGGGGGCGGAGCAACCCGTTCCTCTGCCGCCAGGTGCGCTGCCAACCGATGCCCAGAATGATGCCCAAGGCCCGGTGATAGTGCGGGTCGAGCGCGGCAGCCTGAACCGTTACCTCTACGGCATTGCCATGCGGGTCATGCCACAAGAACCCATCAACAGCGCCAAGCTTTGGAATCACAAGGTGATTTTTGCCTTTAAGGGCGGGGTAGGTATCGGCAAGTACCAGGGCAAGCTGCGGCTGTCCGACCTGACCGAGGACAACCTCACCCTGCTCAAGGCCGGTTACGCCATCCTGGCGTCCAGCGGCAACGTTACCAGCACCCATTACCACCTCTGGCGCGGCGCCCGCACCGCGCAATTGGTCAAGGCGCAGTTTGTGGCCCGCTACGGCGAGCCGCGCTGGACCATCGGTATCGGCGGCTCGGGCGGCGCGGTGCAGCAGTATATCTTTGCCGAAATCGCCCCAGGTCTGCTCAACGGCCTGCTACCCCAATACAGCTACCCGGACATGGTGACCCAATCCATCTGGGCCCTCGATTGCGAGCTGCTGGAATATTACTTCGACGAGCTGGGCGGCCCACGCTGGCAGGTTCAGACCGAGCGGCCACTGGTGGAGGGGCTAACTGCCTCCAACAGCCAAGGCCACCGCTTTCGGCGCATGGATGACTGGTCCCGCTGGCTCAACTTCAAACCCAGCCGCCTGCCCCCCGGTGCCACCGAAT
Organism: Gallaecimonas pentaromativorans; assembly: GCF_003751625.1. Lineage (NCBI taxonomy): Bacteria > Pseudomonadati > Pseudomonadota > Gammaproteobacteria > Enterobacterales > Gallaecimonadaceae > Gallaecimonas > Gallaecimonas pentaromativorans. The sequence continues at coordinate 204,538 of NZ_RJUL01000007.1, forward strand.
GCAGCGCCTCCTGGCGGGGGCTAACTCCGCTCACCAACAACCCCCGTTACTACCACCGGGCGCCGCTGTTCAGTGACGCCCTGGCCGCCCAAAGCCACTTCAGCTATTGGCACGACTTGGGGGATATTTACGGGCAAGACGCCGCCGGCTACGCCAACCGCACCTTTGACAACATCGGCGTGCAGTATGGCCTTGAAGCCTTGAAAGAAGGCGCGCTAAGCCCGGCAGAATTTTTGCACCTCAACGCCCATATCGGCGGTTGGAAGCCCCCGGCCCAGATGCAGCAAGAGCGGTTTTGGGTGCTGTCCGGCGACCAAAAGCTAAGGCGTCTGTCCCTGTGGGGGGACCACAACATGCAAAAACGGCCCGGCGGCCTGCTGCCCCTGGCGGCCTTTAACGGCCCGGTGCCGGCCGGGTTCGAGCCCGCCCCTCGCAACCAGGGGCACCCACAAGCCATGGCTGCGGCCTACCTGGGCGGCCAGGTGTTTTTGGGCCGCCTCACCTTGCCCACCATCGATCTGCGCCACTACCTGGACCCGGCACTCAACATGCATCACTCCTTTGCCAGCCTGTCGGTCCGGGAGCGGCTACTTCGCCAGCAGGGCAACAGCGACAATTTGGTGATCTGGGTGGCGGCCAAGCCCTTCGACCCCACGCCCCAGGCCCTTAGAGCCATGGAGCAATGGCTAGAAAGCGGCAGGCGCCCGGTGAGCGACAGCTGTTTTGACGGCGAGGGCAAGGTATTGGCCAGTGGCGACACGGTGTGGAACGGCCGCTGGAACCAACAAGCCGACGGCCCCTGTATGGCCATCTACCCGGCCCACAGTTCACCGCGCAACAGGGCCGGCTCGCCTTTGGCGGGGGACCTGTTCAAATGCGCGCGGGTAAGCGTTCAAGACGCCATGGCGCAGGGCTTTTACGGCACCAAAGAAATGGCCCCCTACCAGTCATGGTTGGAGGCCATTTTCCCCGATGGGGTTTGCGATTATCGCCAGGGGGATGTCGCCCGGCCCAGCGAGCTTGCCATGGGGTTTTAGGCGACGGCGTCCCGGGCTTTGCTGTCGATTTTCGCCAGCACTTTTTCCACCAGGCCGTTCTCGGAGAGCTTTCTGCTGCTGGCCATCATCTGGTCGAGGATCTCCTCGCGGTCCAGGCAGGCGCTGGTTTTGAGCTTGTCCATCTCGGCCATAGTTTCGCTGAGTTCGTCCAAAAAGGTTTTGAGCAGCTTGGGCATGTACTGGCGGCTTTGATAAAGCGCGTACATCTCACCGCTTTCCATGGTCCAGTCAGGCAGCACCCGCACCAGGCGGCCTTCGTTAACGTAGGGCAGGGCCATAAACAGCGGCAAAGAACCGACTCCCAGCCCTGACAGTAGCGCTTCGCGGGCGAAGGTGACGTTGTTGCAGTGCATACGGCCTTTGGGTTGCACCGTTACCTGCTCCTTGCCTTTGGAAAATCGCAGCGGTTCGTAAGCATCACCGGACATCTTCAGCAAGATATTCTCATGATCGCCTAAGTCTTCGGGGTGCAGCAGCGGGCTGTTGCCAGCCAGGTATTCGGGGCTGGCCACCAAAATCTTGCGGGTGGAGCTCAGACGCCGGGCAATGAGGTTGGAATCCTGGCCAAGACCCACCTGGATGTTCACATCCACCCCTTCTTGCACCATGTCGATGCGGCGGTTAGTAAGCTCGGCGTCAATTTCCACATCGGGGTAGCGCCGCATGAAGTGGCCGAGGAAGCGGCCCATCAGCATTTGGCCCAGCTCGATGGGCATCACGATTTTCAGCTTGCCCCGTACCTGCTCGGCGCGGGTGGTAACCAGTGCCTGGGCATCGCCAAGGTCGGTCATGATCCGCGAGCAGCGCTCATAGAACGCCTGGCCGGTTTCGGTGAGATTGAGCTGGCGGGTGGTGCGGTTTAAAAGCCGTACCCCGAGCCGCTCTTCGAGGTCAGCGATTTTGCGGCTGACCGTGGCCTTGGTCATGTTCAATCGTTCACCAGCCGAGGTAAAGCTTCCGACTTCCACTACCTTGGTAAATACCTGAATTTCATTGAGATCCATGAAGCCTCCTACGCCGGTTGAACGGTTATAACGCCATAACGAACTGTTATAAAACTAGAAACAGTACGTGTTATACAGAGCGACTAATAAAAATAATGTAACGACGCTAGAATGTCGAGCCTCAGATTGGAGGTCCAATGTCCAAACGCATTATTTTCTTGCTTGTAGTGGTAGCTCTGGCCGCAGGTGGTGGGGCCTGGTGGTGGTTGCATCAGGGCCAGGAGACAACCGACAACGCCTATGTCAAAGCTGACATCGTGCCGGTGATGAGCCGCATCAACGGCACTGTGACACAGATACTGGTTGCCGATAACCAAAAGGTGACCGCCGGCACTCCCCTTATCCAACTCGACCCCCGGGATTATCAGGTCGCCCTGGCCCAAGCCAAGGCCGATCTGGCCGAGCAGCAATCGGTACTCGACCACTTGGTTGACCGCCAGAATGCCCAGCAAACCCTGGTGGAATCGGCCCAGGCTAGCTTTGATGCCGCCAACGCCGAGCTTAAACGCGCCCAGCAACAGGTAGACCGTCTCTCTCGCCTGTCTGGCAAGCAGTATGTCTCTCAAGATGACCTGGACGCCGCCGAGCTGAACCGCGACGCCGCCAAGGCTCGCCTGGCCCAAGCCAAGGCACAAATTGCCTCCGAACAGGCGCAATTGCAGGTCATTCTGGGTGAGCAGCCGCAACTGCAAGCCACCGTCGACGTTGCCAAAGCCAAAGTGGAAAATGCCGAACTGCAACTTTCCTACACCACCATCACCGCCCCTCGAGACGGTTTTGTGACCAGCCGCCAGGTGCAGCTGGGCCAAACCGCTAGCCCCGGCGCGCGGCTGATGAGCCTGGTGACGCCCAAAATTTGGGTAGAAGCCAACTATAAGGAAACCCAGGTTGCCGGCATGAAGATTGGCCAGCAGGTCGATATCGTGGCCGACGCCAAATCCGGGGTGACCTTCAAGGCCCACGTTGAGAGCTTTGCCGGTGCCACCGGCTCCGAGTTCGCCCTGTTGCCTCCCGAGAATGCCACCGGCAACTTCACCAAAGTGGTACAGCGCCTGCCGGTTCGCCTGGCCTTTGATAACGGCCAGGACTTGAGCGTAATGCGCCCCGGCATGTCAGTGCTGGCCACGGTCCACACGGAGTAAGGGATGCTATCGCGCATACCGAAAAACTGGCTGGCGGTGATGGGCGCCCTGGTGGGCGCGTTCATGGCGATTTTGGATATCCAGATCACCAACTCATCGCTCAAGGAGATTCAGGGAGCCTTGGGGGCCACCCTGACCGAGTCTTCCTGGATAGCCACCGCCTATCTGGTGGCGGAGATGATCGCCATCCCCCTGACCGGCTTTTTCACCCGCTGGCTGAGCCCTCGGCGCTTTTTGCTGTGGACCAGTGCCGGCTTTGTGCTGGCATCCTTGGCCTGTTCCTTCTCCTGGAACCTCGAATCGATGATCGCCTTTCGGGCCCTGCAAGGCTTTACCGGCGGCGCGCTCATTCCTATGGCCTTTACCCTGGTGATGACCCAGCTGCCCATGGAGAAGCAACCGGTGGGCATGGCGCTATTCGGTGTCACCGCCACCTTCGCCCCCTCTATCGGCCCAACCCTTGGCGGCTGGCTCACCGACACCTTCAGCTGGCATTACATCTTCTACCTGAACGTACTGCCCGGCCTGCTGGTGATGGTGCTGCTGGCCATGGGCCTGGACAAACAAGACCGTGACGACGACCAGCTCAAGACCATAGATCTGTTCGGCATGGTGACCATGGCCCTTGGCCTTGGCTCCCTGGAAGTGGTGCTGGAAGAGGGCTCCCGCGACGACTGGTTCGACGCCGAGTACATTCGCTGGCTGTCGGTGATCGCGGTGGTCAGCATGACGGTGTTTGTCTGGCGCCAGTTCACCGCCAAGGCGCCACTGGTGAACCTGCGGCTCTTTAAGAACCCGGATTTCTCCAAGGCCTGCCTGGCTTACTTTGCCCTGGGCGCCGGCCTCTTTGGCTCGGTGTACCTGGTACCGCTGTACCTGGCGCAAATACACGACTACAACGCCATGCAAATCGGCCTGGTGCTGATGTGGGTGGGCTTCCCGCAGCTGCCGCTGTTTCCGCTCATCCCCAAACTGGTGAAGAAGGTAGACCCGCGCTACTTGGTGTTTGCCGGCTTCGTGGGCATTGCCATCAGCATGTGGATGAACGTCAACATGACGGTGCTTTACGATGGCGCCTTCCTGATCCCGGCAATGTTGGTCAGGGCCATGGCCCAGCCCTTTATGATGGTGCCGCTGTCCATCATCGCCACCCAGGGGGTAGACAAGAAAGACGCTCCCTCGGCTTCGACCTTGCTGAACGTGATGCGCAACATGGGCGGCGCCGTGGGCATTGCCCTGCTGGCCACCTTGATGGACGTGCGCACCCGCCATTACCTGTGGCAGGTGCGCGAAACCCTGGTGAACGGCAGCCAAAACCTGACCCAATGGCTGAGCCACACCGGCCAGTTGCTGGAGGCCCAGGGCGGCAACGCCACCCAGGCATATGGCCTCCTGTTTAAGGAAGTGAACCGCCAGGCCAGCGTCATGGCCTACAACGAGGCCTTCTTGGTGATGGGCTGCATGCTGTTTATTGCCGCCCTGGCGGTGCTGGCCATCAGCCCGATCCGCCAGCAGGCTGCCAAGCCGGCCAAACCGGCGCCCAAGACCGAGCCCCTGGAACAGGCCGCCTGACCTAAAGCCCTCAGTCGAGGGCTTTTTTATTGCTGTGGGTCACGAAAAGTCGCCATCAAACGCCAAAGCCTTGTTCAGCTATTGACCAACCCCATCGCCGCCTGCAATTAATCCCACAAAGGATGCGGATTTATTCAAGGGGTGTGCGGTGTTCAACGAGATGATGAGCGACGACAAGGTCCGGGAGCCCTACCAGGCCCTGGTGGAATGGATGGAAGCCACAGGCCCCGAGCAATTGGCCCAAAAGCGCGAGGAAGCCGAAACCCTGTTTCGCAAGATTGGCATCACCTTCGCCGTGTATGGCGACGGTGGCGACCCAGAGCGGCTTATTCCCTTCGACCTTATTCCCCGTATCTTCACCGCCGCCGAATGGCGGTTGCTGAAAAGGGGCGTCGAACAGCGGGCCCGGGCGCTCAATGCCTTTTTGTTCGACGTGTACCACAATGCCGAGATCATCAAAGCCGGGGTCATCCCCGGCGAGTTGGTGTTCAACAACGCCGCCTTCGAGCCTTCGGTGATCGGCATCGACCCGCCCGGCAAGGTTTACAGCCACATTATCGGCGTTGATATCGTGCGGGTCAGCGAAAACGAGTTTTACGTACTGGAGGACAACTGCCGCACGCCGTCCGGGGTGTCCTACATGCTGGAGAACCGCGAGATCATGATGCGCATGTTCCCGGAGCTGTTCTCTCAGCTGCGCATCGAACCGGTAGACAGCTACCCCGAAAGCCTGCTCAAAACCCTCAAAAGCATCGCACCCAAGGGCTGCGGCGGTGACCCCTGCATCGTGGTACTAACCCCAGGCGCCATGAACAGCGCCTATTACGAACACTCGTTCCTGGCCGACCAGATGGGGGTGGAGCTGGTGGAAGGCCAGGATCTCTTTGTGGAAAACGGCCACGTTTACATGCGCACCACCCGCGGCCCAGCCAGGGTGGACGTGATTTACCGGCGCATTGACGACGCCTATTTGGACCCTTTGTGTTTTCGCCCCGACTCGGTGCTGGGAGTGCCCGGGCTGATGAACGTGTACCGGGCCGGTAACGTGGCCATTTGCTCGGCGCCGGGCGCCGGCGTGGCCGACGACAAGGCGGTGTACACCTATGTGCCGTCGATGATCCGCTTTTATCTCGGCGAAGAGCCCATCCTCAACAACGTGCCTACCTACCAGTGCGCCAAGCCCGACGATCTCCAATACGTGCTGGCCCACCTGTCAGAGCTGGTGGTTAAGGAAGTACACGGCTCCGGCGGTTACGGCATGTTGGTGGGCCCTGCCGCCAGCCGCGAGGAAATCGACGCCTACGCCGGGCGCATCCGCGCCAACCCCGGCGAGTTCATTGCCCAGCCGACGTTAAGCCTGTCCAGCTGCCCCACTTTTGTACAAAGCGGCATCGCGCCGCGCCATGTGGACTTGCGGCCCTTTTGCCTGGTGGGGGACAAAATACGGCTTACCCCAGGCGGTTTGACCCGGGTGGCACTTAAGGAAGGGTCTCTGGTGGTTAACTCCTCCCAGGGCGGCGGTGTCAAAGACACCTGGATCATGGCCGAATAACAGGAGGCGCCATTATGTTAAGTCGTACCGCAGCCAACCTGTTCTGGCTTTCCCGCTATGTGGAGCGGGCCGAAAACATGGCCCGGCTCATGGAAATGGGCCACCGCATGGCCATGATGCCCGCCGCGGGTCAGGGCTATCGCAGCGAGTGGCAATCGGTGCTGGCCGCCGCCGGTTTCAGCCCCACCGACTACATTCCTCTGGCCCAGGCCGAAGTGGCCGACTACCTGGTGTTCGACCCAGCCAACCCCTCTTCGGTGAGCAACTGCCTGGAGCAGGCCCGTAACAACGCCCGCGCCATGCGTACCGCCATCACCGCCGACATGTGGGACGCCATCAACAGTGCCCATATGGAGTTGAAAAAACCGGCACTGCGCTACATGGTGCGCAACAACCTGCCGGAATTTCTCGACTGGGTGAAACGCCAGGGCGCGCTGTTTCGCGGCGCCACCGACTCCACAGTGCTGCGTAACGACGGCTACGATTTTTTGCGCCTGGGTACCTTCTTGGAACGGGCCGACAACACCGCCCGCCTGCTGGACGTGAAATACTACGTGCTACTGCCGGAGACCTCGGTAGTGGGAGACAGCCGCGACAGCTACCAGTGGACCACGGTGCTGCGGGCGGTGTCGGCCTTGCGGGCCTTTCATTGGGTCTACAAGGACAACTACACGCCGCTGCTGATTGCCGATTTCTTGATTTTAAATCCGCTCAGCCCGCGCTCCCTCACCCACTGCTACGCCGGCATCACCGACCACCTGCAACGGCTGGCCCGCCATTACGGGCGCCGCTCAAGCGCTGCTGCCGAGGCCTTGGAGACTTACTCGATACTGCTGCACGGCGACATGGAAGATATTTTCAGCGCCGGGCTGCACGACTTTTTGAGTGATTTTTTGGTCCGTAACGCGGCGCTCTCCAGCAGTATCGCCGAGTCTTATTACTTCGGAGGCCAATGATGCGCCTGACCGTTAGCCACAGCACCCGTTACCGCTACGACCCGCCGGTGCGAAACGTCACCCAGAGCCTCAAACTCAGCGCCAGCCGTTTTGCCGGCCAGCAGGTGCTGAACTGGCACATCACCGCCGAAGGCGCCACCATCGGCAGCCCTTTTGTCGACGGCTTTGGCGATACCGTCTTTACCCTCACCGCCAGCGGCCCCCTGGACAGCCTGGAAGTGCTGGTAACCGGCACGGTCACCACCCAAGACCACGCCGGGGTGCTCAAGGGCCACCGGGAAAAGGCCTCGCCCCAGGTGTTTTTGCGCGCCACCGCCGCCACCCGGGCCGACGAGGCCATCCTGGCGTTGGCGCAAAAGGTGAAAGCCGACAATGCCCAGGCCAGCCAGTTAGATATTGCCCACGCCCTTTCCCAGGCGGTGAGCGACGCGGTGCGCTACGCCCCCGGCAGCACCCACGCCCACACCAGCGCCGCCGAGGCCCTGGCCGAGGGCCAGGGAGTGTGCCAGGACCATACCCAGGTACTGATTGCCATGGCCCGCAGCGTCGGCCTGCCGGCCCGTTATGTGTCGGGGTATCTGTTTGCCGACGCCGACGGCGTGCCCCATGAAGCGGCCCACGCCTGGGCCGAGATTTATATCGACACCCTCGGCTGGGTGGGCTTTGATTGCGCCAACCGCTGCTGCCCCACCGAGTACTACATTCGCCTGGGCTCGGGGCTCGATGCCCGCGACGCCGCCCCCATCCGCGGCATACATTCCGGTGGCAGCGAGGAACAACTTGATGTATCAGTGGTGGTGAAACAATCACAGCAATAACAGGCGCGCCATGACCTACTGTGTCGGACTCAAGCTCAACGAGGGCCTGGTTCTGCTCTCCGATACCCGCACCAATGCCGGCCTCGACAACGTGGCCCGCTTTCGCAAGATGTTCACTTGGGAAGAACCCGGCGAGCGGGCCATTGCCATGGTTACCGCCGGCAACCTGGCCATCACCCAGGCGGTGATGAACCGGCTGCAAGAAGCCATCGACACCAGCGACGCCGAGGGCACCCTGCTCAGCGCCCCCACCATGCACAAGGTGGCGCAGATGGTGGGAGATGCCATGCAGCAGGTGCAGGGCAAATATCACCAGACTCTGGAGCAGCGTAACGAGAACTCCGCCGCCACCATCATGGTGGCCGGGCAGGTTAAGGGCGGCCAGCCGCGGCTGTTTTTGGTGTACGCCGCCGGTAACTACATTGAGGCCACCGAAGACACCCCCTACCTGCAGATTGGCGAGCACAAATACGGCAAGCCCATTCTCGACAGGGTGGTAACCCAAGACACCCCCCTTAGCGACGGCATCAAGGCGGTGCTGTTGTCCATGGATTCGACCCTACGCTCCAATTTGTCGGTGGGTATGCCGCTGGATCTCACGGTGCTGCCGGCCGGGCAATGCCAATTTAGCATCCGCCGGCGCATCGAAGCCGAAGACAGCCACTTTCGGGCGCTGTCAGACGCTTGGTCCCAGGCGCTGCGCCACGCCTTTAGTGATATGCCCGACTAACTCGCCACCAAGAAAGGATTCTTTATGCGCGTTACGCCACTGCTGCTGGCCTTATTTGCCGCTCCACTCTTGGCCAAGGGCGACCTGGCAAGCCTTGAAGCCGCTATCAAGGCCGACCAGCACCAGGCTTTGCCGGTGAACGCCTATATCAGCCTCAACCCTGATGCCCAAAGCGCGCTGGCCAAGGCGCCCAAAGGACCACTGCACCGCTGGCTGCTGGCCATCAAAGACAATATCGAGGTCAAGGGCCTGCCCAATACCGCCGGCTCTTTGGCCCTTAAAGACTACGTACCCAGCCAAGACGCGCCGCTGGTAGCCCGGCTAAAGGCCGCCGGCGCCGTGGTGCTGGGTAAAAGTAACTTAAGTGAATGGGCCAACTTTCGCGGCGAGCATTCCATCAGCGGCTGGAGCGCCACCGGCGGCCAGACCCGGCTGCCCATGGACAGGCTGCGAAGCCCCTGCGGCTCATCATCAGGCTCGGCGGCGGCCGTGGCAGCCGGGATGGCCGATGCCGCCATCGGCACCGAAACCGACGGCTCCATCACCTGCCCGGCGGCCATGAACGGCTTGGTGGGGGTCAAACCCACCTTAGGCGCGGTTTCCCAGCAGGGCATTGCCCCCATTTCTGCCGAGCAAGACAGCGCCGGCCCCATCGCCAGCAACGTGGACGATGCCACAGCCTTGCTGCTGGCCATGAGCGAGCCGGGCTATTTTCACGCCAAGGCGCTGCCCCAGGTGGCGCTGGCTGAGCTTAAGGTGGGGGTATTGACCGAAAAGGCCGGGTTTGACGGCCGGGTAGCCGACCTTTTGGAACAGGCGGCCAAAGTCTTTAAAAGCGCTGGCGCCGAGGTGGATAACGCGGCGCTGCCAGAGCTGGCGGCCCTGGGCGACGACGAATTTACCGCCCTGGTGTGGGAGTTTCATCACGACCTCAATGCCTACCTCGCGGCCCTGCCCAAGACCGCTGCCGTGCACAGCCTCCAAGAGTTGGTGGCCTTTAATGACCAACATGCCGCCAAAGAGCTACGCTACTTTGGCCAGCAAACCCTGGAGCAGGCCTTAAGCCCACCCGATGGCAGCCAGGCCCGCCAACGTGCACGAGCACTGGCGCGTCAAACCCTCGATGCCTTCTTCAGCAAAGGCCAAGACGTACTGATTGCCCCCACCAATGGCCCGGCCTGGCTGATTGATACCGTAAATGGCGACTTCTACCGGGGCGGTACCTCCACCCTGGCAGCAGTATCTGGCTACCCCCATGTCACCGTATCCATGGGTGATATCGACGGCCTGCCCATCGGTTTGTCACTACTGGGGCCACCGGGGAGCGACCTTAAACTGCTGGCCATCGCCAAGGCCTGGCAACAGGCCAGCCGCTAGATTGCATCAAGGCGGCCCGCTCTTTACAGTAGCGCCCCCATTACAAGGAATTTGCCCACGCCATGCGACGCGCCAACAACCCCGACGACAAAGCCCTGCGCTACCGGCAGATCCTCGATTGCGCCCGCACCTTGCACCGTGATTTCCAGCGCCTGCCCACCGCCGCCGAAATGGCCGGGCACCTGGGCCTGGGCAAAGGCACCTTGTATCTGTATTTTCGCTCCCGCGAAGCCATTTTCCTGACCCTGCTGGAAGACGACATGCGCAGCTGGCTGGAGCGGCTGGAGACCGCCGTGGATACCCTGCCGCTGCCTCAGGCCATAGACGATTTGTGCCGCCACATTGCCGGCGACGAAGACAGCTGCCGCCTGGCAGCTCTGGCCCACGGCCTGATTGAGCACTGCGACGATCTGGACGCCATTCAGACCTTCAAGCGCCACATGGCCGATGCCGTGGCCCGCTGCGCCGCCCGGGTGGCCAAGGCCGCCGCCATGGAAGAGCGCAGTATCCAGGCCCTTATTCAGGCCAGCCACGCCATGGTGGTAGGGCTGTGGCAGGCCGCCAACCCGCCGGCCGCCATTCGCGCCCTGCCCGACGCCACCGGCCTTTTGGTACCGGATTTTTCCAACACGGTGCGCCAGGCGCTGTTTGCCCTGTGGCAAGGTTGGCTGACCAAGCACCGCCACTGAGCGTTCACCCTGCCTGCCGGTCTTGTGGTCGTGCCGGCCGTTGAGCCTGGCGCCAAATAAGGGACACTGAACAAAAAACGCCATAGGAAGTGCCATGAACCGTCTCACCCCTGTCGCCGCCCTCTGTTTCGCCCTTTTAGGCGGCTGTGCCCAAACCCATTCCCCCGCCGACCCGGCCCAAAGCGTTCAAACCAACTTCAATAGCCTGATGGACCAGTACTGGCAGGCCAGCAACCAATACGACAGCCTGCTGGCTGGCAGCCATAACCCCAGACGCGGCGCCGGCCACCTGCCGGACCTTTCCCCGGCAGCCTTGGCCGCCGAGGACCAATACTGGCAGCAGTTCAAACGCCAGGTCGAAGCGGTGCCAGCGGCCAGCCTTGGCAACCAGGACCAGATCAGCAAAACCATGCTGATCTACGAGCTCGACAACCGCATCGACAACTACCGCTTTGGCGATCACCTGATGCCGCTCACCTCCGAGTACGGCTTCTGGGTGGGCCTGGCAGGCATGAAGGATTATCTGCGTTTTCAAAAAGATGCCGATTTTGACGCCTACCTCACCGCCCTTGGCGATGTGCCCCGTTACATCGACCAGCAAATCGCCTGGATGAAAGAAGGCCTGGCCAAGGGCATCACCCAACCCAAGGCGGTGCTGGGGCTGGTGGGCAGCAACATCAATTCCTACATCAACGAAGAGCAGTTCCTGAGCCCCTTTGATGCCCTGCCGCAAAGCGACCCGCGCCGGGCCAAGGCCAACGAGGTGGTAGACAAGGCGGTGTTGCCGGCCTTTAACAAGCTGCACGACTTCATGGTCAACACCTATATTCCCAACGCCCGCACCAGCATCGGCATGTCCGAAATGCCCAATGGCCGGGAGTGGTACAAAAACCGGGTCAAGCACTACGTCACCCTGGATATCAGCCCAGAACAGGTGCATCAGCTGGGCCTGACCGAGATGAAGCACATCCACGAGCAGATGAACGCCATCATCCAGCAGCTGCACTTCAAGGGCGATCTGCATGACTTCATGCAGTTCCTGCGTACCGATCCGCAGTTCTATGCCAAAACCCCGCTGGAGCTGCTCAAAGACGCCTCCTACTACGCCAAGCGGGCCGACGGCATCCTGCCCCGCTATTTTGGCAAGCTGCCTCGCAAGCCCTACACCGTTACCCCGGTGCCGGCAGACATTGCCCCCAACTACACCTCGGCCCGTTACTCCGGCTCCTACACCGACGACAGGCCAGGGGAGTTTTGGGTCAATACCTACAACCTCAAGGTGCGCCCCATCTACGAGCTGGCGCCGCTGACACTGCACGAAGCGGTACCGGGCCACCACCTGCAAATCAGCCTTACCCAGGAACAAACCGGTCTGCCCGCCTTTCGCCGCAATGGCTACATCAGCGCCTTTGGCGAAGGTTGGGGTCTGTATAGCGAATACCTCGGCGAAGAGGCCGGTTTCTACCAGACCCCTTACGAGCACTTTGCGCGGCTGATCTTCGACGCCTGGCGCGCCGCCCGGCTGGTGGTGGACACCGGGGTGCACTGGTACGGCTGGAGCCGCGAGCAGGCCCAGAAATACATGGCCGACAACACCGGCCTTAGCCTGCACAACGTGCAAACCGAGACCGACCGCTACATCACCTGGCCCGGCCAGGCGCTGTCGTACAAGATGGGCGAGCTGACCATCTTGCGGCTGCGTGAAAAGGCCCAAACCGAGCTTGGCGATAAATTCGATATCCGCCGCTTCCACGACGCGGTGCTGGCCAACGGCGCCGTGCCTCTCAAGGTGTTGGAGCAGCAGATAGACCAATTCATTGCCACCGAGCAAGCCCGCAAGGACTAACCCCCAAGCCCCGCCCAGCGGGGCTTTTTTATCAGTACCGCGCTGGCCAGATTTGAGAAAAGCATTTTAAATCAAAGCAATGGACATGACAGGCTGGAAATAGGCCTGCGTGACCTTGAGGTCAGGAAACCAAAAGGGTGCCAGAGCGGTTCATTCCATCGAGCACAAAGCGGCATCGCCGACGAAAGGCCGCGACCGTCACTTTGCTACTGGAAACCCTAAGCCCGCTCGTTCAGCATCCACTGGGTCAGGGTGGGTGATAGTCGCTTTTTTGCCAGCAACGGAGTGCTGCCATGAAGTGCCTTTTTCCGCTGATGTTATTGTTGGCCAGCGGCGCCCAGGCCACCGAAGCCGAAGCCCTGGTGGCGGCGGCCAAGGCCCGCACCGAGCAGGCGGTACGTTACGACGGCCGCTATTTCACCATCGGCTACCCTGGCGGCGATGTGCCTGCCGGGCTTGGGGTCTGTACCGATGTGGTGATCAGAAGCTACCGGCGCCTAGGGGTCGACTTGCAGCAAAAGGTGCACGAGGACATGGCCCAGCACTTTGCGCTGTATCCGTCCAAACGGATCTGGGGCCTTAGCCGCCCCGACAGCAATATCGACCACCGCCGAGTGCCCAACCTGCAAGTGTTTTTCAGCCGCCACGGCCAGTCGCTGCCCGTCAGCCAAGACCCGGCCGCCTATCGCCCCGGCGATTTAGTCACCTGGATGCTGCCCGGCAACCTGCCTCATATCGGTATTGTCAGCGACCAGCGCGCCCCTTCGGGCAACCTGATGGTGGTGCATAACATCGGCCGGGGCCCGGAGCAGGACGACAGCCTGCTGCGCTTTCCCATCACCGGGCATTATCGCTACTTCCCGCAATAAAGCGCTTTTCAAATCAGCCGGTTGCGGTAACGTAACCGGTGATTGAAGGAGAGCGAGCCATGTTGACCATCACCCCATTCCAGCCCCACCACCAACAAGGGGTGGTGGAGCTTATCCTGCCCATTCAGCAGCGCGAATTTGGTATCGACATCGATATCGCCCGCCAGCGCGATCTGCTGGATATCCCCGGTTTTTACCGCCAGGGCGCCGGGAATTTCTGGGTGGCTTTGGACGGCGAGCAGGTGGTGGGCTCCATCTCGGTGCTGGATATCGGCGCCGGTCAGGGGGCGCTTCGCAAGATGTTTGTCAAAGCCAGCCACCGGGGCGCGGGCCAGGGGGTAGCAGGCCAGCTCCTTGATACCCTGCTCCACTGGTGCGCCCAGCAGGGCCTTGGCGACATTTACCTTGGCACCACCGCCCAGTTTCTGGCGGCCCACCGCTTTTACGAGAAACACGGCTTTAGCCTGGTGGCCAAAGAGGCGCTGCCGGCACGTTTTCCGGTGATGGCGGTAGACAGCCGCTTTTATCGCCGGCAACTGCCCAGAAGCTGAACCCACCCCGGCCTGCCTTTGCACCGGCCCCGGAGCCTTTGTTTTACTGGGGGCTCACGGCATCGCAAAGGAGTAGAGATGAACGTTTTGGTTATAGGCGCCACCGGCGGCGTCGGTAAACACCTGCTGCCGCTCTTGGCAAACCAGCACCAAGTGGTGGCCATGGCCCGTAGCGACGCGCAACTGGCCGCCTTTGAGGCTAAGGGCGTTGACGCGGTCGCCGCCTCCCTTGAGCAACCGGTCAACCAACTGGCCGCCGCCATGGCCGGTATGGATGCGGTGGTGTTCAGCGCCGGCTCCGGCGGCGCTACCGGTAGCGACAAGACCCTGCTGATAGACCTCGACGGCGCCGTTAAAGCCATGGAGGCGGCCAAGGCCAGCGGCGCCACCCGCTTTTTGATGGTGAGCGCCATCCAGGCCCACCACCGCCCCAACTGGAACGAGAGCCTGCTGCCCTATTACGCCGCCAAGCACTATGCCGACCGCGAGCTGATGGCAAGCGGCCTCGCCTACACCATAGTGCGCCCGGCGCTGCTAAAAGATGAGCCCGGCACCGGCCTGATAACGGCCGCCAAAGACATCACCAGCGGCGGCGCCATTGCCCGCCAGGATGTCGCCAGGGTGCTGGCCGCCTGCCTCGATACGCCCCACACCCAAGGCCAGGCCTTTGACCTGATAAGCGGCGAAACCCCCATCCCACAAGCCCTGGCCGCACTATGAAAAAAGCCCCGCATTGCGGGGCTTTTCGTTATCAGGCGGCGAAGCGCTGATGCAGGTAACGGTTGATGTCGCTGGACTCGTACATCCACTCAACCTCGCCATCGGCGTGGGTGATCCGCAGGCACGGCACCTTTACCTTGCCGCCGCCGGCTTCCAGAGCCTGGCGAGCGTTGGGGTCACGGCGGACATTGGCCATGTCGATGGGCAGGGCCAGGCGGTGCACTTCCTTTTTCACCTTGATGCAAAACGGGCAGGTATTGAACTGATACAGAGTCAGCTGGCGACAGGCAGCATCCACTTTGGCCTGTTTGGCGGCGTCACGTTTAATGGCTTTGGGTTTGGAAAGGGCCGCGTAGATCAGCATAAAAGGCATCAACACTCGGCGAAGGACGATAAAAAACAAACGGATAACGGGTCTCATAGCCTCTTCCTCATGCCCTTGGGCATACCGCAAAGAAAGGAAAACCCGTGCAGTTTATCAGCCAGGCGGCCCCCGGGCGAGGCCGGGGGCGCCCGGTTAGCGGCGCGGAGGCGGCGGCGCCCGGTATTCGTTTTCGCTGATCACGCCATCGCCGTTGGCATCAAGCTTGTCGAACATCTGCGACAGCATCGGGTCGCTGGCTGCTTCGCTGGTGCTGATCATGCCGTCACCGTCGGTGTCGAGGCTGGCAAAGGACGGCGGCCCGTGGCGGTCTCCCGGGCCATGGCTGAGGGCGGCTTTAAACTCGGCTTCGCTGAGAGTGCCGCTGCCGTCGGTGTCGATGCGGCTGAACATATGGCTCAGCATCGGGTCGTTGGCGGCTTCACTGCTGCTTATCTCGCCGTCGCCATTGCTGTCGAGGCTGCTGAACGAAGGCGGAGCGGGAGGCGCTGGGCGGTCCTCGGCCCAGGCGGTGCTGACCGCTAACAAAGAGGCCAGCGCCAGAAGATGGTGTTTTTGCATGGTATGGTGGTCCTGTGATTTACCCGTTACCGACAGTAAACCCGGGCCAGACGCGGCGCGGTAAAGATTTGCAAAGGAAAATACGCAAATGAGCAGCAAAAGTGCACCGCCCCTGATCCGTTTTCCCAATGCGCAAAAAAGCGAACTGCTCACCCTGTTGCAAGACTGGTTCGACAAGGAGCTGGACCAAGAGCTGGGCCAGTTTGATGCCGAATTCCTGCTCGATTTTATCGCCGCCCAAATGGGCCCGTATTTTTACAACCAGGCCCTGGCCGATGCCCAGGCGCTTATCGCGGCCCGTCTCGACAGCCTCAACGACGGCTTTTTTGAGCTGGAAAAGCCGCTCGGCTAAGCGGGGATCTCCGCCACCTTGCAAAGCACCTGCAAGAAGGCCTCGCAGGCCGCGATGGCGGCGGTCTCTTCCATGGTGTGATAGCCGGTGGTGGGGATCTGCAAGGTGGTGCCGGTCACCATGCCGTTAGAGGCGGCCACAATGCGGCCCATCTCGGTACTGCCCAGCGACTGGGGCTCAAGGCCCTGGGCCTGCAACTCGCGGTTATGCTGCTCGATAAACTGGTCTTTGAAACTTGCCTGGTAGCCGCTTTGCTGGCAAAGCCGCTGCAATTGCCCGGTGAGTTCCAAATCAAAGGCGGCGTTGGCGTCTTTGTTGCGAAGCACCAGATGCTGCTGGTCGGCAGCGGCGCGGTCCGGGTAGGGGCTGGTGTCTACCACCACCAGCCGGTTGGTGCTGCTGCCAAAGCGGCGGAACCATTCCAGCAGGTAGCGCCAGCTCTTGCCCGCCTCTTCCTGGGCGGTGAAGAAGGCGGTGCCTTCAAAGCCCAGGCTAAAAAGATGCACCAAAAAGGCGGCGGTAAGCACGTTGTCCAGCTGCCCTGAGATGGTATCGGGGCCAACAGTCAGGCGGTCGGCAAAGGCCACCGGGGTGCCCGCCACCAGATGCTCCAGGCCATCGAGGGTAAAAATCAGGTTGTTGCGCCGCTCACAGACATGGGCCGAGGCTATCTGCCCCTTGCCCCGGTAAGCACCGGACCATGGCTCGTAAGCCATCACCGGAGTGGCGTCGAAGCGGTCCACAATTTTCGCCATCAGCTGCTCAGACACCGAGTTACCCAGCAGATCGGAGCGGTTACCGGCCACAAAGGCGGCGTATTGAAACTCGTTGGGGCCGGTGCAAATCAGGCCATGGCGGTCGATGTGGGCCGAGAACATCGCCGATTGCGGCCGGCTACCCTGAGCCACCAGCAGCCCCTCATACCAAGTCACCTTGGCGCCCCGCTCTTCCAGCTCACGCTGTAGCACCCTGAAAAACGCATGCTCGGCGCCCACCACACTGGGCTCGCGGATCAGCACCTTGAGCAAGTCAAAAACGTCATTCAATTGCACGGATGGGTTCACAAGGGCTGCCTGCTGCCGGAAAAAGGTGCCTCTAGCATAAGCAGCCGGCGCCTTTTTGCCAGCGACTTTTTAGCGCCAGCGCCGCGGTGGCAAGGCGCTATGCACGGTGCGTCAAAAAATTGGCCTTTGGCGGTTTTCTTTTGATTCAGGCTTTGATAAATCATGTAGTTAGAAGGCGCGCTGGCGCCATCAGGGAATAGAGCAGGAAGATGCCACAAGCAGCCACAGGGTCACCCCGGCGCAATGCGGGCCAGGCCTTTATACAAAACGCCACCGTTACCACCGTTAACAGCACCGACGCCTTTGCCATGATTGAGCACGGCGGCGCGCTGGATTTGCACATCACCACCCCGGTGGGCAGCCAATACCATTGCTCCACGGTGCTGATTGGCAAACACGGTACCCGCTGCCTGCTGCTGGAAGTGCCGGATATTCCCGCCGACGACTTCAACTACTTCTTCCAAGACGGCTTTTGGATAAACGTACGGGCCATCTCGCCCCGTGGCGAAGGGGCCGAGCTGCACTTTCGCAGCCAGCTGTTGCATCAGGTTAAAGATCCGCTGCCGATGCTGCTGCTGTCGGTGCCCACCTCGGTCAAGGTGACCCAGCTCAGAAAAGAGCCCCGGTTCGAGGTGAAACTGCCCGGCAAGGTGATTTTGGAGAGCCACAAAAGCGATTGCGAGCTGCGGGATTTATCCAAAAGCGGCTGCCGCTTTGTCACCCCGCCCCTTGGCAGAACCTTTCAGCTGGGAGACCAGCTCACCCTCAGCATCTTTGCCAACAGCCAAAAGACCCAGGTGTTTGCCCCGCTGCAAGGCTCGGTGTGCAACCTGCAACGCTCCTTGCACTACGCCCTTTACGGCCTGAAGTTCGACGAAGAAGGGGCCAATGCCGCCAGGGCGCTGCTTAACCGCCTGAAATTCAACGGCAGCAAGCTGACGCTACCAGCCTGACGGCCACAAAAAAGCCTCCCGGTGGGAGGCTTTTTCACAACGGCGCCCTTACAGGGTGAAGCTGTAATCCAGGTAGTAATCGGCGCCGCATTTGGCGGTAAATTCTTTGTCTTCCATCATCGCCTGGGGCTTGCCGTCGCCCTTTATCAGGCTTATCCAGTGGCGCATGGCGGCCATGCTGGGGGGCAGGGCCGGGCCCTGGCTGAAGGTGGTGCAGCTTTCCAGTTGGATATCTTCAATTTCCACCAGTTCCACGGCGCCGCTGCCCTTGCGGCAACCCAGTGACAACTCCAGGTGGCAGCCGCTGCCATCGCGCAGCAAGATGGCGCAGGGGTCTTCCTTCTCGCCGCTAAAGGCCACGAAGTGGCTGGCGTCTTTGAGGCCGCAATGGCTGCCGTCTTTGAAGTAGGCCAGCAGGTGGCGGTAATCGATGACGTAGCAGGTTACGTCCTGGTGGGAGCCGGCATCGAGGGGGAACAGGTTGTCCAGCACCGCTTTGGCTTTGAGCTGCTTTTCGCTTTGCTCGCCGGCGCTTACCGCTTCCACCGCAAAGATGGCCTCGGCGATAACGGGTTTGTGCTGGTCGTGCAGGTCTGTTCTGTTCAATGCGGGCATGTTCATCTGTGGTTACCTCGTTGAAAGTGTCCTCGTTACTGGGCCGCTGCCCACCTGATTTTTCTGCCGCCAGGGCTTTTGAGCGGCTTGTTTTGTAGCCTAGCCAAATCCTGACTATAATTTCACAACAAAAATTTCACAGTGTGAATTTTACAAAATGGCAGTGTCAAAAAGTCTGGTAAGGCAATCCCACTTCCTCGGCACCAAGGTTAGAAACCTGCGTAAAAGCAACAGGTTAACCATGGAAGACCTGTCATCGCGCTGTATCCGAATCAACCCTGAATACGCGCCGTCGGTGTCTTACCTGTCGATGATTGAACGGGGCAAACGGGTGCCCAGCGTGGAAATGCTGGAGGTGATTGCCGAGGTTTTTCAAAAAGATGCCAAGTGGTTTTTGGACAACGAACCCGAGCAAAGCAGCGAACTGACCCCCGACAAAGGCAGCCGCGGCGGCATCAGCGGCATGGCCTTGGAGCCGGGCTTTTTGTTCTCCAACGAGATTTTGCAAATCGCCATTCCCGAGATGCTGTCGCAAACCGGCATCACCGGCCGCCAGTTCGCTCACCTGCTGATCCGCGCCCACCAGGAAAACCTGCAAAACCACTTCCCCAACCTGGAACGGGCCGCCGAAGACATAGGCCAAAAGCGCCTTAACCTGGCGGTGGACGACTTGCTGGCCATGGCCAAGGCCCAGGGCCTGAGCATCCGCTGGGTAAAAAGGCCCCCCAAAGAGGTGGTGGACGAACTGGGCAACAGCGCCAAGCAGTTGGTGACCTCCTTCTTTGAGCCCCCCGGCACCCTCTACCTCAACGAAGTGCTGCGCCAATACCCCACCCGCCTCAAGTACGACTTGGCGGTGTATATCGGCCACAAGGTGCTGCACAGCACCGACACCCTGCAAAGCGTGCTGGCCATCGGCAATACCCAGCCCTGGGAAGAAACCCCCGACAGCCAACCCACCTCCGATCTCAACGCCCAGGACATACTGCAAGCCTGGCGGGATTTCGAGTCCAGCTTCTTTGCCGGCGCCCTGTTGTGCCCCAAGGTGCCCTTTCGGCAACTGTTGGACCGCAACGGCTACGAGATAGACGTACACACCAAGGCCGGGGTGTCGCCGTCGGTGGCGATGCGGCGGATGACGGTGGTCTCCCCCTACCCGCACTGGCATTACTTCGATGCCTACGGCCCAGGCAAACTCAAGGCGGTGTACCGAGGCAACGGCATCCCCCTGCCCTGGGGCAACATGCGCAAGGTCAACGACCCTTGCCAGCACTGGGCGGTGTTTCGCCGGCTCAGTGAAGCCCACGCCAGCAGCCAAAGCTCGGCGCAGATCTCCATTCTCAACGTCGGCGACCAGCCCCGCATTTACTGCTGTGAATCGGTGAACGTGATTGACCCGGCCGGCAACAACCGGGTGCTGTGCGCCGGTATCGACCTGCTACCCGCCCTCGCCGCCCAGGGCTTTGCAGCAGACGCCATCGCCCAAGAACTCAAAGCCTCCTGCGTGAAAAACGGCGGCAGCACCGCCATACCCAACCCCATCAAAAAAGAGCTGCGCACCGTCGCTAAGATTTTGAATATCAACTGGATAGAAAGAGGCATCGACACCGAAGCCCGCCTTATCTGCTCCCGAGGCGCGGTCTGCCCCAGAAAGCCCAGCTGCTATGCAGGGTGCGGTGAGGGCTAGGCGTACGCCACTTTTGGGAAATTTTTAATGCCAGCCAGTTTACCCGTCGTTTTGATGTGGTTATGGTGGGTCTGTGGCGCTTATCTCGCTGAGTAATATGGGGATTTGACGCGGACAAACACGAGAAACTTGCCTTCTACTCGGTGACTCGCCAGGGAAGGTTTTCTAACATTGAGCCAAGTCATAACAAGGATGTGATCAGCATTTTGGGGGCTGTAACTCAAGGGCGGTAGCGTGCTGATAAACGGCTAACTTAACATGCATATCAATATGATAAATAAGGTTTTTTAGGGTTAGTTAGGCTATACGGTACATTCCCTTTATCACCCGGAATGTTCGGACAGTCCGTGATCCCCACCCTTAAAGCCATTGTAGGCACGACAATTTTCGAGTTTGTTCCTGACAAACTTGTCGCCCCGGTAGCTTTGCCGCACAAAGTCAGCAGGACTGCCATTAAATTTGGCTAAATTGAGGGATTTTAGCATAACCTATGAGTAAAGTTAGGATTCATGTTCCAACAATTAAGTTTGATGATATTGGCTTTCATCAAATTCTAAAGATATTCGAAAAAATAACATCTGAACCTAAAAATAACTTTGATTTTGATTTTTCTAAATGCTCCAGGCTTGATCATCACGGAGTGGTTTTATTAGGTGGTCTTTCTCGGTACGTGAATTTTCAAAACACGAGACTTACTAGATCTTTAATTGCAATGTTAAAAGCTGAGCCGCTCGCAACTGCTGGAGTAATGTTCGATGTAAACTCAATGAGTGACTTGATTCGAGAAAAACTAATCGAGAATAATTTCCTCAGTCATTTCACACAACATAATTTCAATGGATACGCATCAGGTGATTATATAGGCTACCGAGAACATAAAAATCATTTGAATGAAGATAACATTGCAGAGCATTTAAGTGAACAGTGGTTGTCTGATGACAAGGTAAACTTTAGTGTTACCTTAAAGGAAGTCTTGATAAGTAAGATATTTGAAATTTTTATGAATGCTTACGGGCATGGCGCTTCTGTGCAAGACCTAAGTGAATTAGGTGTCTACAGTTGTGGTCAGTTTGACCGGAAGGAGAAGACACTTTGCTTGAGTGTTTTAGACTTTGGACCTGGGATTGCCTCTAATGTTCGGAAGTTTAAAGAAGATATCAAAGATGATGTTACTGCCATGCAGTGGGCTCTTGTCAAGGGGCATTCTACTGGTACTGATAGTGTAAAGGCCGGCATGCCACGAGGCTTAGGATTCGACTTGCTAGGTGAATTTGTTAAACTTAACGAGGGTGAGATCAGAATTTACAGTAACGAGGCTTATGCACAGATCAGTAAAGGAAGAGATTTTATTGTTACTAGCCATGGACTTAACTTTCCGGGAACATTGGTAAGCATCAAGATAAACTGTGACGACAGACACTATCGTTTTAAATCAGAAGTCAGTAATCAGGTTAAATATTTTTAGGAGTTTGCAATGAAAATAGTAAAAGTATTTGATTTGGTAGGTAAAAATGCTATATCTATGCAAAGTGGCACTAAGCTACATGATGCTATTTACAAAAGCTTGATGAATGATGAGTTCATTGAATTAGATTTTTCTGGTGTTTTATTATATGCGTCACCATTTTTCAATGCTTCTATTGGAATTTTGCTGAATGATATCACGATTGACCGATTAACAAGAAACTTAAAGATAACCAATTGTAGTGATGTTGGAATTGGGCTATTAAACGCGGTTATTCAGAATGCTCTCCAGTTTTATGGAGGAGATAAAACGGTGTCGGATACTCTTAATAAACATGAAAAAGAGTAACAGGAATGAATAGAGTTTTTGACATTAAGCGTAACATTGAACTTCATCATAGCGATAGGTTTTTTGTAGATACCAATGTCTGGTTTTGGTTTACTTACGCTGCATCAAATGAAATTAATCCGGTAAATTATCCTGTTAGATATCAGATTGAAAAGTATCCTCTTTTTATAGAAAAGATTCTAGATAAAGGTGCTAAGCTGTATCACAGCCCTCTAGTATTATCGGAATTAACAAATATCATTGAAAAAACCGAGTATAATAGCTACAAAAATTCACATCGCCTGCATAATCTAACTCGAAAAGATTTTCGAGACATAGAAGAAAAAAGAAAAAAAGTTATGCTTGAAGTTTCTAATTCCTGGGCTCAAATCACATCTATGTCTGAAGCTTTGGAGCTTACAATTAATTCGGATTTAGCAGATTTCGCCTTAAAAACACTTAATGCTCATTCTCTGGATGCTTATGACGCATTCTATATTCGCTCAATGTCAGAGTATCAAATAAGTAAAATTATCACTGATGATAGAGATTTCCAAAGCTTAGACTTGGAGCTTTATACGGCGAATAACATGTTAATTAGTTGAACCATAGATATATGGAGTAAAATATAAAGAAAATCCATCTTCTGAGTAACCAAAGTCCAATTTTCTCAATGCATCGCCTGTGCAGTATTAATCAGCCTTAAAGGGTGTTTTCTTCGCTCTGATACCGCGTTTTGTCGTTAAAAACGCAAATCCAAGACGAGCAAGATTATCAGCGACTACTGAAAGCATATGAGTGTCGCCAAAACATGTCCCCCATTTCCAGAGTGATTTTACAATAAATTCCTTATCTTATACCTATGATTCCATATTAATTTCAACGTTACCATCCAAGGATGACTAAGTGGACTACTCGCTAGGGCGCGAGCATAGTTTGTAAAATTTCGTAACAACTATGCAGTATCTACACTTGCTTTAGGAAAAAGCCAGTAAGGCGTATACCTGACTGCAAGTTTATGTTGATTTAAGGGGTTAAAATTCAATTTAGGTGTACTTTAACAAAGTATAATCCCGCCCTGGACTACTCGCGTTACTCAATACAAGAATTGCAAGAAAGCTTAAGCAGCATTGATAAGTATAAATACCCAGAGCGATATCAGGAGCTGCTGAAAGAATTTTCGTCAAGAAAAGAAGAAGTTGAGCAATATCGAAAGCATGAAAAAGAGAAAATCACTGTAACCGTAAATAATCGCTTGAAAATTCTGGCATGGGTTCAGATCATCACTTGCCTTGGATTTATCTTCGCCGGATTCACTAGCCTATTACAGCAATTTACACTATTTAACTTTGCATTATTCTTGGGGACTTCAACGCTCAATGGATTGGCAGGCTACTTTCTCTTAAGGCGAAAGCGGCTTGGTTTCCAATTGTCGTATTTTAACCAGATTGCCCAGTTATTCTGGTTCAATTTTGGATCCATCTATTACGCATACTCTGGGTTAATATATCTGGTAGTAGTTATCCAAAATGGAATCGGTATCAAAGCATCGCTATTCAGTCCATCATTCCAATTTCTATTGGGTAATAACTTGGGCTTTGGTGTTGGCATCGACTTGGTTCCATTGTTTTTCATATGGTTATTAAGTAGTTGTCATACCGAGAAAGATATATAGAGAATAGAACATCTACGTGATTTTAAATAGAATGGGGTTGGCTTTATAACACTTTTTATTTTGTATTTTCGGGAGTGACAGCAGTAACAGGCGACACCCATCTTTTGAGTACGTTATTCTTTTCTCGCCGCACTCCATACCTGAGCTATCAAGGTAATACATGCGCAAACTTCTCATTTTTACTTTATTCTTGTGCAGCAACTTGTGCGCTCAGGATTTAGTTTCATTGTATGAAGAAAGTGGGGTTACAGCCCCAACCTTTTTTGACAAATCCCATTATAAGAGCAATGAATATAGCACTTTTGGTATCACTGAGATTGGTATTCAGAAAACATCTTGCTTTGGACACTGCCCTGCATTCATGCTCAAAATAAAAACGGATGGTACAGTTTATTACGAAGGCTACGGCTTTGTTGATAAGCTCGGCCAGCATAACGGTAAATTGAAACGGTCTCAACTTGAAAACATTCTTGCCTACATTAATGAAATTGACTTCATGGATCTGCAAGACGTTTACAGTGTTGACATTACTGATCAGCCATCTGTTTACACTATGGTTAAAACACAGTCTCAGCAAAAAATAATCAAGAACTACGCCAATACTGGCCCAATGACATTATGGGCATTAGAGCAATTAATGACTCAGCTGTTAAACGAAGTAAGATGGTTGGATTAGCTGTGGTAATTCAGTGATAGGGGCGTTTCTCAAGGCTAGTTTTTGCATGGTGAATCCGCCATTATTAGATGGGCGTCCTTTTTGTTCGAAGAACACTGGTCAAGTGTTCTCTAAAAAAAGGTGGATGAATATGGTATTAGACGTGAATGGATGGGCATCCGAAAATAAAAAATTTGATGATGCTGAAGTCAGTAAAATTGAAAAGGAATTGGGAGTTAAGTTTCCCCAATCCTATATTTCTCTAATGAAAGATTGGAATGGAGGTTACTTGCATGAAGAACATCAGATTTTAATTGAAAATGATGTTCCTGAAGATTTAATCTACTACCTTGGGGAGAGATTTTGGACGGTTGGCTCAGTAGCTGGAATATCAGCTGATCTAAATAACAGTGAAGGCATAATTAATAAATCTAAAACAGCCCATGAATGGGGAATACCAGAAAAGGTAATTGCTTTTGACGGAGATGGTCATACATGGGTAGCTTTTGACTACCGAGATAATCCCGATAAGCCAAAGATTATTTTCATTGAGTCTGACGAGCTTTTGTCATTTTTTTTGGCTAGCGATTTTTCAGATTTTATTAGCAAACTCATCCCATCCAGCCAAGTATATGACAATGATGGGAATGTCATCTTTGAACAAAAATAATAAAACAAGAATAAAAGAGCACTCATCTTCTGAGTGACCAAAAGTCCACTTCTCAGAGAGCAGCACGACGTACACAGCGAGCAATGCAGCGATAGTAGGGCGTGTCGTTCACCGACACCTGTTCAGCACGAGGACGGGTCATGGCCGGGGCCTTTATCAATAGAGGTTTTTCAAGGCTAGTTTTTGCGGGGCAATTGCGCCATGATGGGACGGGTGTCCCTTTTATTTTTGTTTATTTTTTATCGTCACTGATATAAAAAATAGCGCCCTTCTTTTTAGTCGCCATAAAGGGTTAATGATTGGATGGGTGTCCTTTTCTTTTTTACGATTAGATGGGTGTCCTTTTTACTTTTCTTTCCACTGTCAGCATCATGCTGACCTTATTAACATGCTCGCCTCCTGCTGGCCAAACCGTTATTAGTTTAGCCTGCCAGGCTAAAGGTTATTTCACACCCTAAGCCTCACTGATTTACTGAAATTTCGAAAATCAGAAGATGGGTGTCATCTTAGATTCTGTTAGATTGCTCCTTTTTAGACCTCCCCCACTTACCCCCAAATTATCTCCCTTCAACTTCTGATTTAACGGCCTCAACAATAGCGCTCCATTTCACAAAAGCAAATATTCTTCCATGTTTCACCAAGAAAGCATCTACATAGGAATCTGGCATATAGAAACTTCCATCTCTAGTAGTGAGAAAACTTTCTCTACTAGCGAGAATATGTTCACCGCCTTCGTCAAATGGGAATATTGTCTGCACACCTATACGCGAGCTAACAACTGAGCAAACGCCCCCTTTCTTCACATAACTATTACAGTTACCAATAAAAAAGTACTTCTTGGCATCTGCATCAGCATCGGACGCTTTGGGAACTACGACTGTTACACTAGCCATTTCCCCTTTAAAAACGCTGGAAGCTCGTCCTTTAAGGATAATTTTTCCACTATCCAAAACTTTATAAGTCTCAACGGTCAGCACTCCAGCAACGTCTGAATGCTTCATAAGCTCATGCAAGGTTAACTTCTCTGTACTTGCAAAACAAAGAACAGGAAAAACAAAAAGCACAGCAATTAAAAATTTCATTTGAATGACCCCAATTTTTTTATCGCGTAACCATCCGCCTCATGTTCCAAAATTATACCTTTACCATGTCCTTGCTCATGCATAATCGTAAATTCAGCGGATCCAATGGCGGTGAAGTTAACATTCCTATGATAATGAAAATTTCCATCCAGAATGGTAATATCTGACTTTGGCCCAATAGCTGCTGCATATATCATCATATACAGGACACTCATCTTCTGAGTAACCATAAAGAGTGGGCCAGAGGAATGTCCTCTTTGCCACTTCAATACGCTTTGGACAATGCTGGTTTCACGCTGACACAGTGTTTTTCTGTTAGAAACGCAAATTAGAGGCGAGCGAGACTATCAGCGGGTGCCGAAGGTCTGTGAGTGTGGTGCGGTGGGAGCTTTGAGCAGCCTTTATCAATGGGCCGACTACGTACCGTCTGACAAAGAAAGCCCCGGCCACCCTAAGGCGGCCGGGGCCTTGATCCGCTATTTACAGCGACTTTAAGAAGCTCAGCAATTGCTGGCGCTCTTGCGCACTGAGCGCTGCAAAACGCTGTTTACTGGTTTGCGCTTCTCCACCATGCCACATAATGGCTTCGGTCAGACTGCGTGCTCGGCTGTCGTGCAGATATCCCACGGGGGTGCCCGCCGCAACATATTCGGTGTAGCCAATGCCCCACAGCGGCGATGTGCGCCACATGCTGCCCGTTGCCAAACCTTCTTGAAAACCATCGGCCAACCCGTCACCCATATCGTGCAACAGCATGTCGGTGTAGGGCTTTATCGTCTGATTGCGCACTTCGGCAAATTCTGACGTGTTGCCGGTTTGCAGCTCCACCACATGGCAACTGCTGCAACGGATATCGGTAAAGAGTTTCTCCCCTTTGGCTATCGCATCTGGGTCTACGTCCAGGTACGGCAAGGGGGTAACGCCTTTGGGAAAACCACTGACCAGGCTGCGCTGCGCCGGGACGCCCAAGAGCTGCAAATACTGGGTCATGCGCTCGACCGCTTCGGCAGAAAGCCCCATATCTAGCCCGTCACTGGCATTGCAGTGGGCAGAGCCTGCCAAACACAGCCGGTTGGGATAGACCGGTGAGGTGACCGACATATCCAGCAACGCCGCGTTGGTTACTTGATGACGCAAGCTGACTTTGCCGGCCTTCCAGCCATAGCGGCCGAGATGTACTTCGCCTGTTTCTGGGTCATAGCCGTAGTTTGCGGTGCCTTTCACGCCATCTTCGTCTGGGCTGGTGCGCACCCGAGATAAAATCTCGGCATCGGGGATGGCTTCGAGCAGCCCCATGCCGATCATCGGCTGCGCCGCCCGCAGTGAATAGACCGCAGGGGTTGGCCCCTCGAACGCTACCTTGGGTTTTCGCAGCGCCACCACGGTGCCATCGGCCAGGGTTGCTGAGGAATCCTCAAACCCTGCCAGCCAAACTCCCGTGCCCCAATTTTGCGCTTCGCCGGTGGTTACTGAGCGGGCGTTCATCTGTACCGCGAGGCCGTAATGGCGGTCTGGCCAATAGGTGCCATCGACGGTGGACTCGGCGGTGCGTACCGCCATGGTATCGAGCCGCTGGTTAATCACCGTTGGCGCTGCACTGCGGCCATTGTTGATGTGGCAACCAAAGCAGGAAGACTGGTTGAAGCGCGGCCCCTGCAACGCCATGCCCGCATCGTTGCGGTCGTTATCCGGCTCGTTGTGCTCGCCAGTCCACAGGTTGGTATGGATCCAACGGCGCCCTTCCACAAAGCGTTGCATGTTTTCCATGGCAATGGTGGTTTGCGGCTGTTGGAACATAAAGGCGGCATTATCGGCGTAATCGTAAGAAATAGAGCCCGTGCCGCCTTGCAGTGTTTCCTTGGGTAGCGGCGCGTTTTTCAGCCGTGGTTGCACCCCATACCAAGGCCGCAACCCTTCACCCATGACGTAAGTCAGCTCATTGGTGTAGTAGCGATAACCGTGGCTGTCGCCTAGGGAATCCATGATCTCGCGGGTGGTAAAAAACGAGCTGGAAAACTCCAACACATCGCCTACTTCCAACGGACGGGCGTCGATGGTTTTACCGTTCGGTACCATAACGCCGTTGGCGTCGGGTGAATTGTCGCGATGGCCCGGAAAGGTATCAAACAACACACTGCAACCGTCGTTGGCACCCATTACGCCGCCATAGCCGCTGTCGGGACGCAGCAACACACCGTTGGCGGGTTTAGCCACTACCGGGCAGGGGGCGCCATCGGTCAAATAGGTGGAGTCATCCAGCAAATCACCCGGGCTCATCCAGCCATAACCGGTCACATAGGGATTATCAAAGCCACGAACAAAGACATGCCCGCCGCCTTTTTGCGGTTCCTGAAAATATTGGTTAACCACTAACTTGGGATGGGTCACCCCGGCGACATGGCTGTCGTCGATGATCTCCACGCCCCAGGTACGAAACTGAAAATAGTTGGCCACAAAATTAAGATGCGCCCCTGGACCTTTGTCGCGGGGATTACCCGCCGCATCCACGGTGTCATTCACGCCATAGCCAATCTCGTTCCAGTCTTCACCGCGTTCACGGGCATGGCGAGAGCGGCCCACCATACCAAAGCGTGTTACCAAGCGGCCGTCGGGTAAGGAAAACTGGGTAGACTCTATCGGCTCGTCAAACTGCGGCAGTGGCGTCAGCCCGGCACCCGACATCGGCACAGACACGGCTGAGGTTTGCAGTGTGGGCAGGGAATTCTCGGCAGTTGGCGCGCGAAATTCGGCTTCAAACAGGGAGTAGCCATACTGGGTTGCCCGCGTGACCCCCTGTAAACGCAGATAACGGGCGTAGATACCCAAGTTGTAAAACTGCTCGGTTTCCCCTTGTGAGTCGACCACATAACGCAATTGATACCAGGTTTGGGCATCGTCAGAGATATACACCGCATATTGTGCTGCATGGGCGCGTTCCCATTGCAACTTCATGTAACCGATGGCGGTCTTGCTGCCAAAATCAAACTGCAGCCACGCCGCGTCAGGATCAGCCGCGTTACTCCAGGCGCTTTCCCAACGGGTTTGTAAATCACCATCGATGGCTTTTGCGGCAGTATTGGTGTCGTTCTCATCGCCAGAAGAGCTGGCTTGCACAGGCGTAACCACCGCCGCATCCGTTGCTGCTGCCGCGGCGCTCATGGCGGACTGACGTTGCGATGAGCTAAACACAAAATCTGCCGGCAGCCTCAAGCTATCCGGCGGCGGTGGTAATGAGGGGCCACCGGCTTTGGGCAACGGCACCGCACTGGTGAGAGTGGGCGCTTCCAAGGTGGGTTGGTTTTCATCTTCCGGAACCGGCGTTACCGGCGTATCTCCCGGTTCTTCAGGATCGGGGGTACCACTAACAGGAGGTGGTGTGGGTGTCGTCTCTGTACTGCCATCATCACCACCACCGCCACCGCAGCCAACAAGCAGCGTGCCAAGGAGTGGCAACATGACAACCCAGCGAGTGATTAAGAGAAAGCGAGTTTTATCATTGGTGAGCAAAGGCAGTTCCATTGTGATTTTTCCTAAGAGGCGTTTATGCACCCCTTTTCAAAAGGCCATGAGTTGCCATGATTGACGCAGGTATTCGCTGCGTATTCATGCTCCTCGCAATCCGCTACGTCGCCAGACGACATGAATGCTTAACTCATATTGGCGACATGGCTTTTACATTTATTGACTGCGATATGAAAAATTGTTTGTTGAAGCGAAAAAACCCAGCATCAATATGGGTCAGCCACTTCTTTATCCAAATCAGTGCAATAGGTAACGACGCTACCCGCCTTGGGTCCGCTTTAAGCAGCGCGCTTTACTGCCGGTAGCGAAAGCTAATGCGATCAGAATGTAAATAGATAGTTTGCACATTGGCGCCAACGCGCGAAGAGCAAAGGCAAAAGGCAACGGCCAGAGAAAGCCTGAGTAACCAAGACCATAACTCCCCCGCCAGGGTGAGGCTTGCCTATCAAAGCGCTGCGGTGATGCTGCTAAGCGCGAGCACAGAACCTGCGGGCCAGAAGGAATCGCCACGCAAGGTAAGCAATATTTGATTTAACCAAAGATCCCCGAAAGGACGCCGCGTAACACCTGGAATGCTGCTTTGCCTCGGCGGCCCGCATACATTTTCAGACAAAAATGATCGTTTTTAAATTAAGGCCGCCCGTCGGGCGACAAAGTTTTCAGGAGCCGGTTTAAACATCGGAGCAAAACGGCAATGGCCCTTTGGGCAAAGGCCAGGGTTGGTTTTTGTCGTCCCGGCTTTACAACCAGCCGAAAAGCGAAATTCATACCCTCGCCAACGCCACCACAAAAAAAGCCGCCCTCAGGCGGCTTTTTTATTGCAGCAACAAACGCTCTCAATCTTTCAACACATTAAAACTCACCGAGCTCGGGTACTGGGCCGAGTGGTAAATCTTGTGGGTGGCGCGGACGTAGTCGCTCTTTTTGGCTTCAAAGATATTGGGCACGTACTTCTGGGGGTTCAGATCCAGGAAGGGGAACATGCTGCTTTGTACCTGGATCTCCAGCTTGTGGCCGCGCTTGATGGTGTGCAGCACGTCGTAAAGAGCGAACTTCACTTCGGTGGGCTGGCCGGGCACAAAGGGTTTGGGATCGGAGAAGCTGTCACGGAAGCGCCCGCGCATCACGCCCCAACGTACCAACTCGTGGCGGTTGCCGGTGGCGTCGTCTTTTAGGCCGGTGTTTTCGTCGGTGCCGGGGAACACATCCACCAGCTTGACGATGATGTCGGCGGCGCTTTGGTCGGTGGAGAACCACAGATCCAGGTTCAGCTGGCCGGCGATGGTCATGTCGTCTTTGGCAACCGGGGTGTCAAACACCAGCACATCGGGGCGACGGGCGGCAAAGCGCTGGTCGGCGGTCATGTACTCACGGTCCCAGCCGCGGCTGATGGCGGTGGATTGTGGCACCGGTTTGTTGGGGTCAGACACGTAATCGCTAAAGCCGCCGGCCGGGTCTTTTTGCTTGAGCAGCTGCTGGTTGCTGCCCAGATAGAGAGTCTCGGGCTGGGTATGCTTGGGCGGCCAGGTGTCGAAGGTGCGCCAGCGGTTGGCACCGGTTTCAAAGACGGTGGCACGGGCCAGTTCGGGCTCGTCTTTGCCTTTGAGGTAGTGCTCGAAGAACGGCAGCTGAATGTTGTCCTGGTACCACTTGGTGGTGTCAAAGCCGAAGTGGGCTTCGCCAAGGCTGGAGCCGTCGGCACGGTTCCACTGGCCGTGGAACCAGGGGCCCATGACCAGCCGCACGTTATCCTTGTTGTTTTTGTGGGACATGGTGGCGTAGGTGGCCAGCGCCCCGTAGAGATCCTCGGTGTCGTACCAGCCGCCTACCACCAGGGTGGCGGGCTTGGTGTTGCCAAGGTGCGGCAACACGTTGCGGGCCTGCCAGTAGCTGTCGTAGTTGGGGTGCTGGGTGATTTCGTTCCAGAACGGGCGGTCGTTCTTGAAGTAATCCTTGTTGACGTTGCTGTGTGGGCCCAAGTCTTTAAAGAACTGGTAGCCGTCTGGCGTTGGCAGCTTGTGGCCTTCTGGCCAGGCGCTGATGGTGCCGTCGCGGGGCTTGTCGAAGGTGTCGAAGAACAAGAACGCCATGGGGGTGACAAAGGCGCCGTTACGGTGGAAATCGTCAAAAAACCAGTCGGCGATGGGGGCCTGGGGCGAGATGGCCTTAAGGGCCGGGTGGGCGTTGATAGACGACACCGAGGTGTAGTAACCGGGGTAGGAAATGCCCCACTGGCCCACTTTGCCGTTGTTGTCCGGCACGTGTTTGACCAACCAGTCGATGGTGTCGTAGGCGTCGGTGGCGTCGTCAACGGCTTTGCCGCCTTTCTCGCCGGCGTCCTGGGGGCGCATGTTCACGAAGGTGCCTTCAGACATGAACTTACCGCGCACGTCTTGGAACACGAAGATATAACCGGCTTTTTCAAAGCTCTCGCTTGGGCCCAGGCGGGTTTTGTACTGATCGAGGCCGTAGGGCGACACCGTGTAGGGGGTGCGCTGCATCAGCATCGGGTATTTCTTGGAGTGGTCGTACGGCACGTAGACGGAGGTAAAGAGCTTGGTGCCGTCGCGCATGGGAATTTGGTATTCGTACTTGGCGTAATGGCTGCGAATGTAGTCGGCCCGCTCTTTGTCGGCAGCGGTTTCGTCGGCCCAGGCCATGCTGGTCAGCAAGGCGGTGCCAAGCAAGGCAAGGGCGCCCCGGGTGAACAGATTTTTCATGTCATCTCCTTATAGTTGTGCTGCTTTTTTACCGGGCTTGGCGAGCCGGCACAAGCTTCGTTAGGCAGAGGGCGAGCCAAGCAGGGCGAAAGGGGGTTGCAGATTTGGCTAGAGCTGGCTGCGCACCGGCAGCCAGGATAGTACCCGCGCCAAAAAGCGGCGCCAAAGGCTTGCCTGGGGCTCCACCGAGGCGCTCCACTGCTCTCCTTGATGGCTGCGGCGCCACAGCAGCGCCGAGCCGCTAAACCCCGGTTGCCAGCTCTGGCCGCCGCCCACATAAGGGGCGAGCTGCGCCTCAAGCTCGGCAACAATAGCTGGGCAGTCCAGCAGCAGGCCCATCTCGGTGTTGATGAATATCGAGCGCGGGTCGAGGTTGAAGGTGCCCACAAAGAGCCGGCGTTTGTCGTAGGCGATAAGCTTGGCATGCAGGCCAGACTGGCTGCCCGCTTCCTGGCCGCCAGGCAGGTCAGCGTCGCTGGCCAGCTCGAAAAGCTCGATACCGGTGGCCAGCATGGCATGGCGCTGGGCGGCGTAACCGCTGTGGGCGATCACCACGTCGTTGGCGGCCAGGCTGTTGGTGAGGATGCGCACCTGGGCGCCAGCGCCCTTTAACTGGCCCATCTGCCCCAAGATCTCCCCTGACGGCACCAGATAGGGGCTCACCACCAGCAGCTCGTGGCGGGTTTCTCTGGCCAGGCGGCCCAGGGCAATAGCCGTGCGCGAGCCGGCCCGGCGCCGCTGCTTGCGCAAGGGATGCACCTTGGATGGCGGGTCGAACAGCACCTCCATGCCAGCCGGATGCAAGGGTTGCTCCAGCACATCCCTTGGCAGGCTGGCCAGCAGCGCCTGGCACTGGGGCCTGTCCCAGAAGGCTTTGAGGTTTTTAAAGGCCTGGCGCGCCTCGCGCTTTAACGGCCGCAATGAAATGAGCCGGGAAACCGGTACCGCCCACTGGGCGTTGTAGAAAAGGTCAAAGGCTTCGGCCACGTCTTCGGCTATCGGGCCCACCGCCAGCAGGTCCATGTCCAGAAAGTTGCGCCTGGGGTGCAGCCCGAAGTATTCGTCCCCCACGTTGCGCCCCCCCAGCACCACCAGTTCGCCATCGACGATCAGCGCCTTGTTGTGCATGCGGTGGTTGGCGCGGGAAAAATCCCACAGCCATTCCAGGGGCCGGGTGATGGGGGTAAGCACCCGGCTACCAAAGGGGTTAAAGAGGCGAATAGACACATTCTGGTGCACATTAAGGCGGGCAATGAGGGGGTCGTCGTCGGTGTGGACGTCGTCAATCAGCAGCCGCACCCTCACCCCGCGCTCGGCGGCGTCCAGCACCGCCGCCAGCAGCAACTTGCCGGAGGTGTCGGCCCGCCACTGGTAATACTGGGCATCGATGCTGGCTTTGGCGTTTTGGATCAGTGCCAGGCGGGTGGCCAGGGCATCTTTGTTGTCCCACAGCAGCCGCACTCCGGTTCCCAGGCGCTGCTGCCAGGGCGTGCCCGCTGGCACCGGCAGGCGATAAGAGGGCTCGCGGGCAAAACGGGGCACCCGGTTAATGGCACCGGCCACCAGCAGCGACAAGGATGTCAGCCACCAACGCAGACCACTCATGCCACCGCCTCCCAGTTGCCGCCGTTACCGGGCCCATTATTCCAAGTGCATGAGATATAACATAAACAACCAAGGGCTTGTTCATTTTCCCTTAAAGTACTTCAGGTCACCCTAGATGAGGCTGCTGCGGCCATGCTGCGCCGGTAGTGGAACTCTGGCGGCGGTTTTGATATTGTCCCCCCGCTCAAATAACGCTCAGTATCCAAAGGAGTGGATCATGCAAAAAGCGCTCTTCCTTGTCGCCCTTACACTTCTGATGTCCGGCTGCGTGCAGACCTCGGGCAAAGATAAGAGCAAGCCCCAGTTCGACGTGGTTGTCACCCAGGACAAACTGGAAGAAAGCCCCGTCAAATCCGACGTTCTGCACCGGGTACAAAGCATTGCCGTGGCCGACTTGTCTGCCTTTTTGGTGAACACCTCCCCGGAAAACCAGCGCCTTTATCAAAGCATTGTCGGCCAGACCACCGAACTGCTGGCCGAGGATACCCGTTACCGCCTGGTGGGCCCTGCCACCTTCGCCAAGCAGATGCGCGACATGAAAGTGTCGCTGGATCTCAACAGCATGAGCGAAGACGAGATCAACCAGATCCTGGCCAAAGTGGCCTATTCCCTTGGCGTTCACGCCGTAGCGGTGGTGGATCTTAAAGACAGCATGGGCAACACCCGCTGGTTTGAGGCCCCCAAAGATGCCAACGTCACCGCCAGCCTGACCTTACTGCGCACCCGCGTATACATGCCGCTGTGGCAGCAACGCGAAGCCCTGGCCTGGGTAGACGTCAACAACGGCCTGGCTTCGGTAAACGACGCCGCGCTCAACGAAGAAGTACACAGCTTCATGCAGCCGCTGGTGCAATCGCTCAGAGGCGACTACCAGAACTGAGTAAAGGGCCTGCGGGCCCTTTTTTATTGCCCGGCCCCACCACCTTTTTGCCCATGGCTTACAATCCTTTAACACGCACGTTGTTAGGGGCCTGGCTATGCGGCACACCAGTCTTCGCGTACAGATAGCAGTGGGCATTGCCTTGGTCGCCATCTGTATTTCCTGGGTTTTCACCTTCTTTACCATCATCCAAACCAAGGACGACGTTCGCACCCTCTCCGGGCACCTGCTTACCCAGAATGCCCGCATTCTGATGAACCAGCTGGATATGGACATGGAAAAGCGCCTGCAGTTTTTTGAAGGCGCCGCCAGCCTGCCCCTGTTCCGCCCACCCATCGATGGCGACGCGGTGGTGGCGTTTTTTGATAACGTCGAGCGCTTTTCGCAAAACCTGGATTGGATTGGCCTGCTGGATGCCGAGGGTAAGGTGCTCTACGCCACCGATCCCTGGCTGGTGGGCCAAACCCTGACCGGGCTTGACCTATTGCACCTGCCGGGCGATGCCAACAAACCGGTACCGGTAGTCAACCCGGCCTGGCCCAGCCGCCAGGCCCACCCCTACTTGCAGGCTGGCCTGACCATGGCCATTCGCGGCCCCGACCAGCAAACCCTGGCCATCCTTGCCGGTCAGTTCTCCTGGGACTGGGCCAAGGTTATCGAGCAGGCCCTGGCCCTGCCCCGCCAAGACAGCGCCAGCATCGAGCCCCTACTGCTGGATAAGGCCGGAGTGGTAATGGTGGGCAGCGGCGCTCAGCTGGGGGATTTGATTGACGGCCAGCAACTGGCCGCGCTTAAAAAACGTGGCTGGCAGCGCTTTCACGACGACCAGGGCCAGGCCTTTTTATATGCCCTGACCACCAGCCACTACCACTCGCCAGGCTGGCAGGTGCTGCTGCGCCAACCGGTGGCGGAGATAGCCGAGCAGATGTCGCCGCTGCTGCTGCGGCTATTGGGGATGACGGTGCTGGCCAGTCTGCTGGCTGCCGGCCTCGGCTGGTGGTTGTCAGGGAGGATAAGCCGGCCCATCACCCGTATCGCCCGGGCCGCCAATCGCCTTAGCGCCGGCATTCCGGCCTCCATTCCCAAAGTGACAGGAGTGTGGGAGCTGCAAATGCTCAGCGATTCCCTGTGCGACATGGTGACCAACCTCAGCAAGCACCAGTCGGCGCTGGGGGTAATGGAAACCCTGGCGCTCAAAGACACCCTCACCGGCCTGCCCAACCGCGCCGCCCTGCTGCGCTTTATGCAGGGCCAGGTCGACCCGCTGGTATTTTTGTACCTGGATCTCGACGGCTTTAAGGCCATTAACGACAACTTCGGCCACCAGGCTGGCGACTTGGTATTAAAGGAGGTGGCAGAGCGGCTTATTCATAACACCCGCGACGGCGACTTGGCGGTGCGGCTGGGGGGCGACGAATTCCTGGTGGTGCTGCAACTGGGCCCTCACACCCAACCGGTGCAAGTGGCCGAGCGCATCCTGGCGGCGGTAAACGAGCCCATGGAAAGCCAATGGGGCTCGCTGCTGGTGGGTTGCAGTATCGGCGGCGCCTATTGGCCCAAGGACAACGACGACCCCAAAACCGTGGTGTCGCTGGCCGACCAGGCACTTTATACCGCCAAATCCCAGGGCAAGGGCCGGGTGTGCTTTTACCGCTTCCCCGGCGACTAGTGCTGCTGCCCCTTCAGATAGGTATCTAAAAACCGCAGGTACGCCTCAGAAGCGGCAATGCGGTTGAGCTTTTTGGTAAAGCCGTGGCCCTCATCAATAAACTCCAGATACTGCACCGCCACGCCGTTTTTCTTCACCGCCGCCACCAGCTCCTGGCTTTCCACCGGCAAGACTCGCGGATCGTTAAGGCCCTGCACCACCAGCAGCGGTTTGTTGATATTGCTGGCGTGAAAGAGCGGCGAGATACGCCGCAGCCGCTCGCCGTCTGTGGCCGGGTCGCCCATCTCTGCGTACAGGTAGGATTTAAAGCTCTCCCACCAGGGCGGAATGGCGCTCAAGGTGCGCGGCCAGTTGGTGACCCCAAAAATATCCACCCCGGCGGCAAACACATCGGGGTGAAAAGCCAGGGCCGCCACTGTCAGGTAGCCGCCATAACTGCCACCCATGATGCCAATACGGTCTTTATCCACCCAAGGCAGGCTTTGCAGGTAGCCTTTGGCCTCGACCAGATCCCTCAGGTCGTCCTCGCCGTGGCGCCTGTCGTCCAGGTGAAAAAACGGTTTGCCGTACCCCGACGAGCCCCTGTTGTTGACCGCCAGCACCCCGTAACCGTGGTTGACCAGATGCTGCAAGGTGGCGTTGTAGCCATGGCGGCTCTGGCCACCGGGGCCACCATGTACCCAGACGATAACCGGCGCCGGGTCCTCGGCTGAGGCGCCTTTGGGCCGGTACAGCAAGGCCGGGATCTGCAACTGGTCAAAGCTCGGGTAGCGCACCACCTGGGCAGTAACCAGCTGCCCGGCATCAATAGCCGGGTTCAAGGCCGAAGTGAGCGCGCGGGCCTGGCCGCTCTTTAAATCCAGGGCGTAGAGGTTGGCTGGGCTGGTGTCGCTGGACAGGTAAAAGACCATGGTGGCGTCGTCGTCGCTGAAGTTGACGCCGGTAATGTCGCCGGGGGGCAGCTCGGGCAGCACCAGGGCCTTGCCGGTGCGGGCATTGCTGACCGTAAGCTCGGTACGGCCATCCGCGTTGACCGATCCCACCCGGTACTGGCCCGAGGGCGAGAAGGCAAAGCCGCTGACGTCCCAGTCGCTGCCAGCCACCTTTTCCTGGGTGCCGGTGGCCAGATGGTGGGACCACACCTGATTGAAGTTGCCGTAGGCATCGGTGGCGAAATACAAAAAATGCCCTTCGGGGCCAAAGGTGAGGCCGCGAAAATTGGCGTTCTCGCCGGGTAAGTCCCCTATCAGTACCGGGGTTTTGTCGGCAGCTTGCAGGTCGACCAGGTAAAGGTCGGTGTCGCTGTTGTTGTTGACCCTGTCCAGGGCCAAAAAGCGGCCGTCGCGGCTGATGGCGCCAATCTCAAAGGCCTGGTCGTTGTTGAATAGCCGCTGGCGCTGGTAGGTGGTGGCGTCGTAGCGGTAGAGGTCCATCAGCTTGGGATTGCGCTCGTTGCTGAGCAGGTAAAAAGCGGTGCCGTCTTGGTTGAAGGCCAGGAACTGGGCGCGGGCGTTAGGGTCGGGGATGAGGTCGTGCTGGCCGGCGTCATCGGCCACAAAAAGGTGATAAATCTCGTTGCCGCCGTCGTCGCGGGTATAGAGAAACCGCTCGTCGTTAGGAAACCAGCTCACCGCAAAGGTGGAGCCGGGGTTATCGGTCAGCTCCCTTGGGCTGCCGCCCTGCACCGGGATGGCAAATACATTGAAGATGCCGCTGATATCGCTGCTGACCAGCACCTGCTGGCCGTCGTGAGACAACGACAGCCCCCGGTAATTGACGGTATCGAAAAACGCCTTGGCGTCATAACGGGGAGTTTGGGGGGCGGGCGGTTTGCTGTCGCAGGCGGTTAAGGCCAGCCCCAGCAGGGTCAGGTAGATAAGGCGCATCCGGCTCTCCTTTTTCTGGCCATGGCAGCCATTGAAAGTTGGTAGAGAGCTAACAAGTTGTCAAGTAAGGAAAAAATCTCCACTGCCTAGCAGCGTCAAGGAGCCGGTTGGCCTGTTGTAGCGATAGATAAAGGCCAAAAGCGCCTCTTTCCCCAGCCACACCTGATGGCGCTCGCGCCGGTATTCCCAGGGCTCGCTAAAACCCGGGCCGCACTCTTCATAGCTATCCAGCGCCGCCAGCAGCGCCGGGCTTAACCGGTACAGCTCCCCTGTTACCCAGCCAGGCCCTGGTACCCAACCGGGGTAATGGGCCACTCGGTAAAGCTGGCCTTGGCAGCGCGCTTCTCCAAGATAACGGCCCTCATCCGCCAGCCGCCGGGCCAGGGGATGAGGGCTTTGCCGGCGCAAGGTGCCGTAGACAAAAACCGGCAGCTCAGCCCACCTGGGTGGTGACATCCAGCTTGTCTTCCAGCACCAGGCGCAGGGTGTCGCCTTTTTGCAGCACGCCGACCCCTTTGGGGGTGCCGGTCAGCACCAGGTCGCCCGGCTCCAGGGTAAAGGTGGTGCTGATCAGCGCCAGCAGCTCGGTGATGGGGGTGATCATCTGGCTGCTGTGGCCGTCTTGGCGCAGTTCACCGTTTTGGAAGAACTGGTAATGCACGGCGCCAAGGTCGTCAAAACCCTCGGGGCCCACCAGGGAAGTAACCACGCAGGAGCCATCGAAAGCCTTGGCCAGCTCCCAGGGGTGGCCTTTTTCTTTAAGCTCGCTTTGCAGGTCACGCAGGGTCAAATCCAGGGCCAGGCCAAAGCCGGCAATGGCATCGGCCGCTTCGGCAGCGCTGGCCTTGGTAAGGGGTTTGCCCACCAGTACCGCCAGTTCGCACTCGTAGTGCACCTGGCCACGGCTCTCGTCGATGCTAAAGCCACCTTCGGCCGGTACCAGGGCGGTAGCCGGTTTCATAAACAGCAGCGGCCGCTCGGGCACGGCGTTGCCCAGTTCTTTGGCGTGCTCGGCGTAATTACGGCCCACACAGACCACTTTTCCTCTGGGCCAGGCCAGGGGCTCACCGGAATTCCACTTCAACTGCATCTTGTGACCTCCATTGAGTAAGCAGCTGTTTTACTACGGCGTCGCAGCCGGTACAAGGTGGCTGAACGCTGGCTGTCGCCCCGGTATGGGGCCGGGAAGCCCTTACCCAGAAGCCGGTAATTTTTACAGGCTGGCATGGGCGCCGGCAAAACAGAAAATCAATAAACACTTGAAATAAAAAGGATTTAAAAGTTGGCACGGTGCTCGCACTAGTTAAAGCGACAACGCTTACCCAGTCCCAAGGAGGAACTTATGCGTTTTAACAAAACCGTACTGACCGCCCTGACCCTGACCGCCCTTGCCAGCGCCCCGGCCATGGCAGCCAATAACTGGAAAGGGGATGCCAAAGACGCCTGGCTGGACGGCAAACTGGAAACCGCGTTGATGCTCAACACCGAGCTCAACAACTTCACCATCGACACCGAGGTGTCCCACGGTGTGGCCACCTTGAGCGGTACCGTCTCCAGCGACGTTGAGAAAGATCTCGCCGGGCAGATCGCCAAAAACGTCGATGGCGTGTCCGACGTCAACAACAAGTTGACCGTCAAGAAGGACTACAAAGGCGAGCCTGACAAGACCAGCAAGAACTTCTCGCGCGCCTGGCATGACGCCACCATCACCGCTGGCCTGAACATGAAGTACGCCGCCAGCAGTGAACTGAGCGCCATGGATATTGACGTCGACACCGACAACGGCGTGGTGACCCTCACCGGTGAGGTGAAAAACGACGCAGCGCACGATCTCGCCATCGAAATGGCCAAAGGTTATGACAACGTCTCCGACGTCAAAGATAACCTCAAGGTCAGCGAGTAACGGGTATCTCGATGTTCGGTACCCATGACTCACGGCTGGTACAGGATTTAATTGCCGTCTGCCAAGACGGACGGCAGTTTTACCAGTACGCTGCCCGCCAGGTCGACGACAGCGACTTGCAGTCCCTGTTTCGCGACATGGCCCTGGCCCGGGCGGACATTGTCCGCGACCTGAGCAAACAGGTAGAGGCCTTGGGTGAAACACCGGACCGCGGCGGCACCCTGGCAGGCAGCATGCAGGCTGTTTACACCGACCTTCGCGCCCAGCTGAGCAACGACCCGCAATACCAGTACGTTGCCCAGCTTGAAGAAGCCGAGAACCGCGCCCTGCGCCGGTTCCGCGATGGGGTCAGGGAGCTGCAAAGCCGGCCCCTGGCCCAAGAGGTGGCAGATTGCCTGGCCACCATCCAGTTGGCTCACGACCGGATGAAGGCCATCAAGGACGGCTTGCAAGCCCACAAACATTGAGTGTCGCCCCATTAAAAAGCGCAGCCAAGGCTGCGCTTTTTGTTGCCCGTTCCATACCAAGAGTGAGGCGAGGCTGAACCAGCTTGGCCTTAAGTGATAGTTAAGTATCTAGTTAATCTCGGGATCATCCAGCCTCTGCTGTACTGGACCACCAACACGGAAGAGGACTCGGATATGGCTCGTCTGCACCTTGTTACCGATGATCTGGCCCTGGCCCAGCAATTGGCCACTCCCCTCACCCAGGCCGGTTACCAGCTGACCCAAAGCACGACTCTTCACGAGCCCTTCCGGGCTGACCTCGTCGTTTACGGCCCAAGCCACTTTGGCGAGCAAGACTACCGCGAGTATCGCCAGCACCCCCTGGCCCACCAGGCCGACTGGCTATTGGTAAGCGACGGCACCCCCAACCCCTGGCTCGACAAACTGATGCGCCGGGGCGTGGCCTACCACTTTCGTAAACCCTTGGATCTGGACCATCTGCAACAGGTGTTGGCCGAGTTTCGCGATGAACTGGCCGAGCAAAGTAGCAGCTGCGCCCAGGCCCCCCTTCGCTCTAACCTCGACCAATATGGCCTGCTGCTGGGCTCAAGCGAGGTGATGCGCCGGCTGTACCGGCTGATCCGCCGGGTATCCCGTACCGACGCCAATGTGCTGTTGGTGGGGGAAAGCGGCAGCGGTAAGGAACTGGCCGCCCGCACAATTCACCAGCAAAGCCAGCGCGCCGCCGAGCCTTTTGTGGCAGTAAACTGCGCTGCCCTCTCAGCCGAGCTGGTAGAGAGCGAACTGTTTGGCCATGTCAAAGGGGCCTTTACCGGCGCATTGAAGGACCACAGTGGCTTTTTCGAGCGGGGCGCCGCAGGCACCCTCTTTTTGGACGAGATCACCGAGATGCCGCTGGAGCTGCAAAGCAAGCTGCTGCGGGTGCTGGAAACCGGCGAGTTCCGCCGGGTGGGCAGCGACAAGGTGCAATATACCAAGGTGCGCATTATTGCCGCCACCAACCGCAGCCCCGACGAGGCCATAGACGGCGGCTTTTTGCGTGAAGATCTCTACTTTCGCCTGGCCCACTTTCCCATCCAACTGCCGCCCCTTCGCCAGCGCGACGACGACATTGTCGAGCTGGCCCGGCATTTTCTGGCCTATCGCAACGTTGAAACCGGCACCGACAAGGCCTTTACCCAAGGCGCCATCGACGCCATCGCCCAGTATTCCTGGCCAGGCAACGTGCGCCAACTCAAGCATTGCATCGAGCGGGCCCATATTTTGGCCGTTAACGAGATTGGCCTGGGAGAGCTGCCGGATCTCACCGAAAAGCCCCTCGCCACCGAGGACATTGCCCCCGGCACCACCTTACGGGACGCCGAGCGCTCCTTGATCCTCGCCACCCTGGAAGCCTGCCAGCAAAATAAAACCCAGGCCGCGCAGCAGCTGGGGGTGAGCGTAAAAACCCTCTACAACAAGCTGGAAAAATACCGCGAGGGCGAAGAAGAATGGCAATAAGGGAGGCCTCTGGCCTCCTTTTTTACGCCGCGCACTCACAAAAAGGCCAGGATTAGCCCTGGCCTTTATCATTAGGCCCTCTCGCCGCCTTCACGGCCAGATACAAAGCTGCCGGTAGAATTTTCATGGCCACCCTGAGTTTTTTGCCCGGCGCATCAAAGCTTTAAAATTAAAAAGCCTTTATTTTCATTGCATTACGAGTTGGCACGGATACTGCGATAGTCAGGATGAACCCTAACTTCAGGAGGACGCATGTTACGCTGGGCACTGATATTTCTGATTGTCGCTTTGATTGCCGCCGCCTTGGGTTTTGGTGGTATCGCCGGCGCCGCTGCCGGTATCGCCAAGGTCTTGTTCTTTGTGTTTGTGGTGTTGCTGGTGATTTCCCTGCTGGTGCATCTGGTTCGTGGCGGCAGCCCAAGGCTTTAGGAGGACGTGATGAACCGCGATATTGCACAAGGCAAGTGGTTGCAGTTTAAAGGTAAAGTCAAAGCCCGCTGGGGCAAGCTAACCGACGACGAGCTGGAACAGGCCGAAGGCCACACCGAAAAGCTGATTGGCCTGCTGCAAACCCATTACGGCATGGCCAGAGAAGAGGCCGAAAAAGCCTTGGATAAACTCTGACGCAAAGTAAAAACCCGGCCAAGGCCGGGTTTTTTAATCGCTGCTCAGCCCTGAGACGCCTCAGTACCGCCATTGGTGGTAAAGCC
The DNA here is from genome assembly GCF_003751625.1 of Gallaecimonas pentaromativorans. Lineage (NCBI taxonomy): Bacteria > Pseudomonadati > Pseudomonadota > Gammaproteobacteria > Enterobacterales > Gallaecimonadaceae > Gallaecimonas > Gallaecimonas pentaromativorans. The sequence goes on from NZ_RJUL01000007.1 coordinate 247,772, forward strand.
GCTGGCCTAAACCATGCTGGCGGATCTCCATCAGACCACCTTCTGTGGCATGCTGTCGTTTCGTCTCCCAAGCCCAAAACCTATGGAAATTTTCATCGCCGTTTTGTTCTTTGCCTTTTCCACCACTATTACCCCTGGGCCCAACAACGTGATGATCATGTCTTCCGGCATGAACTATGGCGTGCGGGCCAGCCTGGCGCACCTTTGTGGGATCTGCCTGGGATTTCCGCTGATGGTGCTGTTAGTGGGGCTGGGTTTCGGGCTGGTCTTTGAGCGCTTCCCTCATCTGCATCAGCTGATCAAGGTGCTGGGTACCCTGTACCTGCTGTGGTTGGCCTGGAAGATTGCCAGCCAGACTCCCAAAGCCATCCAGGCTGGCCACGCCAAGCCGCTGAATTTTTGGCAAGGCGCTGCTTTTCAGTGGGTAAATGGCAAGGCCTGGGTGATGGCCACCGGCGCCATCGCCGCTTTTACCTCGGCCCAAACCGGCATGTGGTGGCAAGTGCTGGCCATTGCCTTGGCCTTTTTGGTGGTGGCTTTTCCTTGTGTGGGGCTTTGGCTGGTGGCAGGGGCGGGCCTGCGCCGGGTACTGACCCAGCCGCTGGCCCAGCGTATTTTCAACATTGCCATGGGCTTGCTGCTGGTGCTGTCGGTAGTGCCGGTGCTGATGGAGCTTTGGCACTACTACTTGAGCTAACAGTAAAAAACCACCTTCTTAGAAGGTGGCTTTGAGGTAAGGCCCCCTAGAAGGGAGCTTTCGTGTCTACAAGCTCTTCTCACTGACTAAGCTCCCCTTGTTTAACGATTTTTCTCACCTCACGTGCTAACTCTCTCGCTGAACAACATCAGCCAATGCAAAAAAGCATCACGGCAATCACCTGTTTAGCATCCGAGTACCAGTATTTTTAGATAATGGGCTCTCTACGGGCATAGCACCGACCTCCATAGGAGGTGGTTTAACGCTGAAAGTAAAAATACCACCTTCTTAGAAGGTGGCTTTGAGAGAAGGCCCCTAGAAGGGGGCTTTCGTCTTTATGAGCCCGCTGACAGTAGTTCTAAATAACTGATCCTAATTGTGCTCCACCTTGCGGATACCATGACCACTGCCAGGGAAGGGTGAAACGGTCTCCATGAAGTGACGAACCCTGCCCAGTAATTGCCACATCGTTTTGCATCGGTGATTGCGGGTAATGGTTTCGTGCAGCGCCTGCCAGAGCCGTTCTATACGGTTGACCCAGGGCGAGTAAACCGGCTGGAACACCAGCTTGAACTTGGGATTGTCGGCCAGCCAGCGCTGCGTCTTCCGGCTTTTGTGGATGATGTAGTTGTCTACCACCAAGGTGATGCTTTTCGCTTGCCGATAGGTGCGACGCAGCTTGCTCAACATGGCGATGAATAACCCTGAGTCCTTACTTTGCCCCGAGACATACAGCACCCGCCCGGTCTTGGCATGGAGTGCGCCCGCCAGATAGTGCTTGGCGTTCTGGCCCGGCGTGGCCACCCGTCGTTGCTGGCCTCGCGGCATCCAGTCCGCTCCCATTTTCGGGTTGAGGTGGATATCCACTTCATCTTCAAATAACACCGGATGCTTGTGGCTGCACTGGCTCAGGGCCTGTTCGATAGCCTGCATCTTCTCGGCCTTATAGGGATCTTTGATATGCAGCGTTGGCGCGGCCCGGCGCCAGACAATGCCGATACGAGGCAGCCAGCGGCGGACGGTGGATGCGCACAGAGTGCTATTGAGCATCCTATTGATTTCCATAGCCAAGAGTTCGGTGCTCCAACGCGAACGTTGGTAGCCGAAGTCCGTTGGCGTGAGCGCGGTCAAGGCCTTGAGCAAGGCGGTGATATGCGCGTAGGGCAAACGCCGACGGCGCCCCGCCTGCAAGCTTTCCAACCCATCCAGACCTGCTTCTTGATACCAATCCAACCAGCGACGCACCGATGAACGTCCAGCGGCCAAGGGCGCGGCGGTGGAGGACACGGAATGCCCCTTATCCAACAAGAGAATGGCGTTGAGTCTGCGGCAGAGGGCCTTGTCTAAGGTGCGATGGAGACGCGAGGTCAGTTCACGTCGTTCGGTGGCGTTGAGTCGTGGTAGCATGGCGAGAACCCGGTGTCCGGCGGTAGGTTTTTGTTTGGCGACAGATCTGATCGCACAAACGGACCCGGGTTCCCTTCCTTGAGTGATCTACTATTCGGAACAGTTATTTAGAAAAAAGCCGTGCTGTGGAGCCATGAACCGCACCGCAGCGTCAAGGAAGTGGCTGAGGCGCTGGACATTCACCCCTTCATGTTGTCTCGCCGGCAGCCGAATTTCGTGAAGGTGAATACGGCATGGCCAACAAGATCCCTAAGCCCGAGGGCAAGCTCAAAGAGCAGGATGAAGTGAAACAACTCAAGAAGCGCATAGCCGAGTTGGAGATGGAGAACGACATTCTAAAAAAGGGCCGCAACGTTTCCAGGCGGAGGAACAACGCAGCGGTATCGCTTCATCCAACGCCAGCAAGAGCAAATCCCGGTAAAAGTGCTGTGTGCCAGGCTGAAGGTTTCGCGCAGCGGCTACTACGACTGGCTCAAGCGCCAATCAAGTCAGCGCCAGCAGCAAAACCAAGCATTACTGGTCGATGTCCGCCGTCTCTTTGAGAAGGCCAAGTCACGTTATGGCAGCCCCAAAATACACCGCGCTCTGCGCCTGGAAGGTATTCGGGTTGGCGCCAAGCGGGTAGCGAGGTTGATGCGTGAAGCGGGGTTAAAAGCCCGTGTCGAACGGGTTTACCGGCGTATGAACAAGCGCCGGGCCGAGCTCAAAGTGCTACCTAATTATCGTTTGGACATGCCAAAACCCAGCGGCCCCAATCAGCAGTGGTCCAGTGATGTCACCTACATCCGTTTTGGCTGCCGCCATGTGTTTCTGGCCGTGATGGTCACGGAAAATCGTTAGCAGGGCGCTACACGAAACCCTCAATGCCGAACTCAGCACAGTGGCGCTCTATAAAGCCATCAAGCAGCGAAAACCGAGGTCAGGACTGATACTGCGCACTGACCGCGGCATCGAGTTCAGGGCAAAACGGCGTTGTTTCCAAATCCACTGAACCAATCCGCCTGACTGTGATCCGATCCCCAACATATCTAAGGGGAGTAACCCATGGGCCAAGCCAAACACCCAATCAGCAACTGGGCAACGTACAACCGCGCGTTGATCAATCGAAGCTTGCTGGGGTTTGGGATGGATAAGGCCGCCATCACCAACTGGTATTGCCCACAGCACCACGGCAATCGGGGTCGAGGCTTTGAATACAGCGACACTGCCATCGAGACGGTCTTGATGCTCAAGGCACTGTTCAAACTGCCCTTGCGGGCCTTGGAAGGCTTTATCAATTCCTTATTCCAGTTGATGAAACTGCCACTGACCTCGCCCAGCCACAGCTGCATCAGCAAGCGCGCCAAGACGGTCAATATCCAGTACCGCCTACCCAGTAAAGGGGCGGTGGCCCACTTGGTTATCGACGCCACCGGCCTAAAAGTCTTTGGCGAAGGCGAGTGGAAGCAGCGTAAGTACGGCCAGGAACAGCGCCGGGTGTGGCGCAAGCTGCACCTGGCGGTGGACGCCAAAACTCATGAAGCGATTGGAGCGCAAGTGAGCTTGGAAAGCGTGGGAGACAGCGAGGTCTTGCCCGCCTTAATCAGCCCACTACGCCGTCGTATCCATCAGGTCAGCGCTGACGGCGCCTACGACAGCAAAGCGTGCCATCGATTACTGCAAAAGAAAGGCGCCAAAGCCAGTATTCCACCCCGTAAAACAGCGGGCTTTTGGGAGGAAGGTCATCCTCGAAACGACGCCGTGGCGGCACTGAAAGCCGGGCAACTGGCGGAGTGGAATAAGGAAAGCGGCTATCACCAACGGTCAAAGCGGAAACGGCGATGTCGCGATACAAGCAACCCATCAACGCGAAGCTCAGCCTGCGCAGTTACAACGGCCAGGTTGCCGAGGCCCTGGCTGGGGCGAAAGTGATGAACAAAATGCTGACCTTAGGTATGCCGGTTCGCCAAGCGGTCAGCTAAGGGCAGCCAGCCCATTAGGGGACTGCACTTCCTTGTCGGATTTAGGAAACAACGCCCACGATAATCACTTCGACACAATAGCGTCACTGCGCCAACAAGTAGGCCAGCATTTTTACAACAAGGTGCGGCTGCACAGTAGCCTCGATTACGTATCACCGATACAGTACGAGCAAGCCGCTTGATAACAACTGCGTGTCCGTTTTATCGGGTGAACATCATGAAACTAAAGAAGTCTTCATAAAAAAACAGCAAGTTAATAACTTGCAACTATAACGCCGTAGCGAATTTATTCATTACGAATAATGGGATTCTGAATCAATAGCTAGTGCCATTGAAGGCAGAGTTCTGCCTCGCCCAAGTTCATGCAGTACTTAGTACTACCCCCCTGCGTAGTCATGGTCTCGTCATCTGAGGCATTGGCAGAGGGGACGGCTAAAAAGGTGGAAGCTACGGCAACTACCAGCAAGATTTTCTTGAACATGATGAGGTCCTCCTGTGACCTGGCTAGGGAGCAGTCTTAAGGTTAATAGGATGCAATATGCTTAATAGCTGTACTATCCAACTGTAAAAAGTGACAGGGCAAGTGACTTTTGTTAGGCCGCTGTTACGCCTTTTGTAAGGATTTTCGGGTATGATGCCGCGCAGCCGAGATTGAAGAGGACACAAGGATGCGTGCGTTGCTGGCAACACTTTTTGGCCAATGGCAGGCCCCGCCCTGGATGCGCTGGTGCGCAAAGCACCCCGTAAAAGCCGTTGGCAGCCTGTTGCTGCTGGCACTGATCGCTGCACTTTGTTGGGGTGGCTGGTATTGGTACCAGCATCTGCCCAAACCCCGCACCCTACACTATTCCCTTGAGGCGCCGGCCCTCACCGATTACCACCAGGACAAACCCCAGGTCGCCCCTTTGACCCTGGCTTTTAGCGGCTCGGTGGCGCCTCTTGATGGCATCGGTAAACCGGTAACGAAGGGCATCAGCCTGAGCCCCAAGCTCGCCGGGCAGTGGCGCTGGGCCAGCGACAAGCACCTGCAATTTATCCCCGACGGCGACTGGCCGGTGGCGACCCGCTTTGAGGTGACACTGGACAAAAAGCAGCTGCTGGCTGACCACATCCTCTTGAATAAATACCAGAGCGAATTTGCCACGGCGCCCTTTACCGCCAAGATAACCGAAGGGCGCCTTTATCAGGACCCAACCCAGCCCAGCATCCAAAAGCTGGTGGCGACCCTTGCCTTCAGCCACCCGGTGGACATGGCCTCGGTCAAAGCCCATTTGTCGGTGCTGCTAAGCCCTGGCCTCACTTACAGCGCCAGCGGCGACACCGAAGTCACCTTCGATGACAAACACCTTTTTGCCTATGTGCACTCGCCAGCGCTGGCCACGCCGCTTGAGCAAAGCACTGTGACCCTGGAGATGGCCAGCGGCATCCGCGCCGCCGGTGGCGGCAATGAGGCCGGCAAAGACAAATGGCAAGTCCGGGTGCCGGGCCGGTATCAGCTGAGCTTCGAGCCAGCCCAGGTGAGCTTTGCCTACAACGACAAAGACGAGCCCAAACCGGTACTGACCATGGAAAGCTCCCGGCCGGTGAGCGACGACGCCCTGCGCGGCAAGGTGCAGGCCTGGCTATTGCCCAAGAAAAACCCCAAGGGCAGCAGCAACTGGTATCAAGAGAACGTCACCGAGCAGGTGCTGGCTGGCTCCCCGAAACTGTTCTTGACCCAGATCCCCGGCGCCGAAGGCCTTAACCAGCTGCACAGCTTCAAGTTGCAGGCCCCGGTTGGCCGCTACGTGGCGGTGATGGTAGACAAGGAAGTGGAAGGCCAGGGCGGCTACCTGTCTCGCAATCCGGTGCTGAGCGTGGTGCGCATGCCTCAGTATTCCAAGGCCCTGAAGTTCCTGGGTGAAGGTTCACTACTGACCCTGGACGACGACCAGCGCCTGGGTTACCTCGCCCGTGGCGTGCAAAAGGTACAGGTGGAGGTGGCGCAATTGCTGCCTGACCAGCTCAATGCCCTTATCGACCAAAGCACCGGCAGCTTTGCCGAGCCGCACCTCAATAACAGTGATTTTGACCGGCTGGTGACCCGCCAAGTCTTCAACCAGCAGTTTGCCAGCAAAGACCCCAGCAAGACCCTCTACGGCAGCATCAACCTCAAGCCTTTCTTCAAAGACAGGCGCGGCATCTTCGTGGTCAAACTGACCCCGGCCAGCGAGAAAGACAACGAAACCTTCGATTACTACCAGACCGAGGCTCACGACCTGCGCTTTGTGGTAGTGACCGACCTTGGCATCCTTGCCAAACGCAGCCGCGACGGCAGCCAGGATGTGTTCGTGCAGTCCCTTGCCAGCGGCCAGCCAGTCGCCGGCGCCGAAGTGGCGGTGATTGGCCGTAACGGCTTGCCGGTAGCCACCGGCAGAACTGACCAGCGCGGCCACGCCCGCTTTGGCAAACTCGGCAACCTGCGCCGGGAAAAGACCCCCCTCTACTACCGGGTGGAAAAGGGCGGTGACCTGTCCTTCCTGCCCATGGGCGACTGGCGCCGCCATCTCGATTTGTCCCGTTTCGACACCGGCGGCAGCTATGAAAGCGACGATCAAGCGGCACTGAGCGCCTACCTCTTTACCGACCGCGGCCTCTATCGCCCCGGCGAAACCGCCCACATTGCCAGCCTGGTTCGCGGCCAGGATTGGGCCACCGCCCTTGGCGGCCTGCCGGTTAAGTTGCAGGTCACAGACCCTCGCGGGGTAACGGTGCTGGACCGCACCTTCAAACTGGACGCCAGCGGCTTTGACAGCCTGGATTTCACCGCCAGCGAAACAGCCGCCGCCGGCGATTACCAGGCCAGCCTGTCCCTTATCAAAGGCAAGTACCGGCTCACCCGCCTGGGCGATGTGAACTTCAAGGTGCGTGATTTCGAGCCCGACCGCATCAAGGTGCGGGTGTCCCTTGGCGCCGACAACAGCCCAGCAGGCTGGCTCAAACCGGCGCAGATGAGCGCCGGGGTACTGGCTGAGCAGCTCTTTGGCGGCCCGGCCAGCGACCGGAGGGTCACCGGCGAGATGGTGCTGTCCCCCACCGATATCAGTTTCCAGGCCTGGCCCGGTTACCGTTTTGGGGTGCTGGGTAAACTCAAGGAGTCGTTCCGCGAGACCTTGAGTGAAGCCACCACCGACGGCGACGGCAAAGCCAACCTCGACCTGGCCCTGGACCGTTTTGCCGGCAGCACCTACAAGCTGCACCTGCTGGCCAAAGTGTTTGAGGCTGGCTCCGGCCACGGCGTCAGCGCCCAAAGCCAGGTGCTGGTGTCCGATGCCGACTGGCTGCTGGGCTACAAGGCCGATGGCGACCTTGGCTTTATCAGCAAAGGCGGCGAGCGCCAGCTCAGCCTGCAGGCGGTAGGCCAGGATCTCAAAGGCGTGGCCGCCGAGCTTCAGGTAGAGCGCATTGCCCGCCGTTGGGTGTCGGTATTGGTTAAGCAAGACGACGGCACCTACCGCTACCAGTCTCGCCGCAAAGACACCTTGCTTGACACAAAACCCCTGGCGCTGGCCGCCCAGGGCCAAATGCTGGCCCTGGATACCCGCACCCCAGGCGACTACCGGCTGCGGCTGGTGGACGCCAGCGGCCGCCAGCTCAACCAGATTGACTACAGCGTCGCCGGCAGCGGCAACGCCAGCCGCACCCTGGAGCGCAACGCCGAGCTGGAGCTGACCCTGGACAAGGGCCAGTACCAGCCCGGCGAAACCATCCAGGTAGCTATCCAGGCGCCCTACAGCGGCGCCGGCCTTATCACCATCGAGCGCGACAAGGTCTACGCCTTCAAATGGTTCAAAGCTGACAGCACCCGCTCTTTACAAAGCATCACCCTGCCGGCCGGCATCGAGGGCAACGCTTACATCAACGTGCAGTTCCTGCGGGCACCCGATGCCAAGGAAGTGTTCATGAGCCCGCTGTCCTACGCTGTCAAACCCTTCAAGGTTGACCTGGGTGAGCGCCGCCAGGCCATTAGCCTCAGCGTGCCAGCCAAGGTTAAACCCGGCAGCGATCTCGATATCGCTCTGAACCTGCCGGTGGCCGCCAAGGTGGTGGTGTTTGGGGTAGATGCCGGCATCTTGCAAGTGGCCCGTTACGCCCCGCCAGACCCGCTGGGCCACTTCTTTGACAAAAAGGCGCTGAGCGTTGATTCGAGCCAAATTCTCGACCTGCTGCTGCCCGATCTCAAAGTGCTGATGCGCCAGGCCGCCCCCGGCGGTGACGCCGCTGCGCTCTTGGCCGCCAACCTCAACCCCTTTAAGCGCAAACGTGCCATGCCGGTGGTGTATTGGTCCGGCATTCGCGAACTGGCCGCCGGCGAGCAGCACCTGAGTTATACGGTGCCGGACAGCTTTAACGGCAATATTCGCTTCTTTGCGGTCAGTGCCACCGACACCGCCATGGGCACCAGCGAGGCCGATGTCGCCGTCAAGGCGCCGGTGGTGATGAGCCCCAATGTGCCGGCCTTCCTGGCACCGGGCGACACCGGCGATGTCACCCTCGGACTCTACAACACCGAGCCCAAAGCCGCTGATGTTACCCTCACCCTGACCCTGGAAGGGGGCCTTGCCAGCACCCTTGCGCCCCAGCAGTTCCATATCGAGCCGGGCCATGAAGTCACCGCCCACTTTGCCGTCAAGGCCGGTACCGCTTTGGGCGAAGGCAAGCTGCATTGGCAGCTCGCCACCAGCGAGGGCGAATTCAAAATGAGCGAGACCATCTCGGTGCGGCCGCTCACCCCCCACCGCCTGACTTTGGCCACAAAAGTGCTGGACAGCAGCGAAGCCAGCCTCAAGGTCGACCGCCAGCTCTTTGCCCCGTTCAGCAAGGTGGACGCCGCCCTTGGCAGCAGCCCGCTGGTGTGGGCCCAGGGCCTTAGCCAATACCTCAATAACTACCCCCACGCCTGCACCGAGCAGCTGGTGTCCAAATCGGTACCGGCGCTGCTCCTCGGCAAGCCCCAGGACAACCTGGCCGCCTTCAACCAGTTGATTGGCCAACTGCGCAGCCGCCAGAACAGCAAAGGCGGCTTCGGACTCTGGGCCGCCAACCCGGTGGTGGAGCCCATGGTGGCGCTGTACGTGGTGGACATGCTGCTGGACGCCAAGGCCAACGGCTACCCGGTGCCGCAAGATCTGCTGGATAAGGCCAACGGCTATCTCTCGGCGCTAAGTTCTGGCCCCAGCAATGGCCTTGCCGAGCTGCGCGAGCGGGCCTACGGCGCATACTTGCTGGCCCGCCAGGGCGTGCAGGTGAGCGGCGCCCTGGCCGATATCCGCGAGCGCCTGCAGCGCTACTATCCCAAGGACTGGCAGGGCGATATCGCCAGTGCCTGGCTGGCGGCAAGCTTCACCCTGATGCAACAGCAACAGCTGGCCGAACCTTTGTGGCAAGCCCAGCATTGGCAGCTGCTGGAAGATAACCCTAAGCGCCTTGGCCTCTACCTCGACCCCATGGTGCACGACGCCCAGTTGCTAACCCTGCTGGCCCGCCAGGCGCCAGCGCGCCTTGCCGACCTGCCCGCGAACCTGCTGCCGCGCATGGGCCAGTGGCTGAGCGAGCAGCGCTACAGCTCGCTGTCGGCCGGCACCTTGGTGCGCGCCCTCACCGCCCTGGGTAACGCCCGTGGCGACCAGGGTCTTGCCATGCAGGCGCTGGTAGGCCAGGCCTGGCAGGTGCTGAGCCTGCCTCAGGCCGAGCTGCCCGCCGGTAGCCAACAGGTGAAATTTAAAAAAACAGGTAGCAGCCAGGCCTTTTATCTTCTGAGCCAAGAAGGCTTTGACCAACAGCCGCCAGAGCCTTTCAGCCAGGGGCTGGAGGTGAGCCGCGATTATCTGAGCCTGGACGGCCAACCCCTTGGCAAGGTCAAGGTAGGTGACGAGTTCCTGGTCAGGCTGCGGCTGCGCGCCACCAACCTCGACCAGCTGCAACAGGTGGTGATGATTGACCTGCTGCCAGGCGGGGTGGAGCCGGTGTACCGCGACAAGGACGACAGCTTCAACGGCTGGCAGCCGCCGGTGGGGGTGGGCAAGCTCAGCGACTGGTCACCCCAGTGGCTGAACGTGCGGGAAGACCGCCTGGTGCTCTACGGCACCGCCTGGCGCGATGCCAAAACCTTTGTCTACAAGGTGCGGGCCACCAACGCCGGGCAGTTCCAGGTGCCGCCCGTCTATGCCGAAGGCCTGTACGATCCCCTGAGCCAGGCCCAGGGCCCGGCCGGTGAACTGGTGATCGAGGCGCCATGAGGCGCCGCTACCGGCCCCTTCTGGCCCTGGCGGCCTTGCTGCTGGGGCTTAGGCTCTGGCCGGCCCAGCCTTTTGCGGCCATGGCACCTTCCTCCCGGGAGGTGCTGGCCAGCGACGGCAGCCTGCTGCGCCTGACCTTAGCCCGCGACGGCCAATACCGGCTTTGGCAACCTCTGGAAGGGGTGTCGGCCAACATGGTGCAAGCCATGCTGTTAAAAGAAGACCGCTACTTTTACCTGCACCCCGGCATCAACCCGGTGGCTATGGCCAGGGCCATTGCCGCCACTTATATCGGCGGCGATCGCCAGGGCGCGTCCACCCTCACCATGCAGTTGGCCAGGCGGCTTTACGGCATTAACAGCCGCCAGGTGCCGGGTAAACTCCAGCAAATGCTGGCCGCGCTGTGGCTGGAGCTGCGCTACTCCAAGCACGACATTCTGGAGGCCTACCTCAACCTGGCGCCCATGGGCGGCAACATCGAAGGGGTGGGGGCCGCCAGCCAGATTTACTTTCACAAAGCGGCCGGTGAGCTGTCGCTGAGCGAGGCGCTGAGCCTGGCAGTGATGCCGCAAAGCCCGGCGCGGCGCGCCCGCTTTGGCGCCGATTTCCAAGATGCCCGCGACCGCCTGGCCAGATTCTGGCAGCAAAACTACCCCCAAGACCCGCGCAACAGCGCCTTGCTGGCGCTGAGTGTCATCGGCCACGACCGGCGCGAGCTGCCCTTTTTGGCGCCGCACTTTAGCCGCCGCCTGCTGCGCGAAGACGCCGCTACCGTTATCCACAGCACCCTGGACCCAGCCCTGCAAAGCCTTTTGGAGCGCCGCCTTAGCCAATACATCGCCAGCCGCCGCCACCTGGGGGTAACCAATGCCGCCGCGCTGCTGGTGGACAGCCGCGACCAGAGCATCAAAGCCTGGGTGGGCTCGGCGGATTTTTTTAACGCCGACATCCAAGGCCAGGTCGACGGAGTCACCGCCCGCCGCTCGCCGGGCTCCACCTTAAAGCCGTTTCTCTACGGCCTGGGGCTGGACCAGGGCGTCATCCACCCCTTGAGCATCCTCAAGGACGCCCCCACCGCCTTTGGCAGCTTCGAGCCGGAGAACTTCGACCACCGCTTTACCGGTCCCATCAGCGCCCACGACGCCCTGATCAAAAGCCGCAACCTGCCGGCGGTGTGGCTGGCCGGGCAAATCAGCCACCCCAACCTGTACGGCTTTTTGCGCCAGGCCGGCATCAAGGGGCTGCGGGGAGAGAGCCATTACGGCCTGGCCCTGGCCCTTGGCGGCGGCGAGCTGACCATGGCCGAGTTGGCCCGGCTGTACCTGATGCTGGCAAGCGATGGCCACCATTACCCGCTGCGCGACCGCCAGCGCCAGCCGGTAAGCCCGGCCAGCCCAGCGCTGCTGAGCCCGGCGGCAGCCTTTATGGTGCGCGACATGCTCAAAGACAACCCCCGCGCCGACGGCCTGCCCCGCACCGGCTGGACTGTGGCCTGGAAGACCGGCACCTCCTGGGGCTTTCACGATGCCTGGAGCGCTGGGCTAACCGGCCCTTATGTGCTGGTGGTGTGGGTGGGTAACTTCGACGCCACCCCCAACCCGGCCTTTGTGGGAGTGGAAACCGCCGGGCCGCTGTTTTTTGCCATCAGCGATGCCTTGCAAGGGGCGCTGCCGGCCACCGCCGATCTGGCCAACCCGGCGCCTGACACGGTCAAAAAGGTGGCCATTTGCGCCGCCTCAGGAGATTTACCCAACCCTTGGTGCCCCAAGGTGGTGGAAGGCTGGTACATCCCCGGGGTGTCGCCGGTAAAAGTCTCTACCCTGCACCGGCCGCTGTGGGTGGATAACCTCAGCGGCGCCGCCGTCTGCCCGCCTTACAACCCGGCCCGCCAGCACCAGGAGGTGTTTGCCTTCTGGCCGTCTGATATGGCAGCGCTTTTTGAGCAGGCCGGCCTGCCCCGCAAACTGCCGCCGCCGCTGCCTGGCGCCTGCAGCCAAACCGCTAGCCAGAGCGATGCCGCGCCGCTTATTCGCTCGCCGCTCAAGGGGGTGACCTACAGCCTGCGCCAAAGCCGCCCTGGCGAGCGCATTGCCCTTAAGGCCGACGCCCCCTCCGACAGCCAGGTACTGTACTGGTTTGCCGGTAATAGCCTGCTTGGCCAGAGCGCGCCGGGCAAGGCGCTGGATTGGCGGCCGCCTCGGGCCGGGCGCTTTGAGTTGTCGGTGACCGACGACAAGGGCCGCAGTGCCAGCCGGCTGCTGCGGGTGGATATCGGCCCTTAATTCCCCCTAAAAACCGCACAAAAATCGCCCTTAGCCACCAACGGCAAGCCAAAAGCGACCAAAGTGCTAGCCCTTAAGCTGGCCTTAAGGCCAGCGTATACATTGAAAACATCCGGCAAAGATTGCCATACGTTTCTTTACACGGTTTTACCCCTAAACCAAGGGCCAATAGGCAAGATAGGCCTCACCCTGGAAAATGGTGCCGTCGCGCATAGAAGTAGCATTCATCCTATGAAAAAACTGATGTTAAGGTCCGGCCTGCTGGCACTGGCCTGCGCCCTGGCAGCCTGCCAGGACGCCAATTCCGCCGCCAAGACCGCCCATAAGGCCGAGACCGAGGTCGGTGTGGTGACCCTCAAGGCCGCCCCTATCGCCCTGACCACTCAGTTGCAGGGGCGCACCGTGGCGTCGTTGAGTGCCGAGATCCGCCCCCAGGTGAGCGGCATCGTCCAGGAGCGCCACTTTGTGGAAGGCAGCGAAGTCAAAAAAGGTGACTTGCTTTACCAGATTGACCCGGCCAGCTACCAGGCCGCCTACAACCAGGCCAAGGCCGATCTGTTGGATGCCGAAGCTACCCTCAACTCGGCCCAGCTCAAGGACAACCGCTACCAGGACCTGGTGAAAGACCAGGGGGTGTCCAAACAGGACGCCGACGACGCCCACGCCGCCTACCTGCAAGCCAAGGCCAGCGTCGCCCGCTACCAGGCCGCCCTGGACAGCGCCAAAATCGACCTCGACCGCACCCAACTTAAAGCCCCCATCAGTGGCCATATTGGTATTTCCAGCGTCACCGCCGGCGCCCTGGTGACCGCCAACCAGACCACGGCACTGGCCACCATTCGCGCCCTGAACCCCATTTACGTTGACCTTACCCAGTCTTCCAAAGAGCTGCTGGAGCTGCGTGACTTGCTGGCCAAGGGCGGCATCGCCCAGCGCAACGCCCAAGTGTCGCTGACCTTGGAAGACGGCCGCACTTACCCCCACCAGGGCAAGCTGGAGTTTAAAGAAGTGGCGGTAAACCAGGCCACCGGCTCGGTTACCCTGCGGGCTACCTTCCCCAACCCCGACGGCCTGCTGCTGCCCGGCATGTTCGTGCGGGCCACCCTTGCCGAAGCCCGCCAGGACAACGGCATTCTGGCGCCCCAGCAAGGGGTTATCCGTGACAACGACGGCGGTGCCCACGCCTGGGTCGTGGATGCCAATGGCAAGGTAGAGCGCCGCCAGGTGGTTACCGGCCAGGCCATGGGCAATCAGTGGGTTATCCAGAGCGGCCTGAAAGACGGCGATACGCTTATCGTCGAAGGCACCGACAAGGTCCAGCCCAAGCAGCAGGTGAAAACCGTGCCGGTGACGTTAGATTTGAGCACCGGCGGAGGCGTCTAAGCCATGTTGGCCCGTTTCTTTATCGACCGCCCGGTCTTTGCCTGGGTGCTGGCCATCATCATCATGATGGGCGGCCTCTTTGCCATTCGTACCTTGCCGGTGGCCCAGTATCCGGACGTGGCGCCACCCACCATCAACATCAACGCCACCTACACCGGCGCCGACGCCAAGACGGTGGAAAACTCGGTCACCCAGATCCTCGAGCAGCAGCTGACCGGTATCGACGGCCTGCTGTATTTCACCTCGTCCAGCTCTTCTTCCGGCCAGGCCAGTATCTCTGCCGTTTTCGAGCAAGGCACCGACGCCGACACCGCCCAGGTACAGGTGCAAAACAAGGTGCAGCAGGTGACCTCCCGGCTGCCTACCTCGGTGCAATCGCAAGGGATAACCGTTACCAAATCCCAGCATGATTTCTTGATTGTTTTCGCCCTGTACGACACCACCGACCAAGCCACCTCCAACGACGTGGCCGACTTCCTGGTGTCCAACATGCAGGACCGCATCGCCCGTCTCGAAGGGGTGGGCGATGTGCGGGTGTTCGGCGCCCAGCATGCCATTCGTATCTGGCTGGACCCCACCAAACTGGCGGCTTACCAGTTGATGCCGTCGGACATCACCAGCGCCCTTGAGGCCCAGAATACCCAGGTGGCTGCCGGTAGCATCGGCGGCCAGCCCAGTCCCGACCAGCAAGAACTGAACGCCACTGTTACCGCCCAATCGATGCTGCAAACCCCGGAGCAGTTCCGCAACATCATCGTTAAACACAACTACCAGGGCGCCGACGTCAAACTGAGCGACGTGGCCAAGGTAGAGATGGGCAGCGAAAGCTACGGCGCCGCGCCGCGCCTTAACGGCCACCCGGCATCGGGCATGGCGGTGATGCTGGCACCCGGCGCCAACGCCTTGACCACCGCCGAGCGGGTTCGCGCCGCCGTGGCCAGCATGAAGGGCACCTTCCCGGCCGGCTACCAGGTGGCCTTCCCCCGTGACAGCACCGCCTTTATCAAGCTGTCTATCGAGGAGGTGGTCAAAACCCTGTTCGAGGCCATAGTGCTGGTGATCATCGTCATGTTCGTGTTCTTGCAGAACTGGCGAGCCACCCTGATCCCGGCCATCGCCGTGCCGGTGGTGTTGCTGGGCACCTTCGGGGTGCTGGAGATCTTCGGCTACTCCATCAACACCCTGACCATGTTTGGCATGGTGCTCTCGATAGGCCTGCTGGTAGACGACGCCATCGTGGTGGTGGAGAACGTCGAGCGGGTGATGCGCGAAGACAAACTCTCGCCACGGGCCGCCACCATCAAGTCCATGAAGGAGATCACCCCGGCCCTTATCGGCATTGCGGTGGTGCTGTCGGCGGTGTTCCTGCCCATGGCCTTCTTCGGCGGCTCCACCGGGGTGATTTACCGCCAGTTCTCCATCACCATCGTTTCGTCCATGGTGCTGTCGGTGGTGGTGGCCCTGACCTTAAGCCCCACCCTTTGTGCCAGCCTGCTCAAGCCCTCCGACGCCGAGCATAGCCACAAGGGCCTGTTCGGCTGGTTTAACCGCACCTTTGATGCCATGACCGACCGCTACGCCGGCCGGGTTGGCCAGGTGCTGAAAAAACCGGTGCGCTGGATGCTGGTGTACGGGCTGGTGATCGCCGCCCTGGCGGTGCTGCTGGTGCGCCTGCCCACCGGCTTTTTGCCCAACGAGGACCAGGGCAGCACCATGGTGCAGTTCAACCTGCCCACTGGCGCGTCCATGTCGCGCAGCCGCGACGTGGCCAAGCAGGTTGAGGACTATTTCATGACCCAGGAAAAAGACAACCTCAACACCATCTTCACCATTTCGGGCTTTAGCTTCGGTGGCAGCGGCCAAAACGCCGGTATGGGCTTCTTGTCGCTCAAAAACTGGGATCAGCGCCCCGGAGCCGAGAACAGCGCCGGCGCCATCTCGGCCCGCGCCAACAAGAACCTGGCCAAGATCCGCGACGCCCGGGTGTTCTCCATGCTACCGCTGGCCATCCGCGGCCTGGGCCACAGCGCCGGGTTTGACTTCCAGTTGCTGGCCAACGCCGGCACCTCCCGCCAGCAACTGACCGAACTGCGTGACCAACTGCTGGCCGAAGCCCGCCAGGACCCGCTGCTAAGCTCGGTGCGCGAAGGCTCCATCAGCGACACCCCGCAGCTCAAAATCAACATCGACGACGCCAAGGCCTCGGCCCTGGGACTGAGCTTGTCCAATGTCACCAACACCCTGTCCACCGCCTGGGCCGGCCGTTATGTGAACGATTTTCTGGACAAGGACAGGGTCAAGCGGGTTTACGTGCAGGGCGACGCGCCCTACCGCTCCAAGCCCGACGATCTGCGCCACTGGTTTGTGCGCGGCACCGACAGCGACGGCAACACCACCATGACCCCGTTCTCGGCTTTCTCGTCGGTGAAATGGACCTCGGGCCCCCAAAGCCTGGACCGCTTCAACGGCAACGCCTCCTATGAGCTTCAAGGCTCCGGCAACGGGGTCAGCTCCGGTGAGGCCATGAACGAGATGGTGCGCCTGGCCAAAGCCCTGCCGGGCCATGCTATCAGCTACGCCTGGAGCGGTCTGTCTTACCAGGAGCAGCTATCCAGCGGCCAGGCGTCGATGCTCTATACGGTGTCCATCATCGTGGTGTTTTTGTGCCTGGCCGCCCTTTATGAGAGCTGGACTGTGCCGTTCTCGGTGATCTTGGTGATCCCGCTGGGGGTTATCGGTGCCGCCCTGGCCGCTACCTTGCGCGGCCTTGAAAACGACATCTACTTCCAGGTAGCACTGCTCACCACCATTGGTCTTTCATCCAAGAACGCCATTCTTATCGTCGAGTTTGCCGAAGAGGCATACGAGCGCGGTAAATCGGCCCTTGATGCGGCCATGGAAGGGGCACGGCTGCGGCTGCGGCCCATTTTGATGACCTCCCTGGCCTTTATTTTCGGCACCCTGCCCCTGGCGCTTTCCAGCGGCGCCGGCGCCAACAGCCGCATCTCCATCGGCACCGGTATCGTTGGCGGCACCCTCACCGCCACGGTACTGGCCATCTTTATGGTGCCGCTGTTCTTCGTGCTGGTGCGCCGCTTCTTCCCGGCCAGAAAGCCGGTGTACAGCAGTGACTTGGAGTAAGGCCATGACCGACCATAAAACCGCCCTGGCCTTATTACTGGCTGCCCCTTTGCTGTTGGCGGGGTGCAACCTGGCCCCCGACTACCAGCGCCCGGCCGCGGACATTCCGGCCAAGCTGCCCCTTGGGGCCGCCGATGGCCAGCCGCAACAAGCCGCCAGTGCTGCCGCGCTGCCCTGGCGCCAGTTCGTGGCCGACAGCCGCCTGCAACAGGTGATTGCCAAGGCCCTTGCCAGCAACCGCTCCTTAAAAGAAACCCTGGCCGATGTGGCATCGGCCAGAGCCACTTACAAGGGCCAGTACGCCAGCCAGTTCCCGGAATTGGACGCCAGCGTCTCCTCCAGCCGCGCCAAGACCACCAGCGGCAGCATTACCAGCAGCAGCGAAGCCACCCTTGGCCTGTCGAGCTACGAGATAGACTTGTTCGGCAAAGCCCGCAACATGAGCGAAATGGAGCTGGAAAATTACCTCTCCAGCAGCGAAACCTTGCGGGCCGCGCAGATCAGCCTGATTGGCGAAACCGCCAATGCCTGGCTGACCCTGGCCGCCGACCACTCCTTGCTGAAACTGGCCGAAGAAACCGCCGCCAGCGCCCAGCAAACCATGGCCATCAGCCAAAAACGCCTAGCCATGGGGGTAGACTCGCGGGTCGATCTGGCCGGCGCCGAGACCACCTACCAAAGTGCCCGGGCCGATGTGGCCAGCTACAAGACCCAGGTGGCCCAGGACATCAACGCCCTGAACCTGTTGGCCGGGCAACAGCTGCCGGCAGAGCTGCTGCCTGCCGCCCTTGCAGATAACGGCCAGTGGCTGAGCGATGTGCCGGCGGGGCTCTCTTCCGATGTGCTGCTAAGCCGCCCCGATGTGCTGGCCGCCGAGCATGACCTTAAAGCCGCCAACGCCAACATCGGCGTGGCCAGGGCTGCCTTCTTCCCGAGCCTGAGCCTGACCGCCAAAGGCGGGGTGGGCAGTGACGCGCTGTCAGATCTCTTCAACGGCGCCAGCAGTATCTGGTCGGTGGCTCCCAGCCTGACCCTGCCCATTTTCGATGCCGGTGCCAACAGCGCCCAGTTGGCCTACACCAAGGCCCAGCGGGACAAATACCTGGCCGCCTACCAAAACGCGGTGCAAACCGCCTTTAAGGAAAGCGCCGACGCCCTGGCCCGGCGCGGCACCATAGAGGAGCAACTGGCGGCCCAAAGCGCCCTGGTGGCAGCGGCCCAGCAAAGCTACCGGCTCTCCTTTAAGCGCTACCAGGCCGGTATCGACAGCTTCCAGGACGCCCTGAGTGCCCAGCGCACCCTCTACAGCGCCCAGCAGGGGCTGATCAGCACCCGCCTGACCGAGCTCAGCAACAGGGTTACCCTGTACCGGGTGCTGGGCGGGGGCCTGGCCGGCACTGCGGCCGAAGCGCCAGCAACACCATAAAAAAGGGCGCCAACCGACGCCTTTTTTAGATCTCGGTGTCGTCCAGCCGGCTTAAATCCGCTGCGGCCTGGCGCAGCTGCGGCGCAAAGGCCAGCAGCCCGTCCAGGCTCAGCCGCAATTTGGGGGCATGAACGTACAGGCAGGCCACCAGCTTGCCCCGCCCGTCTTTGATGGGGACAGAGCAGGCCACCATGCCGTCGATGAACTCTTCATCGTCGGTGCCGATGCCGGTTTTGGCGATGCGGTCCAGCTCGGCGTTCAGGGCGTCAAGGTCGGTAATGGTGTTGCGGGTCATGGCCTTGATGGGCAGGGAGGCCAGCACCGTCTGGCGCTTGGCCTTGGACAAAGAGGCCAGGTACAGCTTACCGGACGAGGTGCACCACACCGGGGTGTGGCTGCCTTCTGGCAGGTAAATCTGCAGCGGCCAGTTGGCCTGCACCCGGTCGTAGTACACCATCTCCAGACCATTGGGGATGGAGATGCCGCAGGTTTCCTGCACCGCGTCCGCCAGCCGCTGCATGATGGCCTGGCGCGAGGTCTTGAAGCGGTCGGCATGCCAGACCCCCATGCTCAACTGATAAAGGCGGTTACCCGGCTCCCACAGGCCGCGCAGGTTCATCTGCAAGAAGCCGTCCTGTTTGAGCTGGGCCAGCAGCCGGTGCACGCTGGGCTTGGGAATATCCAGGCCGTGGGCAATATCGGCCGGCGACAACGGCGCCTCGGCGTTGGACACCAGTTCGATGATCTCCAGCACCCGGCTGATGGCCGAGCCCTTATCGCGTTTTGTGGTCAAGGGGTTACCTGCGTGCCAAAAAAGTCGGTTAATGGTGGCGTTTTCATCCCCGCCCTGCAACACCCGAGAGCGGCCCATAAAAAAAGCCGCCCGCAGGCGGCCAAAACTCGCGGGGGTTTTTACTTCATGGTAGGCATGGAGAATTCGGCCCCTTCCCGCACGTTGGCCGAGGGCCAGCGCTGGGTAATGGTTTTGCG
Source organism: Gallaecimonas pentaromativorans (assembly GCF_003751625.1). Lineage (NCBI taxonomy): Bacteria > Pseudomonadati > Pseudomonadota > Gammaproteobacteria > Enterobacterales > Gallaecimonadaceae > Gallaecimonas > Gallaecimonas pentaromativorans. Next base: position 267,337 of record NZ_RJUL01000007.1, read on the forward strand.
GCGGGTGTAGAAGCGGGCGCCGTCCGGGCCGTAGGCGTGCAGGTCACCAAACAGGGAACGCTTCCAGCCGCCGAAGCTGTGGTAGGCCACCGGTACCGGCAGCGGCACGTTGATACCCACCATGCCCACCAGGACGTTGTCGGAAAAATAACGGGCCGCTTCGCCGTCGCGGGTGTAGATGCAGGTACCGTTGCCGTACTCGTGGTCGTTGATGAGCGCCATGGCCTCTTCCATGGTGTTGACCCTTACCACCTGCAGCACAGGGCCAAAGATCTCGGCCTGGTAGCTGTCCATGTCGCGGGTAACCCGGTCAATCAGGGTGGCGCCGACGAAAAAGCCCTCTTCAAAGCCCGGCACCGTTACGCTGCGGCCATCCACCACTACCTTGGCACCCTGGGCCTCGGCACTGTTGATGTGGCCTACCACCTTTTCCTGGTGGGCGCGGGTGATGACAGGGCCAAAGTCGTTTTGCTTATCGTGGTAAGCGCCGACCTTCAGGCCCTGCATGCCGGCCTGCATTTTCTCAATCAGGGTGTCCGCTGCGGCGTCGCCCACCGCTACCGCTACCGACAGCGCCATGCAGCGCTCGCCGGAGGAGCCAAAGGCGGCTCCCAGCAGGGAGTTCACCACGTTGTCCATGTCGGCGTCGGGCATGACGATGGCGTGGTTCTTGGCGCCCCCCAGGGCCTGGCAACGTTTGCCATGGCTGCTGGCGGTGGCGTAGATGTACTCGGCCACCGGGGTGGAGCCTACAAAGCTCACTGCTTGTACCCGAGGGTCGGTGAGCAGGGTGTCTACCGCTTCTTTATCGCCGTTGACCAGGTTGAACACCCCGGCCGGCAGGCCGGCTTCCTGCAGCAGCTCACCAATAAAGAGGGTGGCGGACGGGTCGCGCTCGGAGGGTTTGAGCACGAAGGTGTTACCGCACACCAGCGCCATGGGGAACATCCACAGCGGCACCATCACCGGAAAGTTAAAGGGGGTAATGCCCGCGACGACGCCTAGCGGCTGCATCTCGCTCCAGGCGTCGATGGCCGGGCCGACGTTCTTGGTGTACTCGCCTTTTAACAGCTCCGGGGCGCCGCAGGCGTACTCGACGTTCTCGATGCCGCGCTGCAGTTCACCGGCGGCGTCATGAACTATTTTGCCGTGCTCCTGGCCGATGAGTTCACAAATTTTGTCGCTGTGCTGCTCCAGCAATTCCTTGAAGCGAAACATCACCCGCGCCCGCTTGATGGGCGGGGTGTTGCGCCAGGCAGGATATGCGGCCTGGGCGGCGGCGATAGCCTCTTCCACCGTGGCCTTGGGGGCCAGGGCCACTTTTTTCTCGACCTTGCCGGTGGCGGGGTTGAATACGTCCTGGGTGCGGGCCGCGTCCATGCGCGGCTGGCCGTTGATGAGATGTCCGATGGTAGTCATTGCAAATCTCCTTGGGGGCTGGGCATCAGGCCCAAAGCTGTTCGTAAAGGGTGACGATGTCTTCGGCGCTGGGCACCCGCGGGTTGTTGCCGGGGGAACCCGAGGCCAGGGCCTGCTCGGCCATGGTGTGGCGCACCGCGAAGAAGCGGTCTTTGTCGATGCCAAAATCCGCCGGGCTTGGCACCTTGAGTTCGGTGTTGATGGCCACCAGCTCTGCCAGCAATTTCTGGTTGGCCAGTTCGGTTGGATCGTCCATATGGGCAAACCCCAGGGCCCTGGCGCAATCGGCGTAACGCTCGGCGGCAGCAGGGATGGACCAGGCGGTTACCGCCGGCAGCAACATGGCGTTGGACAGGCCATGGGGCACATGGAAGAAGGCGCCGATGGGCCGGCTCATGCCGTGCACCAGCGCCACCGAGGCGTTGGAAAAGGCGATACCGGCCAGGGTAGCGCCCAGCATCATTGCCTCGCGGGCGGCTTTATCGTCGCCCTGGTGGTAGGCGCGACGCAGGTTGGGCCCAATCAGGCCCATGGCGGCCAGGGCCTGGCTGTCGGAGTAGGGGCTGGCCTTTTTGCTGACATAGGCTTCGATGGCATGGGTCATGGCATCGATACCGGTGTCGGCGGTGGTGCGGGGCGGCACCGTTAAGGTCAGCTCGTAATCAATCAGGGCCGCCACCGGCATAAAGCCAACGCCGGCGCAGAGCAGTTTCTCGTCGGTCTTTTCATCGGTGATGATGGTAAAGCGGGTCGCCTCCGAGCCGGTGCCGGCGGTGGTGGGGATGGCGATAATCGGCAGCCCCGCCTCGTTAACCTGGCGCGGGAAACGGTAGTCGTTAATGACGCCGCCAAATTTCCCCAAGATGGCGATAGCTTTGGCGCTGTCGATAGGGCTACCGCCACCGAGGGCCACTACGGCGTCAAAGTCGCCGGCGCGCACTTTGTCTACCCCGGCCTGAATGGAGGCGGCGGTGGGCTCGGGCACGGTGTCGGCAAAGACGTCGCTGGCAATGCCTTTGGCCGCCAGCAGGGTTTGCACCTTATCGAGGTAACCGAGCTGCACCATCATTTTGTCAGTCACCAGCAGCGGCTTTTTGCAGCCAAAGGTAGCCAGCAACTCGGGCAGTTTTTGAAGCGCGCCGGGGCCGACTTCCATCACCCGGGGCAGAACGACTGAGGCCATAAGACCCTCCTTTAAGGCGCCCGGCCGGGCGCCAACTGACACATGCTCAGAAGGCACCGAACATGCTACCAAGACCAATCACCACCACCAGGCCGGCCAGGGCCGCAGGAATGGTGACCATGAAAATATCCAGATACGACTGCCGGTGGGTCAGGCCGCAAATGGCCAGCAAGGTGATCACGGCGCCGTTATGGGGCAGGGTATCAAGCCCGCCAGAAGCCATGGCTGCCACCCGGTGCAGCAGCTCCGGCGACACCCCGGCCTGGGTAGCCAACTGCATGTAGGTATCGCCCATGGTGTTAAGGGCAATGCTCATGCCGCCAGAGGCCGAGCCGGTAATGCCGGCCAGCACGTTCACCACCACCGCTTCGGAGATCAAAATGTTGTCTGGCGACAAGTTCAACATCAGCGCCTTGAGTACTCCGAAGGCGGCCAAAGAGGCGATCACCGAGCCATAACCCACTTCCGATGCGGTGTTGAAAATCGGCAGCAGGGAGCCAAGGGTGCCCTTGTTGAGAGTGTCTTTGAGGTTGCCCCAGCGCCGCCAGTTAAAGGCCACCAACGCCAGGCAAGCCAGCAGCAGCGCGCTGATGATGGACCAGATCCCCAGCACCGCGCTGAGCTCGGTGTGGCCAAACTTGGCCTCGGCCAGGTAGCTGTTGTTAAGGGCCGGGAACAACACCTTGCTAAAGAGGTAGTTGCCTAGCACCACCAGCACGATGGGCAGCAGCGCCACCCACAGCGGCGGCAGGCGGCTGGTATCAAAACCGCTTTCCTGGCTGTCGGGGTGGCTGCCATAACCTTCACCGGCCAACCGCGCCTTGCGGGCCCGGTATTCCATCCAGCCCCAGCCACAACCAAACATCACCACAGCGCCGATAAGGCCAAGGCCAGGGGCGGCAAAGGCGTCGGTGCCGAAAAACGGCATGGGTATGGCGTTCTGAATGGCCGGGGTGCCGGGCAAGGCGGTCATGGTAAAGCCCAAGGAACCAATGGCGATGGCCCCGGGGATCAGCCGCTTGGGCACATCGGCTTCACGAAACAGCGCCGCAGCGATGGGAAACACCGCAAAACCCACCACGAACAGCGACACGCCGCCGTAGGTCAACAGCGCACAGGCAAGGGCTATGGCCAGCACCGCCCGTGAGCCGCCCAATTTGCCCACCAGGGCGTGGGCGATGGCCCGGGCCGAGCCCGAATCGTCCATCAACTTGCCGAAGATGGCCCCCAGCAGGAACAGCGGGAAGTATTTGATGATGTAGCCGCCAAGGCCGGTCATGAAGATTTGGGTGTAGGTGCCCAGCAACTGGTTGCCTTCACCGCTCAGCAGCACCGCCAACATGGCCAGCAGCGGCGCCAGGATCAACACACTGATGCCGCGATACGCCAGGTACATCAGCAACCCCAGCGACAGCACTATTCCTATCAAACTCATGTTTTCCCCCAAAGGCAGCGCCGTACTTGGCACCCTTGTTGTTATTGGTTTTCTGGCGGTTCTGCCTGGGCCTGTTGCACCGGCCCTTATGCTGCCAACCCCGCCACACAACGAAACAAAATCAATTTTCGATACGAAACGTATCATTATCGATCAAAATAACCCTGTCAAACCCAATCGACATTTACGTAAACGTCAAATTACTGCTCGTTAGGCTGAGCCTGGGCAGCACCTGTATCGGGAAAATTCAGAAATGCATTTTTCACCACTGCCCAGGGCTGCGCCGGGCGGCTGGCTCAAGTACACTAGGGGCGATTTGAAAAGGATGAGCCCATGGCAGACAACAACAGCACCGACTTTGGCTATAAATCGGTCCCGGTGGCAGACAAAGCCAAGATGGTGGCCGGGGTGTTCCACTCCGTGGCCGGCAAATACGACGTAATGAACGACCTGATGTCCATGGGCATCCACCGGTTGTGGAAGCGTTTTACCATCGACCTTTCCGGGGTGCGCACCGGCCAGAAGGTGCTGGATCTGGCCGGCGGTACCGGCGATCTGGCCGCCAAGTTTGCCCGTATCGTTGGCGACAGCGGTGAAGTGGTATTGGCCGACATCAACGACTCCATGCTCAATGTCGGCAAGGAAAAGCTGCGCAACATGGGCATCGTCAGCAATGTGCGCTTTGTCCAGGCCAACGCCGAATGCCTGCCCTTCCCGGACAACCACTTCGACCTCATCACCATCGCCTTTGGCCTGCGTAACGTCACCGACAAACTGGCGGCACTCAAGTCCATGCAACGGGTACTCAAGCCCGGTGGCCGCCTGCTGGTGCTGGAATTCTCCAAGCCCGCCAACCCGCTGCTGACCCAGGCCTACGACATCTACTCGTTCAAGGTACTGCCAGCCATGGGCAAACTGGTGGCTGGTGACAGCGAGTCTTACCAATACCTGGCCGAGAGCATCCGCATGCACCCGGACCAAGAAACCCTCAAGGCCATGATGAAAGACGCCGGATTTGACGAAGTGGAATACCACAACCTCACCGGCGGCATCGTCGCCCTGCACCGAGGCTTCAAGTTCTAAGATGCCGTTCAAGCAGCTTATCCAGGCCCTAGCTCAAACCGGTGCCAACCGTTTGCTGGCACTGGATGATTCCAGCGGCCGCCGCTTGGGGCGCCTGAGCGGCAAAACGGTGCTGGTGCAACTGACCGACATCAACCTTGGCCTCGGTTTTGTGGTGCTGGACGACGGCCTGCTGGTGACCGGCGATCTGGCCGCCCCCGACGCCAAGGTGGCCCTGCCGGTGGCCGCCATCAAAGAGCTCAAGGACAGCGCCAACCTGCCCCGCGCCATCAAGGAAGGGCGCCTGGAGCTGACCGGCGACCCGATGCTGCTCAAACAGTTCTCGGAACTCTTTGCCAAGCTCGACATCGACTGGGAAGGGGAACTGGCCAAATACCTGGGCGATGTGCCGGCGCACCTGCTGTTTAGCGCTACCGCACGCCTCAGCCGGCGCCTGGCAGGCAGTGCCGGCCGCTTTGCACAGTGGGGCGCCGAGCAGCTCACCGAAGAGTCCCGGCTAACCCCCAATGCCCTCGAGCAGCGCCAGTTCTTTGATGATGTAGACGACCTGAAAAGCGCCCTGGCCCGCCTGGAGAGGCGCCTTGCGGCGCTGGAGCACCGATGAGCAGCCTGCGACTCTATAAAGTCTTAAAAACCTTTTTAAACCATGGCCTTGACGACCTTATCCCAACCCGGTTCTGGCCTTGGTACATGCGCCTTTGGCGGCTGTCGCTGTTTTGGATCCCCAACCGCCACAAGCAAAAGCCCCGCGCCGAGCGCTTACGCCTGGCCCTGGAAAGCCTGGGCCCGGTGTACATCAAGTTCGGGCAAATGCTCTCAACCCGCCGCGACCTGATGCCCGACGACATCGCCCAAGAGCTCACCAAGCTGCAGGACAAGGTGCCGCCCTTTGACGGCAAGGCGGCCCGCGCCAGTATTGAGCGCAGCCTTGGCGGCCCCCTGGAGCAGTGGTTCAGCGACTTTGACGAAAAGCCCCTAGCCTCAGCGTCTATCGCCCAGGTGCACACCGCCCGCCTCAAGGACAGCGAAGTGGAAGTGGTGCTTAAGGTGATCCGCCCCGGCATCGCCAAGGTAATGAGCGCCGATGTGGAGCTGATGAGTACCTTCGCCGCCATCGCCGCCAAGGTGATGCCAGACGGGCGCCGCCTCAAGCCCAAGGAAGTGGTGCGCGAATACCAAAAGACCCTCTTTGACGAGTTGGATTTGTTGCGCGAAGCGGCCAACGCCATCCAGCTGCGCCGCAACTTTGAAGGCTCGGATTCTCTCTATGTGCCGGAGGTTTACCCGGATTTGTGCCGCAAGCGGCTGTTGGTGATGGAGCGCATCTACGGCATTCCGGTGGCCGATGTCGAGACCCTCAAGGCCAACGGCACCAACCTCGAGCGCCTGGCAGAGAAGGGCGTGGAAGTGTTCTTCACCCAGGTGTTTCGCGACTCGTTCTTCCATGCCGACATGCACCCAGGCAACATCTTCGTGGCCTATGAAAATCCCGAGAACCCCAAGTACATCGGCATCGACTGCGGCATCGTCGGCACCCTGGCCAAGGAAGACAAACGCTACCTGGCCGAGAACTTCGTGGCTTTCTTTAACCGCGATTATCGCAAGGTGGCCGAGCTGCATGTGGATTCGGGCTGGGTGCCTTTTGACACCAGCGTTGATGAATTCGAAGTGGCCATTCGCACCGTCTGCGAGCCCATCTTTGAAAAGCCCCTGGCAGAAATTTCCTTTGGCCAGGTGCTGGTGAATCTCTTTAACACCGCCCGGCGCTTTAATATGGAAGTGCAGCCACAGCTGGTGCTACTGCAAAAGACCCTGCTCTATATCGAGGGCCTGGGCCGCCAGCTTTACCCGCAGCTGGATCTGTGGAAAACCGCCAAACCGTTTTTAGAGGATTGGCTCAAAGATCAGATGGGCCCCAAGGCCATGCTGCGCCATATCAAGTCCAATCTGCCGTTCTGGGGCGAGAAGCTGCCGGAGCTGCCGGACCTGTTGTATGACAACCTGCGTCTGGCCCGAGACTGGCAACAGCGCCAGTCCCAGCGGGAGCAACACCACCACCAACTGCACCAGCAACAATTACAGAAACAAAGTTTGCGCATTCTTGCCGCTACCCTGCTGGTGTGCGGCGCCATACTTTATGGCAAAGTGAACGTATGGGTGCCAGCAGCTCTGGCTTTAGCCTCGGCGGCAACCTGGATAAAGGCGCTGCGTAAGTAGGCGCTACTTAGAATCGTGTAACCACGTTGTAGGGATCTTCCATGGGTAATATCAGTATCTGGCAATTGCTTATCGTATGCGCCATCGTCGTGCTGCTGTTCGGCACTAAAAAACTGCGCAATATCGGCTCCGATCTCGGCTCGGCGTTCAAAGGCTTTAAAAAAGCCATGAAGGACGACGAGGAAGAAAAGAAACTGGAAGACAAACCTGACGCCCAGTTCAAGGAAGAAAAACAGGAGGAAAAGGCCAAGTCTGACAAGGATAAGGTCTGATGTTCGACATTGGCTTCTGGGAGCTGGTTCTGGTTGGCATCATCGCCCTGGTGGTGCTGGGGCCAGAACGCCTGCCCAGCGCGGCCCGCACCCTGGGGCGCTGGGTTCGCACCGTCAAGGGCATGGCTAACCAAGTGCGTAGCGAACTGGAGCGCGAGCTGGAAGCCCACGAGCTCAACGAGAGCATGAAAAAAGCCGAGCAGATGGGCAAGGACTTGCCCAAAGAGCTGGCCGACACCGTCGATGACATGAAACGCAGCGCCAAGGAAATGCAAAGGCCTTATCAGGATGCCCCCGAGGCCAAAGACGCCAAGGATCCCAAGGACCCATGAGTGATATGCCGTTACTTGCGCACCTTCTGGAGCTGCGCACCCGTATCCTGCGCGCCCTGATCGCAGTGGGTCTGGCACTGGTGGTGATGGCCTACTTTGCCAAAGACCTTTATCACCACCTGGCCTTGCCATTGATCAGCAAGCTGCCCGCCGGCAGCTCGATGATCGCCACCGACGTGGCCTCCCCCTTCTTTGCGCCGTTCAAACTGGCTATGGTGCTGTCGTTTTTTGTGGCCATGCCAGCGGTGCTTTACCAAATCTGGGCCTTTGTGGCGCCGGGGCTTTATAAGCATGAACGGCGGTTGGTAGCGCCCTTGCTGGCGATGAGCAGCCTGCTGTTTTACGCCGGCATTGCCTTTGCCTACTACGTTGTTTTCCCGGTTATTTTTGCCTTTTTCACCTCGGTTGCCCCAGAAGGGGTGACCATCGCCACCGATATCTCCAGTTATTTGGACTTCGTTCTGAAACTGTTTTTTGCATTCGGTGTGGCCTTTGAGATACCCATCGCCGTGGTGCTGCTCTGTTACACTGGCGCGACCGACGTACAGAGCCTCGCCAAAAAGCGCCCTTATATCATCGTAACGGCCTTTACCCTGGGGATGCTGCTTACGCCACCGGATGTGATTTCCCAAACCCTGCTGGCCGTGCCCATGTGGCTGCTGTTCGAGTCCGGGCTGGTGATGGCCAAGCTGGTCAAGCGCCGCCGAGCGCCAGACGAAGAAGAGGATTCTGAATGAAACTGCGTTACCTGCCCCTGTTGGCCCTGGCCTTTGGTGCCAATGCCTCAATCCAGGACAAACTGGCCCAGTGTACCCAACTGAGCGACAACGAGTTGCGGCTGGCTTGCTTTGACGCCCTGGCCAAACAGGTTAAGGCGAACCCCGATATGGCCGCCACCGAGCAAGCCGTGGGCCGCTCTACTGTGATAGCCAAAACCCAGGACCCGGTGGCCAGCTTCGGTATTGAGGAAAAGGTGCAAAATCAGGATGCCCTGCAGAGCATCAACGCCATCGTTACCCAGGTTAACAAAGGCCCCTACGGCAAGCTGGTAGTGGTACTGGATAACGGCCAAATCTGGAAACAAACCGACAGCAGCTATTCCGGCATCAAGGCCGACGACAAAGTCGAGCTGAAAAAAGGTGTGTTCGGCGCCGTTTATCTCAGCAAGGAAGGCGGCCGCACCATCCGGGTAGTACGTAGCAAATGACCCTCTGCGACATCGCCATTAACCTTACCGACAGCGCCTTTGACAGCGACCGGCAGCAAGTGGTGGCCGATGCCGCGGCCCAAGGGGTCAACTACCTGATTTTGACCGGCACCACGGTCGAGCAAAGTACCCAGGCCGCAGATTATGCGGCCTCTTCGCAAAGGGCCTTTGCCACCGCTGGTGTCCACCCCCATTATGCCGACGAAGCTCCTGCCGACTTTATTGCCCGCCTGCGCCAATTAGCCCGGCGCCCAGAGGTGCTGGCCATAGGGGAATGCGGCCTGGATTTTTTCCGCGATTTAAGCCCAAGGGCGGTGCAGGAGCAGGTGTTTGCCGCTCAGCTTGAGCTGGCCGGCGAGCTTGCCATGCCGGTGCTGCTTCACGAGCGAGAGGCCGCCGAGCGCCAGCACGCCATTTTGCGCCAGTTCCGTGACCGCCTGCCCGGCGCCGTGGCCCATTGCTTTACCGGCGATGAGGCCACCCTAAAGCGCTGGCTGGAGCTGGACCTTTATATCGGCATTACCGGCTGGATCTGCGACGAGCGGCGCGGCCAGCACCTGCGCGAGTTGGTGCAGATGATCCCCGACGACAGGCTGTTGGTGGAAACCGACGCCCCCTATCTCATCCCCCGGGATCTCAAGCTCAAAAGCCGCCGCAACGAGCCACAGTATTTGCCCCACATTGTCCGCACCATTGCTGCGTGCCGCCGACAAGACCCACAAACGCTGGCCGCCATGACCTTGGCCAACAGCCAGCGCCTGTTCGGGTTTGCCGGGTAGCAGGTGCCTTATTCAGGAGTATCGAGAATGATGAACCGCGCGCCTTACCCCAACACCCGCCTGCGCCGCATGCGCAAACACGACTTCACCCGCCGGCTGATGGCCGAGAACCACCTGCGCAGCGACGATTTGATTTTGCCGGTGTTCATTATGGAAGGGGAAGGCAAGCGCGAGGCGGTGCCCTCCATGCCCGGCGTGGAGCGCCTGACCATCGACGAGCTACTCAAGGAAGTGGCCGAGCTGGTGGAACTGGGGGTACCGGTTATCGACCTGTTCCCGGTCACCAACCCGGCGGCCAAGTCGTTGCTGGCCGAAGAGGCTTATAACCCACAAGGCCTCATTCCCCGCGCCATTCGCGCCGTCAAAGCCGCCTTCCCACAAATGGGGGTGATGACCGACGTAGCCCTGGACCCTTACACCACCCACGGCCAGGACGGCATCATCGACGATGATGGTTATGTGCTTAACGACATCACCATCGACATCCTGATCAAGCAGGTGCTTTGCCATGTGGAAGCCGGCGCCGACATCATTTCCCCGTCCGACATGATGGATGGCCGCATCGGCGCCATGCGCCAGGCGCTGGAAGAAGCGGGCCATGTGAACACCAGCATCATGGCCTATTCCGCCAAGTATGCCTCGGCCTACTATGGCCCGTTCCGCGACGCTATCGGCTCTGCCGGCAACCTCAAGGGCGGCAACAAGAAGACCTATCAGCAGGATCCGGCCAACAGCGACGAAGCCCTCCATGAAATCGCCCTGGACCTCGCCGAAGGAGCCGACATGGTGATGGTCAAACCCGGCATGCCCTACCTGGATGTGGTGCGCCGCGTCAAAGACGAGTTCCGGGTACCCACCTTTGCCTATCAGGTGTCCGGCGAGTACGCCATGATCATGGCCGCCGTGCAGAACGGTTGGCTGGCCGAAAAAGAAACCATCATGGAGTCCCTGCTCTGCTTCAAGCGAGCCGGCGCCGATGGCATTCTCACGTACTTCGCCAAACAAGCGGCGAAATGGCTCAAAGAAGCACAGTAAATTCACAAAAATGTCAAAAGCCGGTCATCACCGGCTTTTTTTTCGCCCTTAATTTTTTGTTAAGTCTGACTGGCCAGACTGCAAATTTAAGCTATTGATAAATAGTCAGTTTCAATACTGCGAGGGGCGATGGACGTTTCCGTTATTATTCCGGCCAAGAACGAGGCCGAAAACCTACCCATTCTGCTGAAAGAAGTGGGCCAAGCCCTCGAAAGCGAGCAATTTGAAGTCGTGGTCATTGACGACGGCTCTACCGACAACAGCTGGAACCTGCTGTGTGAGCTGAAAGAAAGCTACCCCTGGTTACGAGCCCTGCGCCTGGGGCAGTCGTCCGGCCAAAGCACCGCCGTCTGGCTGGGCGGCCGCAAAGCCAAGGGCCGGTTTGTGGCCACCATCGACGGCGACGGCCAGAACGACCCTGCCGATATCCCCAACTTGCTAAACCAAGCCCGCCAGGCCGGTGGTGATGTGTGCGTCTGCGGGATCCGTACCCGCCGCAACGACAGCTGGCTCAAAAGAATGTCGTCTAAGATTGCCAACGGCGTGCGCCGCCGCTTATTGAGCGATGGTGTGGTGGATACCGGTTGTGGCCTTAAGCTCCTTAACCGCGAACTGTTCCTGACCCTGCCTTATTTCGACCACATGCATCGCTTTCTGCCCGCTCTTTGTGTGCGCACCGGCGCCAAGGTGCTGAGCGTACCGGTTAACCACAGGGCCCGGGTGGCCGGCACCTCTAAATACGGTCTGCACAACCGGCTCTGGGTGGGCCTGGTGGACATGGCCGGAGTGCGCTGGCTGCAAAAGCGAGCCAAAAAGCCCTTGTTGCAGGAGGAGCTGCAATGACCATTGATTGGTGGCTGCTGCTGGGATTTGCCGGCCAGCTGCTGTTCTCGGCCCGCTTTCTGGTGCAATGGCTGGTGAGTGAAAAAGCCAAGCAGAGCATAGTGCCGACCGCTTTTTGGTACCTGTCTATCGGTGGTTCCAGTTTGTTGCTGGTGTACGCCATTTACCGCAAAGACCCTGTGTTTATCCTCGGCCAGAGCGCTGGCTTCATCATTTACCTTCGCAACCTGCAGCTGATCAAAAAACATGAAGCCAGAAACTGAATATCGCCTCGGATGGCTATTGTTGCTGGTGGTGGTGTTGGCCGGTATCGGCCTGCGCTGGCCCTGGCCTGCCGATGAACCCCGCTTTGCCCTTATCGCCCAGGAAATGGTCAACACCGGCCAGTGGTTGATCCCGCACCGGGTGGGCGAGCTTTATCCCGATAAACCCCCCATCTTCATGTGGGCCATTGCCGTACTGTTGTGGCTGAAGGTCCCCATGAAAATTGCCTTTTTGCTGCCCTCGGCCCTGGCCGGTATAGGCACCGCCTGGCTGACCGTGGACTTGGCCAAACGCCTCCATGGCCCCAGAGTCGCTACCTGGTGCCTGTGGCTGCTGGCCTTCACTATCCAGTTCAGCCTGCAATCGCGGACGGCGCAGATAGATATGCTGCTGGTGTTCTGGGTCACCCTTGGCGGTTACGGTATTGCCCGCCACCTGCTGCTGGGCCCGGCCTGGGGATGGTACTTCCTCGGCTTTGCCGCCGCCGGCTTTGGGGTGATCACCAAAGGGGTGGGGGTTATCGCCCTGTTCCTGCTGCTGCCGCTGATTTGGCGCAGCGATTTGCGCCAGAAAATGGCCAAAAAGGCCTGGCTGGGGCCGCTGGTGCTGATAGCCGCCATCGCTACCTGGGGTCTACCTATGCTGTGGTACGCCGCCCATAGCAGTAACCCCGAAGCGATGGCCTATCGCGACAACATCCTCTTTAACCAGACCGCCAATCGCTACGTCCACTCCCTGGGCCATAAAAAGCCGTTCTGGTATTACGTAGTGGAGGTGGCACCGGTGTTCTGGCTGCCGCTGTCGGTGTTGGCGCCGTTCCTGGTCAAAACCTGGTGGCGCGACAAGGTCAAGCCGGAGATTCTGTTGCCGCTGGTGATGGTGCTGGCTACCGTACTGTTCTTCTCCATCAGCCCCGGTAAGCGCGGGGTGTATATCACGCCGGCGGTGCCATGGCTGACCCTGGCCATCGCGCCTTACCTGGAGCAGCTGCTGAGCCGGGTGTGGCCAAAGCGGTTGTGGATGGCTTTTGCCTGGCTGTTGTCTCTTATCCTCATCGTGGCGGCCTTCCTCCATAAGGTGCTGGAGCAACTGGGCACGCACGGCAGGGTGTTCCTGCTCGGCACCGGTATTGCCATGGCCCTGGCCTTGCTGCTGACCCGCCGCCAATCCCCCATGCACCGCTGGGGTTGGACCCTGGCAGCATTCTGGGCCGGTTACGGCTTCATAGGCGGCCCGGCCCTGGATAGTATCCGCACCCCTAGGGACATCATGGTGGAAGTGGCCAAGCGTATCGGCCCCGACGGCCAACTGGCGCTACTGGATTACAAAGAGCAGTTCGCGCTCTTTGCCGACCGCCCTGTCACCCAGTTCGGTTTCCACGGCCCCATGGACGAGCAGCGTGCCAGCGCCCGTGATTGGGTGCAGCGTGGCCCGCAGTATTACGTGCTAGGGCCGAAGGAGAACATGGAGCAGTGCTTCGAGATGAAGCCTGAGGACAACCTTGGCGAGCGCCATGGCGGCATCTGGTACCTGGTGTCGGCCAAGGAGCTAAAAGCCGGTTGTGAGCCCGGTGTGACCCCCGCGCCGCTCTACAAAGGCCCGGACTACGGTCTTTACCAAAAGCCCTGAGGCACTTCCATAAAAAAGCCCCGCATCTGCGGGGCTTTTTACGAGCGTTTGGTTAGTTGTCGTCAGCCTTGCCCAGCAGGGCGGCTGCCAATTGGCTGGCCAGGCGCTCACGCTCAAGCAGGTAGTAGTGGCCGGTTTCGTCGCTGCGACCGATAAATTCCACACCCAGCACGTTACACAGGGCGTCGGCGTCGCCACGGGAGCCGCGCCAGATCACGCCGTGAATATGGCTGCTGTGGGTGATGCAGTTCATCAGCTTGCGAAGGCAACGCTCCAGTTGGCTGTCACACAGGCCGCCGGCATGGGTAACCAGCAGGTAGCAAGGTGCATTGGCGTCAGGCTGCTGCGAAGCGGTGAGATTCTTGAAGTAATCGGACGCATTGGTGGCAATGGCATCACGGGCCGATTTCTTGATCGGCACCATCACCATATGAGCCAGCAGCAGGTCGTGGTGACGGATCAGCTGATGCGAGATCTGCCCTTCTCGATTCAGCCGCAGGCAGGCCTGGATCATGATATCGCTCTTGTCACAAGAGCCTATCCAAGACTGAAAACGTTCGAACTCTTCGGGATCGTCCTCGCTCATATCGACACCGACCTTCAGATGGTCGGCCACACGATAGCGATAGAAGAAGGCACGCAGCCGCGTCCAGGGCTCGCGCAACAAGAAGGCGTCGGCCAGTTCTTTGGCTTCCTGGTCATCGCTGTCACACAGCGTCTTCAGTGGGTCGTCCCCCACTGCGGCGATGATTTGGGCCTGGCGATATAAAGAAGGAGTTGTTACCCCCCGCTCCCAGCGACTGATGGTCACGGCATCCAGCCTGGCAAAGGCTTCGCGGCGGCAGGACAGGTGGTGGGCAAATTCTTCCTGTGAAAGACCCAGGGTTCGCCGCTTCGCTTTCACAAAAGCGGAAAATTCAAAGTTCATCAACCACCTATTGTGCTTGAAGTTGTCTGGCAGTGGTCGAGGCGCAAGTTTCCCCCCTGGCCCTTGACTTGGTAAATAGCATTGTAGTGACTCCCCTCTATTCCTTTGCCTATTTATTAAGCTCTTGTTATTTAAGAAACGGATGTTAGTCTTTGGGATGTTACTGCTTAATTTAGAGAAACAGCATGCCCCGACTCTGGCTTTTTGTCACCCTGTGTTTTTGCACTGGCTTGGTGCAGGCTGGGGTGTATCAATGCCAGACGGCCGACGGCCGGACCGAGTATCGTGATACCCCCTGCACATCGGGCGTACAACGTATTTATCAAAAAAGTAAGCTGCCTTCCGGCACCCGCACCAAGGTTACACGAACCCAGGAATTTCGCCCCATTATTGGCCAATGGTGTAACTTTGCGACGTCCCTTTCCATGACCGGCACTAAAGACGTAAGCCAACCCAGTTTATGGTCCTTTGGTGAAACCCAACTGAACGTGACTAACAGTGCAATAACAATACTGAGTGATTTCAACCAACAGCAGAGCTTTCTGCAAGTCGAAGATACCCGGTTGGGAAATTACCACCTGATCATGCAAGGTGCCGACAGCATGGTAATGAAAGGGGACTTTGGCTATTACTTTTTCCGCCGTGGAAGCTGCCCGACGGCCAATCCTCCTAAATAATCTTCTTTGGTGACATTTTCAATTGAAGAAACCTTGCCAAAAACTAGGCAGACACCATTCGTTATTGATTCTTTGTCATCCGTTCAGATCCGACCCCTTATTGGCCAATTTGCATTTGATCATTTACCGCTCTTTGCCGTTTTTTAAATAAAGGAAAACGACGCTTTGCGCTGCACCCTTGGGCAGTAAACGCCCTGTTGCCGTGCTACCTTTTAGTGACCGTTTTGAGGTGCCCGGCCCGGATGCTTGCCCAGGGGCTTGGCAATACCCCTTCAAAGCCACCACAAGAACACAACTTTAAAAGTAAAAACAATATGATAGATATCGATCAGTTCCTCACTGTGCTGGCCCGTAACGAAGGCTCCGACCTTTACCTCTCCACCGGGGCGCCACCCTGCGCCAAGTTCCACGGTCAGCTGAAAATGTTGACCAAAGAAGCGCTGCAACCGGGGGAAATCGAAGAGGTGGCCATGGCCATCATGGACACGGAGCAGCAGGAGAAATTCAAGAAAGAGCTGGAGATGAACTTGGCCAGGTCTCTTCCTGGCGTGGGGCGCTTTCGGGTCAATATCTTCAAGCAGCGCAACGAAGTCAGCATCGTTGCCCGCTATATCCGCAACGACATTCCCGATATCGAATCCCTTGGCCTGCCCCCGGTGCTAAAAGAGGTGATCATGGCCAAGCGTGGCCTGGTGCTGTTCGTGGGCGCCACCGGCTCGGGTAAATCCACCTCCCTGGCGGCCCTTATCGACTACCGCAACACCAATGCCAGTGGCCATATCATAACCATCGAAGATCCGGTGGAGTTTGTGCATAAGCACAAGAAAAGCATCATCAACCAACGGGAAGTGGGCACCGACACCCGCAGCTTCCACAGCGCCCTTATCAACACCCTGCGCCAGGCGCCTGACGTTATCCTTATCGGCGAGATTCGTGACCGCGAAACCATGGAGCACGCCATTGCCTTCGCCGAAACCGGCCACCTCTGTATCTCTACCCTGCACGCCAACAACGCTAACCAGGCCCTGGACCGGATCATCAACTTCTTCCCGGAAGAGCGGCGCCCGCAGCTGCTGCTGGATTTGTCTTTGAACCTGCGCTGCTTTGTGTCCCAACGGCTGGTACCGACCGTGGACGGCAAACGCTGCGCCGCCGTCGAAGTGCTGCTGGGCACCTCGACCGTGCAGGACATGGTCAAACGCGGTGACGTGCACGCCATCAAGGAGATCATGCAGAAATCGGAAAACCTCGGTATGCAGACCTTCGACAAGGCCCTGTTCGACCTGCATATAGCCGGCAAGATTGACCTTGACCAAGCCCTTCGTAATGCCGACTCGGTCAACGACCTGCGCCTGAAGGTCAAACTGGCCAAAAACGAGTTGGGTAGCCCCAGCAGCAACAGCGGCTCATCGCCGTTGGAACTGCGCCTGGAAGGGGATCAGGAAGAGGAAGACTAAGCCAAAGGGCCGGCAATGCCGGCCCTTTAACCTTTCAATCGCCGCACGTTGTCAGCCTCGGCTTGCGCCGCCTGGCCGTTGTAGCGGTCGCCGTATTCCAGCCAATGCTCCCTTGGCAGCCGCACCATAAAGAACTTCTCTCGGTGCACATCGCTGACCAGCCCCCAACCGGCGGCGGCCAGTTCAAAATGCACGTCGGTGATGTAATCCATGGTGAAACGCTGCCGTCCGGTGAGCTGCTGGATATCGTCTCGAGTCAGATAGACCCCTTGTGGAGCATGGCCGACCCGACCGGCAAGCCACTGTGCAAACGCCTTGGCACTTTTCATGTGCAGCCCTTTTCTTGGCAACGTCATGACTTTGTTATAGCAAAGTGTGCTTAGGCGTAATCCAGCGTCCAGTTAACCGCTTGAAAGTTTGAGACTTCTTCACCAAGGAGCTGGCTAAGGAGGGGTTTGCCGGCCAGCCAGCCATCGGGCAGGAGCAAATGCAGGTGATGCTGGTTGACCGCCAAGGCCATAGCGTCAGGCAACGGCCCACGGTGGGCACAAAGAAGGATTGCCAACCGCAGTACCATCAGCGGCAAGGAGGCGGCGGCTATTGGGCCTTGTTGCTGGCTAAGCCAAGCGGCCAGGGTTTCCCGGTCCTGCTCGCAAAAGCCAGGCAGGTCGAGGTGGCAAATCAGATAACGGCTGTGCTCGCAGGCTTGTTTGAAACCCACGGCCAGGCCCAGTTCATGAAGCCTGGCCGCAGCCACCACCAGTGCCATCTGCTGCTCGTCCAGGCTGCTGGCACCCAGTTGCATGGCCAGATCTGCCACTTGGCGTCCATGGGCGTCATCTAGGGAAAAACGGGAGCTGATGGCAGCCAGGGTGCGCGCCCTGACATCCACCTCGCCATTGGGGATGAGCCCGTAAAGCACCCCTTCGCGCAGGGCGCCGCCGGAGGCCTCCATGTCGCTCACCGCCAGGGTCTCGAAGATGGCCAGCAGTATGGCAAGGCCAGCGGCAAACACCGGTTTGCGCTCGTCGCTGAGCCCGGGCATGGACAACTGCTCGAGGCGGCCACAGGCAATGGTATCGGCCAGGGTTTGCTTGAGGCGCGCCAGCGTCACGGTTTGGTCTTCACCCCGGGCTATCTGCACTTCCTGCACCGCCTGAACCGAGCCGGAGGCCCCGACGCAATGCTGCCAGCCACGCTGGATGTAGTCGTCCTTAAAGGGCGCCAGGCGCGCTTTGGCGGCTTGGATGGCAGCATCGAACTGCGCCTGGCCCAGCATCCCTTCCGGGAAAAACTTCTGCTGGAAGGTAACGCAGCCCATTTCCAGGCTTTCCAAGCGCTCGGCGGTGAAATCGGTGCCGATCACCAGTTCGGTAGAGGCGCCGCCGATATCCACCACCAGGCGCCGGCCAGTTTGGCCGCTGGTGTGGGCAACCCCTTGATAGATAAGCGCCGCTTCGTCTTCGCCGCTGATCACATCGATGGGGCAGCCGAGGATCTGCTGGCCCTTGGCCAGGAATACATCGGTATTCTTGGCAAACCGCAGGGTCGCGGTGGCCACCACTTTTATTTGGTCGGGGGGAATACCGCCGAGGCGTTCGGCGAACAGAGACAGGCAGTCCCAGCCTCGTTCCATGGCGTCAACGGACAACTGGTATTGATCGTCAAGGCCCGCCGCTAGGCGGACCTTGCGTTTGATCTTGGCCAGGGTCTGTACCTGGCCATGCATGGCGCGCACCACCAGCATGTGGAAGCTGTTTGAGCCGAGATCGATGGCCGCATACAGCGGGCTGGTTTCGCGCACCTTGGCCTCAGTGGGAAGCGTTGCTGCTTCGGCGAGGACCATTGCTGCGGCCACGTCCTCGGCCATTACCACCGCCACTGCGGTTTCCAGGCCGGTCGCGGCCAGCGCGATGCAGACGAAGCGGCGGTTTGAGATCGGTCAGTAGCGCGTCGGAGCGGTACTGGGTCACCGGGATCTCATGGCCGATGTACTCTTCGATGGCTGGCAGGTTAAAGACGTACTCCTCGCAGGCCAGGCTCACGGCGTGGCCGGAGGCGCCGGCGCGGCCGGTACGGCCGATGCGGTGCACGTAGTCTTCGCAGTCGTCAGGCAAATCGAAGTTATAAACGTGGGTCACCGCCGGAATGTGCAGGCCCCGGGCCGCCACGTCGGTGGCTACCAGGAAGTCGAGCTTGCCCTCGGTGAACTCTTCGAGGATTTTGACCCGCTTTTTCTGCGGTACATCGCCGGTCAACAGGCCAACGCGGTGACCATCGGCCGCCAGGTGGCCCCAAACCCGTTCACAGACAATCTTGGTGTTGGCGAAAACGATGGCGCGCTCGGGCCAGTCTTCTTCTATCAAGGTGAGCAGCAGCTTGTACTTGTCTTCCTTGGAAGGGTACAGCAACTCTTCGCTGATGCGGGCGCCGGTCTTCTGGGCCGGCTCCACTTCCACGTGCTCGGGGTTGTCCATGTGCTCGTAGGCCAGCTCCTGCACCTTAAAGGAGAGGGTGGCGGAGAACAGCAGGTTTAGGCGCTGGGTCGGCTCGGGCATACGCCGGAACAGATAGCGGATGTCCTTGATAAAGCCAAGGTCAAACATGCGGTCGGCTTCGTCCAGCACGACCACTTGGATGGCCTTGAGGTCGAACACGCCCTGCTTGAAGTAATCGATGATGCGGCCGGTGGTACCGATCAGGATGTCGATACCGTCTTCGAGCTGCTTGCGCTGGCTGTCGTAGCCCTCGCCACCATAGATTAACCCCATCGTTAATTTCGATTCTCGGGCCATTTCGATGGCATCTTTATGGATCTGAATCGCCAGTTCGCGGGTCGGCGCCATGATAATGGCACGAGGTTGCTGCACTTTTCGATCAGCAGATGCGGGATTATTTAACAAATGGTGGAAGGTGGCGGCGAGGAAGGCAATGGTCTTGCCAGTGCCGGTTTGTGCTTGACCCGCAACGTCTTTTCCCCGCAGTGCGACGGGCAGGGAAAGCGCCTGGATAGGCGTACAATTGTGAAAACCCTTGTCTGAAAGGGCCTTAATTACGGGTTCTGCCAGGCCAAGTTCGCTGAACTTGGTTTCGGTTAAATGCGTCTTTGTCATAGGGTTCCAAGCATATCAGCTTCGGCTTGCAATGAGGAACAGATTCCTTTGAAATAGGTCCGTCCAGCGCCGAGGCCAAGTTGTTTGCCCCGGATCGCGCACATTATTGGAGAAAGCCATGAGCGATAAAATTGTTCACGT
This sequence comes from Gallaecimonas pentaromativorans, assembly GCF_003751625.1. Classification (NCBI taxonomy): domain Bacteria; kingdom Pseudomonadati; phylum Pseudomonadota; class Gammaproteobacteria; order Enterobacterales; family Gallaecimonadaceae; genus Gallaecimonas; species Gallaecimonas pentaromativorans. The sequence goes on from NZ_RJUL01000007.1 coordinate 287,351, forward strand.
AAGTGACGACAGCTTCGATGCCGACGTTCTGCAGGCTCAGGGTCCTGTCCTGGTCGACTTCTGGGCTGAGTGGTGCGGTCCTTGTAAAATGATCGCCCCGGTTTTGGATGACGTAGCAGAAGAATATGCTGGTCGCCTGACCATCGCCAAGATCAATATTGATCAGAACAGCGATACCCCGCCGAAATTCGGCATCCGCGGCATTCCTACCCTGCTGCTGTTCAAAAACGGCCAACTGGCCGCTACCAAGGTCGGTGCTCTGTCCAAGACTCAACTCAAAGAGTTCCTCGACAGCAACATCTGATCTTAAATAAACAGGGCGCTCAATAGCGCCCTGTTTATATTTACGCCTTTACTTCTAGACGCGGCAAACGTTCGCTGCTAACTTAACCCCGTATTGCTTCCCTTCATGCCCTTCCTGTGTTCACGCCGGGGCGTGGAATTTTCCCGTTGATACCAAACGTTTTAGACAACCCACCACTATGAATCTTACCGAGTTAAAGAATACACCAGTCTCGGAACTGGTTGCCCTGGCCGACCAGATGAACCTGGAAAACATGGCGCGGGCCCGCAAACAAGATATTATCTTTGCGATCCTCAAAGCCCACGCGAAATCCGGCGAAGACATTTTCGGTGACGGCGTACTGGAGATCCTGCAGGACGGTTTTGGTTTCCTGCGTAGCGCCGATTCCTCCTACTTGGCCGGCCCCGACGATATTTATGTCTCGCCCAGCCAGATCCGCCGTTTCAATCTGCGCACCGGCGATACCATTTCCGGTAAGATTCGGCCACCGAAGGAAGGGGAACGCTATTTTGCCCTTCTGAAAGTCAACGACGTCAACTTCGACCGCCCCGAAAACTCCCGCAACAAGATCCTCTTCGAAAACCTCACGCCACTGCATGCCAACAGCCGCATGCGCATGGAGCGTGGTAACGGTTCTACCGAAGACATCACGGCGCGGGTACTGGACTTGGCCTCGCCTATTGGTAAAGGCCAGCGCGGCCTGATTGTGGCGCCGCCCAAGGCCGGTAAAACCATCCTGTTGCAGAACATTGCCCAGAGCATCACCTACAACCATCCGGAAGCCACCCTTATCGTGCTGCTCATCGACGAGCGCCCGGAGGAAGTGACCGAGATGCAGCGCCTGGTCAAAGGCGAAGTGGTAGCCTCTACCTTCGACGAGCCAGCCAGCCGCCACGTGCAGGTTGCCGAGATGGTTATCGAGAAGGCCAAGCGCCTGGTTGAACACAAAAAAGACGTGGTGATCCTGCTCGACTCCATCACCCGTCTGGCCCGTGCCTACAACACCGTAGTACCCAGCTCCGGCAAGGTACTGACCGGTGGTGTGGACGCCAACGCCCTGCACAAACCCAAGCGCTTCTTCGGTGCGGCCCGTAATGTTGAGGAAGGCGGCAGCCTGACCATCATCGCCACCGCCCTGATTGATACCGGCTCCAAAATGGACGAGGTTATCTACGAAGAGTTCAAGGGTACCGGTAACATGGAACTGCACCTATCCCGTAAGATTGCCGAGAAACGGGTGTTCCCTGCCATCGACTTCAACCGTTCCGGTACTCGCCGTGAAGAGCTGCTGTGCCGTGATGACGAGCTGCAGAAGATGTGGATATTGCGCAAGATCCTCCATCCTATGGACGAGATCTCCGCCATGGAGTTCCTCATCGACAAGCTGTCGATGACCAAAACCAACGACGAGTTCTTCGAAGCGATGAAACGCACCAAGAGCTAAGTCCAAAAGCCCCCGCCACTCGGCGGGGGTTTTGTTTTAAGGCCCCAGGCGCGGCATAATGGCGCCACTTCCATCAGCCCAGCCGTGCCAATGAAATACCGGGATCTTCGCGACTTTATCGAGCAGCTCGAGAAAATGGGCGAGCTCAAGCGCATCAAACACCCCATCAGCCCCGATCTGGAAATGACCGAGATCGCCGACCGCACCCTGCGTGCCGGTGGCCCGGCTCTGCTGTTTGAGAACCCCAAAGGCTATGACATGCCGGTGCTGGCCAACCTCTTTGGCACCCCCAAGCGGGTGGCGCTGGGCATGGGCCAGGAAGATGTCAGCGCCCTTCGGGAAGTGGGCAAACTGCTGGCCTACCTCAAGGAGCCCGAGCCACCCAAGGGCTTTAAGGAGCTGTGGGACAAGCTGCCGGTGTTCAAGCAGGTGCTGAACATGCCGGTGAAAAAGCTCAAATCCGCCCCTTGCCAGGACGTGGTGTTGGAAGGAGACGCGGTGGACTTAGACGCCATCCCCATTCAAAAATGCTGGCCCGAGGATGCGGCGCCGCTGATGACCTGGGGCCTTACCGTCACTCGCGGGCCTTATAAATCGCGTCAGAACCTTGGCATTTATCGCCAGCAGAAGCTCAGTAAGAACAAGGTGATCATGCGCTGGCTGTCCCACCGCGGCGGCGCCCTGGATTTTGCCGAGTTCAAAGAAGCCCACCCTGGCGAGAAATTCCCGGTGGTGGTGGCCTTTGGCGCCGATCCGGCCACCATTCTGGGTGCCGTGACTCCAGTGCCGGACAGCCTCTCCGAGTACGCCTTTGCCGGCCTGCTCCGTGGCAACAAAACCGAAGTGGTACAAGCCCTTAGCTGCGACCTGGAAATTCCGGCCAGCGCCGAGATTGTCCTGGAAGGTTATATCGACCCGGACGAAACCCACATGGAAGGGCCCTTTGGCGATCACACCGGCTACTACAACGAGCAGGAACGCCACGCCGTCTTTACCGTTACCCACATTACCCGCCGTAAAGACGCGATTTATCATAGCACTTATACTGGCCGGCCACCGGATGAGCCGGCAGTGCTGGGAGTCGCGCTCAACGAAGTATTCGTGCCGATTCTGCAAAAGCAGTTCCCCGAGATCGTCGACTTCTACCTGCCGCCAGAAGGCTGCAGCTACCGGATGGCGGTGGTGACCATGAAAAAGCGTTACCCCGGCCACGCCAAGCGGGTGATGCTGGGGGTGTGGTCCTTCCTGCGCCAGTTCATGTACACCAAGTTCGTGATTGTCTGTGACGACGACATCAACGCCCGGGACTGGCAAGACGTGATTTGGGCCATTACCACCCGTATGGACCCCAAACGCGATACCGTGTTTATCGAAAACACCCCCATCGACTTCCTCGATTTCGCCTCGCCCGAAGCGGGCCTTGGGTCGAAAATGGGATTGGATGCCACCAACAAGTGGCCGGGTGAAGTGCACCGCGACTGGGGTAAGCCCATCGTCAAAGACCCGGACGTGGTCGCCCGTATCGACGCCATCTGGGATGAGCTTGGCATCCTCGACAACTGAAGAGCCGTTATGCAAAGAATCAAATGCCGGGTGCTGGACGTGCGCCCCTTTAGCGACACCGTCTACCACATTCGCCTCGAGGCCCCAAAAGGGCTGCACTTCGAGGCGGGGCAGTACCTCAAGGTGGTGCTGAGCGAAGAAGACAAGCGCCCCTTCTCCATCGCCTCCATGGCTGGCGAAGACGTGCTGGAGCTGCACCTGGGCGCCTTTGGCCCCGACTCCTGGGCGATGCAGGTGGTGGAATACTTCCAGAGCCACGCTGAAGTGGAGCTGGAAGTGGCTGCCGGCCACGCCCATCTGCGGGAAGAGTCGCAGCGGCCGCTGATCCTCATCGCCGGCGGCACCGGTTTTTCCTACGTACGGGCCATTTTGCGCCGCGCCCTCAAGCTCAACCCCGACCGCGCCATCCAGGTGTTCTGGGGCGGCAAAGACCCGTCAGCTTTGTACCTGCATCAGGAAATGCTGGCCCTGGCCGCCAAACACCCCAACCTCGCCTACCGGCCGGTGGTGGAGCACAAGCCGGCCGACTTTGACGGCCTCCAAGGGCTGGTGCTGGACAAGGTAAAAGAGTTCAATCCGGATCTGTCCGGCTTTGACATCTACATTGCTGGCCGCTTTGAAATGGCCGCTGTCGCCCGGGATCTCTTCCTTGCCCACGGAGCTGTGAGTGACAACCTCTTCGGTGACGCCTTCGCCTTTATTTAAGCTGTTGGCCCTGCTGCTGGTCGCCCTGAACCTGCGGCCGGTGTTATCAAGCCTCGGTACCGTCCTGCCACAACTTGGTCTTTCCGCTACCGCCGCCGGCTGGTTAAGCACCCTGCCGGTGGCCTGCCTGGGACTTTTTGCGCCCCTGGCGCCGCTATTGGCTCGCCGCCTTGGCCTGGGCTGGGCTATCCGCCTGGCACTGCTGGCGGTGCTGATGGGCGCGCTGCTGCGCGGCCTGGGCTCGGCGCCGGCGCTCTTTGCTGGCATGGTGCTGGCCGGTGGCGGCATTGGCGTGGCCGGGGTATTGCTACCCGGCATTGTCAAACGCGACTACCCCGGCCAGGCGGGCCTGATGACCGGTTGCTACACCATGGCCCTGTGCCTGGGCGCAGCCCTCGCAGCCGGCACCACGGTGCCGCTGGCCCACCGGTTTGGGTCGGCGCCCCTGGCGCTGGCGTTCTGGGCCCTGCCAGCCCTGGTGGCACTGCTGCTGTGGCGTTATGGCGACCAGCGCCTGGCCTCAAGCAGCGACAGGCCCAAACCTCTCTGGCACGCGCCGCTGGCCTGGCAAGTCACCCTCTTTATGGGGTTGCAATCGTCCCTGGCCTACACCGTCTTTGCCTGGCTGCCCAGCATGCTGGCAAGCCGCGGCCTGAGCCCGGAGGCCGCCGGTTGGCTGACCTCGGTATCGATTCTGGTGCAGGCCCCGGCGGCGCTGCTGGCGCCGTCCATCAGCCATCTTGGCCGTGACCAACGCTTGCCGGTACTGGTCGCCATGCTGATGACCCTGGCCGGGCTGATGCTGGTGTTGCTGGCCGGTCCCCAGTGGCTGTGGCCGGCAGGAGTGGTATTAGGGATAGGCCAAGGGGCCAGTTTTGGGCTGGCCCTGGCGCTGATTGTGCTAAGAAGCGCTGATGCCCAGGTGGCAGCTAGGCTGTCCGGCATGGCCCAGGGCCTGGGGTATGCCCTGGCCGCTTTGGGGCCGCTGGCAGTTGGCGCCTGGCAGGAAGCCTTTGGCAGTTGGACGGCGGTAGCGCCGCTGCTGGCTGCAATCGCCCTGTTTGCCACCGGCTTTGGGTTGATGGCCGGTCGTAACCGGCACATCGCGGCGGCTTGAGCTTAGATAAGCCCCACCAGGCGCATCACGTAAATGCCCCCAGACAGGCTCAGCACCGAGCCGAGGGTTGAGGCGAGGATGATATTGGCGGTGAGCTGGGCATTGGAGCCCATGGCTCTTGCCATTACAAAGGCTGCGGCGGCGGTGGGTGAGCCCAGCATCACAAACAGCAGCGCCACGTCTTTGCCGTCAAAGCCCATCAGCCAGGCAATAAAACTGAAGATCCCCGGCATCCACAGCAGCTTGACCAAACTGGCCTGAATGGCCAGTTTGGAGTCTGAACGCATATCCCTGAGGTTCAAGGTGGCACCGATGGTCAGCAGCGCCAACGGCAGGGTCATTTTACCCAGGGAGCCCGCGGCATCGGTGACGATAGACGGCATCGGCACTTCCAAAATGGAAAAAGGCAGCGCCACCACCACCGCGATGATCAGCGGATTCTTGCAGACATTCTTGAGGGTGGCGGCCCAGTTCTGTTCGGTGCCGCTGGACAGCGCCACAATGGACAGCACGTTGAACATGGGAATGCCAAGGGCCAGCAGCACCGAGGCCCTAGCCAGGCCGCTGTCACCAAAAAGGCTGACCGCCATGGCCAGGCCAATGATGCCGAAGTTGGACCGAAAGGCCCCTTGCACAAAGGCGCCCCGGTCGCCCCCCGCCAGACCCTTGAGCCTGGCCCAGAAGGCGCAGCCGAGGAAAGTGAGCAGCACCGCCGCCGCCGTCAGCCCCATCAACCGCAGATCCAGCACCTGGCGGATATGGGTTTGGCTGATAGACAAAAACACCAGCACCGGCAGACACACCAGGAACACCAGCCGCGAGCCGGTCTGCACAAAGGCGTCATCCAACAGTCGCCAGCGCTTGAGCAGGGCCCCAAGCAGCACCAACAGGAAGATGGGAGCGACCATGTTGGCGGTAAACAGCAGGGTGTCCCAGTAAAGCGCCAGGCCCTGGAGGCGGGTGGTCATAAGCGGTACTACGTGAAAATGATTGGGATCATATCAAAACCGCTTTGGCGCCCAAGCTCAAGTAGCGAAACGTCGTATGGCCGCTTTGGCCTGTCAAAGGCCCTGCGCTTCCCGCTGGCCGGCAACCGGCACCAGCAGCACGTCTACCGGTTCGTCCAGGCGGCGAAGATCGACACTGCTGCGCACCTGAGTCACGTATAAAAGCTGCCCGTCCTTGTTGGTGATCTGCGCCTTGACCACGTATTGGGTGTGGTCTTCGCCCAGGCCCTTGGGCAGGGCCAGCCGATAGGGATGGGGCCAGGTGCGGGTGTCCAGGCGGGCTTTGACGATGGTGTGAATGGGGGCGTCCGGGCTCTCGAAAGTATCCAAGCTCACCACCAGGGCGGCATCGGCCGGGATTTTCGCGTCCATGGGCAGGTGCAGTTGGCCGTGTAACCACGGGCCGTTGTCGGGTTGGCAGGCCGCCAGTAACAGCAGCAGGCTCAGCAACCAAGTTTTCATTGTCGGTACCGTCGGCAAAAAGAGGCGGGATGAGCCTAACGGATGGGCTTCAATGCAACCTGAATCAGTTGCCCTGCTGCTGGGTGCGGCAGCTGTCGATGGCTTGCTGGCGAGTGTAGCGGCCGGCCAGGCGGCACTCAATGTGGTAGCGCCGGCCACGGTATAGCGGCTTGTTGTCGGCGCCGACAATAAATACCACCAGGTGATAGGGTTGGCCGTTCAGTAGCGCCTGCTGGGTCAGCACTACCGCTTCCTTGTTTTGCCACAACACCGGCGACACCACAGGCGCGCGGTAGCGGGCGCCGGGAGCGTCCAGATCCGCCGGGCGCCGCTGGCGCAGCAAGTCTTTCACAAAGGCGTCGCGGCTGGGGTAGGCGATGTCCATAAAGCGGGAAGACAACAGCGGCTCCTCCGCCTGTAGCGGCAAGGATGCGGCCGCCAGCAGCGCGGCGGCCAGGCAGCCCGCCCGCCTAGACCAGGCGGCGATACTGTTCCACCGCACCTTGGAAATCACCTTGTTTGGTCAACACTTCGGCCAAGCGCTGGCGCCAGGCCCCTTCGTCTTTGAGTTGCAGGGCCGCTTCGAGGTAACGGCGGGCTTCACGCAGGTCGCCCTGCACCTGGCTAAGGCCACCAAGGCAGGCCAGCAGCGCCGGATCGCGGTCACGGCCATGGTGCCATTTAAGCAGCTGGCGCTGGGTGCTGGCCGCTGATTCGTGATCGGTGAGCACCGGCAGGGTGGCCAGCAGCTGGGGCTGTGGATCTTTCTTGATGCCGGGCATCACCAGATCCAGGCCCTTGGCCTTTTCACCCAAGGCGCCATGGGCCAGGGCCAGGGAGGCCAGCACTTCGGGGCGCTGGCGGCTTTGTTTATCCAGCACCTGCTCAAGGCGAGACAAGCTGGCGCTGCCTTCTTGGCTGGCAACCCGCAGCCGGGCCTGGAAGGCCTGCTGGTAGTATTTGTCGCGGTCGCTATCGGACAGGGCATCGATATTGGCCCAAAGGCCAGCCATGTCCCCTTCGGCAAGGGCCAGGCGCGCCGCCAGGGCATTGCCGCTCTTGGCGTCTTTGAGCTCGGCGGGCAGTTCGTCAAAGGCTTTGCGGGCCGCCTCGACATCCCCTAAATGCAGCAGCATGGCAGGCCCTGCCAGGGGCTGGTCCAGGGCTTTTAGCTGGCGGTCTCGCTCGTCTTTGTCGCCAGCGCGGTGCTCGGCATACGCCGCGGCCAGGCGCGGGAAATCCGGCAACGGCGCATGGGGCACGGCCGCCGCCAAGGCGGCGCCAGCCTGGCCGTAATGGCCCTGCCACAGCTGCTCCCAGGCCTTGGAGGCTTTCTTCTGAGCGCGGCGGCCGGAACGGTCACTAAACCAGCTTTTGGAGGAGCCAAAGGAGCGTGCGATGCGCCGCACCAGCCAGTCCAGGCACCAGATCAGCCCCATCAGCACCAAAATCAAGGTGGCCAGCACCACCCCTGTGGTTTCGATGGTGTAATCGCCCAGGGCGATCAGCACATAGCCGGTCTTGTTCATCAAAAGCGGCCCGGCAATAAGCCCGGCAATGAGGATGGCAAGGAGGATCAGCAGCCTTATCATTGCGCGGCCTCCGCCAGGCGCAGCGAGTCAAGCTGGCCAGGCAGGCTGAGGCTGACTGGGGTGTCCAGCAGCGCCGTCAATTCGTCGGCAAAGGCCTTCCAGCTCTCGTTATTGCTGTCACCATAGGCTTTTTGCCAATCCAGCAGCTGGCGCAGGCTGGCCTGGTAGCGGCTGGCATCGCCGGCGAACATGGCGAGTTTTGCTTCGCTGAGCGCCAGCTTGAAGTCTTCGCGCAGGTAGGCTTCGTGGCTGGGGCTAAGCAGCGGTTTGACACCATCTTCACGGCGGCGAATGGTGATGAACTTGTCGGCAAAGCGTTCCAGGGATTTCGCTAGGTTGTCGCGCCAATCCCCTTCGTCCTCGGTGAGGGTGAGATCTTGCTGCTGGCCGTCGGTGGCCGGCAGCTGCACGGTATTCATGGGCAGCTTGGGCACCTGGCGGGTCAGCGCCTCCAAGCGCATGGCAATGGCGGTGCGGTCAATCTTGGGCTGGGCGTCGAGGCTAGCGATATCAGCAGCGATAGCCTGGCGCCAGGCCAGCACATCGGTGCTTTCAGGCAGCTGCTTAAGGCTGGCGTCGGCATCTTTCAGCAGCGCCTTGGCCACGGTCAAATCCTGGGCCAGATAGAGGCGGCGGTTGGCCATACGCACCAGCATGGCGGCTTCTTCCCGCGGCCAGCTGATGGTTTTTTGCTGCTGGTTCCAGAGCTTGTCCAACTGACCCTGGAAGCCATCGAGGCGGTTTTGCTGTTGGCCCGCCAGCTGCTGCTGACGCTGCTCAAGCCCGGCCAGCTTGCCGCTCAGGCTTTGCTCGGCGGCGCTTAGCTGGGCCGGGCTCACCGTCGGCGCCCGGTTGGCGAGAGCCTGTTGCTGCTGATAATACTGCCAGCCAGACAGTCCCAGGGCGCCGGCACCCAGCAGCAAGGCCAGCAGCGCCAGGGCCAGCGGCCCCTTGGCCGATTTGGGTTTGGCGACGGCGGCTTTGGCCGGCGCGGCCTTGGGCGAAGATTTAGGGTCGGCCGCCGCTTTGGGCGCCGCAGAAGTCGGGGTATCCGTCATGGGAGAGGCACTTTCCTTGAGGTAATCGACAACGGCCTGGTCAGAGGCGTCTTTTAGTTGCACCAGTTTGGTAAAGCCCTTGGTGGCGGCATAGTCCTTGACCCTTTTCGAGGGCACCAGCAGGGTCAGGCCTTGCAACCAGGGCAGCAGATGGGGAGCGGCGGTATCCAGCAGGGCATCGAGCAGACTGTTGGAGGTTACCAGCACCTTATCGACGCCTTTGTCCTGCCAGTCCAGCAGCACCTGGGGCGGGAGCGATACCGGCTCACGGCGATAAAGCGCCAGCTCTTCAACCACGGCGCCGCGCTCACGCAAGGTGGTGGCAAGGAGGTCGCGGCCCCCTTCTCCCTTGGCAATCAAAATCTGTTCGTCCTGGACCTTGGCCAACGCCGGCTGAGCCAGCAGCCCTTCGGAGTCGGGCGGGTCGGCCACCAGCACCGCTTCGGCGCCGGCGCTTTTCAGCGCCTGGGCGGTAGCTTCGCCGACGGCAGCATAACGGGGGCCTTTGGGCAGCGGCGCCGGTAGCGCGGCCGCAGCATGGGCCGAGACCACCAACACCCAGTTGGCACCGGCCAGAAGGGCAGGCAACTCGGCCGGGGCGGGCAGGGGAGTGATCATCAGCAGCGGCGCCACCAGATGCGAGATCCGGTGTTTGTCGAGTTCCGCGCCCAGGCGATCTGCCTGGGGCTGTGGCCTGATGATCAGCACTGTCATAGGGTTCGTCCGTACACCGCTTCAAGTATTGCCTTGGCGCCATCGTCCAGCAGTTGCTGGCCAAGCTGTTGGCCAAGCTGCTCGGCGTCTCTGGCCAAGCCTCTAACCTCGCCTTCAACCATAGCACTGCCGTCGGGGCGGCCCACCAGGCCGCGCAGCCAAAGCTGCTCGCCTTCAAGGATGGCGTAGCTGCCGATGGGCACCTGGCAGCCCCCTTCGAGGCGGGTATTCATGGCCCGCTCGGCGGCTACTCGAATGCGGGTGGCTTCGTGGCCAAGGGGTTTCAGTAGCGCGATGATACGGGCGTCATCGAGGCGCGCTTCGATACCCACTGCGCCCTGGCCCACCGCTGGCAGACTCTGCTCGGCGCTCAAAGCACTTTTAATGCGATGGCCCATGCCCAGGCGCTTAAGACCGGCGCAGGCCAGGATGATGGCGTCATACTGGCCTTCGTCAAGCTTGGCCAGACGGGTGTTGACGTTACCGCGCAGGTCTTTGATGACAAGATCTGGCCGGCGGGCGCGCAGCTGGCACTGGCGACGCAGGCTGGAGGTGCCCACCACGGCGCCGGCGGGCAGGGCGTCAAGGCTGTCAAACTGGTTGGAGACAAAGGCGTCCAGGGGATCTTCGCGTTCGCAGATGGTCACCAGCCCCAGGCCGTCAGGGAAATCCACCGGCACGTCTTTCATGGAGTGCACGGCGATATCGGCCCGGCCTTCGAGCATGGCCACTTCCAGCTCTTTGACGAACAGGCCCTTGCCGCCAACCTTGGCCAGCGGGGTGTCGAGAATTTTGTCGCCCTTGGTCACCATGGGTACCAGCTCCACCACCAGGCCGGGGTGAGCCTGCTCCAGAGCGGCTTTGACGAACTCGGCCTGCCACAGGGCTAGGGGGCTTTGTCGGGTAGCGATACGAACGGCGTTGGACATCTTGGTAACCTTGGATTGAACTGAACTCATCCTACCACTAGGAGGACGGGCTTTCGACGTTGCCCAGGGTCAGATCACGCTCATAGAGCAGTTGGCCGTCTTCGGAAAGGACTTCCAGCCGCCATTGGCCGGGCTGGACGTGCTTTTGCGACCAGGTGCGCCAGTGATTGGCCCCGACCGGCAACGCCACGTCGGATTGCAATTGGCCGTTAAGATACCAGCGGTGATGGATCTTTTCTCCAGCCGCGCCACTGACCTCGGTAAAAAGCACCAGTTGGTCAACCCCACCGGGCAATTGTTTGCCGTCCAAAATGCCCACCGGCTCACGCTGAACCACATCACGGCACACCAAGGCGCGGTCCAGGCTGGCCTGGGCAAAAACCAGGGGGCTAAGTAGCGAAAACAGCCATAAAAATGTCCATTTGCGCATTCTAAATAGTCCTTTTTTCTAATAATGTCAGCAGTATACCCATAGCCACACTGATGATCCGGAAATCGGTCATTGGCGAAAGCATCGCCAAGGTTTAAAATGTGACGGAATTAACGTTTTAAGTGGTTCATGTCTTATCTTAGTCTCGACCAACTCACCCTGAACATTGCCGCCCTGCACGCTGAAAGAAGGCGACTGGCCCGCAAGGCCATGACGTCTCAGGCGGCTGCGGTGTTCGATTTGGTACCGGCGCTACTGCATTGTCAGTCGCCGGCGCTTCCAGGTGGGGAAGTTTCGGCGCCCCATGGCATTTGCGGCGTCGAAGACGAGCCGTTGAGAAAACGCTTGGCCAAGCGCCTGGGCATCAAAGCCGCGGCGCCGCAGACCCGGGATATCCTGGCGGTGTACTCCATGGGCTCCACCGGCACTCTGGGCCAAACCCCCAATTCCGACCTGGATATCTGGGTCTGCCATCGCCCCAGCTTGACCTTGGAAGAACGCCAAGCCCTTAAGGCCAAGTGCCAGTGCCTGAGCGATTGGGGTAAGGGCCAGGGCATGGACATCACCTTCTTCCTTATTGACCCGGACGAATTTCGCCAGGGCAACAAGCAGGGCATGAACGTGGAGTCTTGCGGCAGCTTCCAGCATTGGCTGCTGCTGGACGAGTTCTACCGCAGCGCCATCTGCCTGGCCGGCCAACTGCCGGTGTGGATACTGATCTCCCCTGACGACCGCCGCCCCTATTTGCAGGCCAAGGCTCATCTCTTTGCCAACGGCGTCGACCCCGAGCACTGGATTGACCTTGGCGCCCCGGACCCCATCCCGGCCGACGAATTTCTCGGCTCCATGCTGTGGCTGCTCTACAAGGGCATCGAGAACCCTTACAAGGCACTATTGAAACTGACCTTGATGTCGGTGTACGCCCGCCAGTATCCCAAGGTGCAGCTGCTCAGCAACGAGACCCGCCGGGCCCTGCATCAGGGCGAAACTGACGTGATGGCCCTGGACCCTTACCTGCAACTGGAACGCTACCTGGCCCACCAGGGGCTGGCCCCGGCGGACTTGGACATGGCCCGCTGCTGCCTGTATCTCAAATGCGGCGGCGACGAGCTCAACCAGGTACCCAGCCACCACGCACAAGTGCTGGGTGAGTTGGCGGCTTCCTGGGGTTGGGATAACGACAAACGCCAGTTGCTGCAATCGCACCGCAGCTGGCCGCTGGCCGAGCTCAAGCAGTGGCATGAGCGCCTACGCGAGCAGATGCTGGCTGGCATCCACGAGGCGCGAGAGTTGTTTCGCCGCACCAGTTCCAGCTCCAGGCTCTGCCCCATCGAACTGACGGTACTGAGCCGCAAGCTCGACGCCGCCTTTGCCGAAAAGCCCCACAAGCTGCAGCAGCTGTGCCTGCCGCCCAAGGTGGAAGTGGGCCAGGAAGCGCTGATAGTGCGAGCCACCGACCAGCACTGGCAGCTGGCCTGCCCGGACAGCGGCCGCACCCTGTACCAGTGGACCGAATTGCCCGGCCTGCTGGCCTGGTGCCTGCTGAACGGCTTTATCACCAGCCGCACCGAGCTCAAGCTCGAAAGCGACAAACTGAGCCTGGACACCCTCGACAGCCTTTGCGACAGCTTGACCTGGCTGACCCGAAAGCCTGACCCGGCCGACCAGATCCTGGCCCAGCCGGCTCAATTGGAGCGGGCGCAGATCATCGTCAACCTGGAGCAAGACGCCACCGACGAGCTCAAAGTGCGCCGCCAGAAGGGGGCCATCAACCCGTTGATGTTCGGCAAGGAGCGCCAGGTGCTGGTCAGTGAGCTGACCTTGGTTATCCGCAACACCTGGGGCGAGAGTTCAGTGCAGAGTTTCAGCGGTGAGCGGGCCCTGGCCGAGCTGCTGCTGGTATTGTTGCCATTGATGCCCAAAGACGCCGTTGCCGCCAACCGCGTGCATATTCATTGCTTTGCCAGCCAGTTGGGTAAAAGCATTGCCGATACGGTGCTGGAGCTGATTAGCACCGCCCAGCAGCGCCTCACCCAGGGCCCTTGGTGTTTGTCGGTGGGACAAAGTAAGTGGGTGTTCTGGCGCCACGCCGGCACTTTGCACTGGCAGGAAATGACCGATCCGGTGGCTTTTTACGCCCAGCTTTCCGCCGCCAAACTGGCCCAGCAAGGCAACGACAGCGAAAACCGGGTACCGGCACCGGTCTACGGCCATGCCTTGAGCGGTTTGGTGCAGTTTTTCTTTGTCAGTAAGGACCAGGGCTACAGCCTGTACGTGTCCAACGAGCAAAACCAGGTGAGCTTCTACCACTATCCAGCCATGGATAAAGCCAACTTGGTCAACCTCATCAGCCGTTTCTACACCCAGAAAGAAAGCCTGTGCCCCAGCACCACCTTCAACCTGCCGCAGTATTACGAGTTGTTTGAGGGAACAGAGGGCTGGCAGATGCAGCCCCTGACCACCACCACGCTGGCGGAGTAACCTGGCTCAGAGCGCCAGCTTGATGGGGCTGCCGGCCTGCAGGCTGACCGCTTCGTCGAGAAAGGCATGCAGCTCGGCGCCACTTCGCACATCCACCCATTGCCCGTCCTGATAGCCAAAATGATGGCCGTTGAACTTGGTAGCAACCCAAATTTGCTGCAGGGGGGGCTGCTTGTTGATGATGATCTTGGTGTGGTCGGGAAAGACCAAGTCGACCTTGCCGCCAACCGACTCCACTTCGATATCCAGGCCGGTCTGGTCGGCGGCATTTTCCACTGCGTCCTCAATGGCCAGCAGCAGGGCATCGGTGAGGTCTTCGTACTGGCTGTCGTTCATCTTCTACCTTCGGTTTGCAATTGCCATGGGTAGTGCGATTATAGGGCCAGATTCCGATAAATCCGATTGCCGATCCCGATGAAAAAGCGCTTATTTTTACTGGCCCTGTTTGGCCTCGTTCTCGCCGGTTGTGGCCAAAAAGGCCCGCTCTACAAGCCTGCCCCCGCCCCGGTCAACCAACCCAGCGAGCCGTCATCATGAGCGCCCATTACCAGAACCAGCAGCTTTGGGTTGAAGACCAGGGCGTTGCCGCCCTGGCCGAGCGGTTCGGCACGCCTCTTTATATTTATTCCAAGGCTGCCATCGAGCAGGCCTACCAGGCTTTTGCCACCCCCCTTCAGGGCCGTAAGCACCTGATCTGCTTTGCGGTAAAAGCCAACTCCAACCTGGCGGTGCTGAACCTGCTGGCCCGCCTAGGCGCCGGTTTTGACATCGTCTCCGGTGGCGAACTGGCCCGAGTGCTGGCCGCCGGCGGTGACCCGGCCAAAGTGGTGTTCTCCGGGGTCGGCAAAACCCGCAGCGAGATGGCCCAGGCCCTCAAGGCCGGCATTCACTGCTTTAACGTCGAATCCGTGGCCGAGCTCGACCGCCTCAATGGCGTTGCCGCCGAGTTGGGCCTGGTGGCCCCTGTCAGCATCCGGGTCAACCCGGACGTAGACGCCAAAACCCACCCCTACATCGCCACCGGCCTTAAGGAAAACAAGTTCGGCATCGACATCCTGATGGCGCCGGACGCCTTCCGTAAGGCCGCCAGCCTGCCCCACCTCAAGGTGCTGGGGGTCGATTGCCATATCGGCTCGCAACTGACTCAGACCCAGCCCTTTGTCGACGCCATCAAACGGCTGATGGAGCTAAGAGAAACCCTGGCTCAAGACGGCATCGAGCTGGCCCATATGGATATCGGCGGCGGCCTTGGCGTCACGTACACCAATGAGCAGCCCCCCAAACCCGCCGAATACCTGGCCGAGATGCTGCCCCTTATTCCCCCCAGCCTGACCTTGGTGATGGAGCCGGGCCGGGCCCTGGTGGCCAACGCCGGGCTTCTGGTAGGCCGGGTGGAAATGACCAAGGACAACGGTTTTAAACGTTTTGTGATCCTCGATACCGGCATGAACGATTTGATGCGCCCCACCCTCTATCAGGCGGTAATGCCGGTGCTGGCCGTCAACCAGAGCCAAAACCAGGGCCCGATGAGCGACCTGGTGGGGCCGGTGTGCGAAACCGGCGACTGGCTGGCCAAAGACGTGCCGCTGTCTGCCGAGGAAGGGGACTTGGTCGCCATTGGTGGCGCCGGTGCCTATGGTTTTGTGATGAGTTCCAACTACAACAGCCGCCCCCGCGCCGCCGAGGTGATGGTGGACGGCGATAAGGTCCACCTGGTGCGCCAGCGGGAAACCGTAGAAAGCCTGTGGGCCGGCGAGCAGTTGCTGGCGGAGTAGCAATGTGATCAATTTTTCCAAGATGCACGGCCTTGGCAACGATTTCATGGTGGTGGACAACGTCACCCAGAACGTTTTTTTCTCGGCCGAGCAGGTGCAAAAACTGGCTGATCGCCATACCGGCATCGGCTTCGACCAGTTGCTCATTGTCGAGCCCCCTTACGACCCGGATCTTGATTTTCACTACCGGATCTTCAATGCCGACGGCTCCGAGGTGGAGCAGTGCGGCAACGGCGCTCGCTGCTTTGCCCGCTTTGTGCGCCTCAAGGGCCTGACCAACAAGAACCGCATCAAAGTGTCCACCAAGAAGGGCAAGATGGTGCTCAGCATCGAAAAGGACGGCCTGGTCACGGTGAACATGGGCATACCGGAGCTGGAGCCGGGCCAAGTGCCCTTTCGCGCCCAGAAGGAAGAAAAGACCTATATTCTGCGCGAAGGCGAGCAAACCTTTTTCGTGGGCGCCGTGTCCATGGGCAACCCCCATTGCGTGCTGACCGTGGACAGCATCAAAACCGCCGATGTCGAGCAGGTAGGGCCTCTTATCGGCGGCTCCGACCGCTTCCCCGAAGGGGTCAACGTCGGCTTTATGGAAGTGGTCAGCAAAGACCGCATCCGGCTGCGGGTCTTTGAGCGGGGCGCTGGCGAAACCCAGGCCTGCGGCAGTGGCGCCTGCGCCGCCGCCGTGGTAGGCCAGTTGCAGGACAAACTGGGCCGCAAGGTGCAGGTGGACTTACCCGGTGGCAGCCTCAGCATCAGTTGGGCCGGCCCTGGCGAGCCCCTTTACATGACCGGCCCGGCCGAGCACGTATACGACGGACAGATACACCTATGAGCGAAAGCAACACCGCCAGCCTGCTGGCCCTGGATGAA
Source organism: Gallaecimonas pentaromativorans (assembly GCF_003751625.1). Lineage (NCBI taxonomy): Bacteria > Pseudomonadati > Pseudomonadota > Gammaproteobacteria > Enterobacterales > Gallaecimonadaceae > Gallaecimonas > Gallaecimonas pentaromativorans. Next base: position 303,802 of record NZ_RJUL01000007.1, read on the forward strand.
GACCTCATTGCCGAGTACCTGGAGTCCAACCCGGATTTCTTCCACCGCAACCCGAGGCTGTTGGAAAGGCTGCGCCTGCCCCACGGCGAGCGCGGCTCGGTGTCTCTTCTGGAGCGCCAGCTCGAATTGGCCCGCCATCGCCACCAGAACCTGGAAGAGGAAATCACCGGTCTGTTGTCGGTGGCGGCGCACAACGAGCAGGTGGCGGTGGCCTGCCATCGCCTGAGCCTCGAAGCCATGGCGTCCAGCAGCCTGGACCAGCTCATCGCCCTCTTGGGTGAAGGGGTGCGCAGGCACCTTGGCATGGAAATCAGCCGCCTGGTGCTGTGCGCCCGGCTGGCCGAAACCCAGCACAAGGCGCTGCAGTCGGTGTATGCCCGCCTCGAAAAAGGCGCCTATTTTGGCCGCCTCACCGAAGATGAAAAACGGCTGCTGCTGGGCCACGCCCCACAGCGGGCCGGCTCCCTGGCGCTGATGCCGGTCAGAAAAGATGCAGAGCTACTGGGGATTTGGGTGATTGCCTCCCCAGACCCTGGGCATTTCCAGCCCGACATGGACGCCCTGCTGATCAGCCAGCTGTGCGAGGTGGTGGCCCTGAAAATAGCCAGCTTCGGCCATGGCCGCCTTCGCTGAGGCGCTGCCGCGCTTTTACCGTCATCTGCAAGCCGAGCGCCAGCGCTCGGCCCACACTCTGGCGGGCTATCGTCGCCAACTAGAAAGCCAGGCCGCCTTTTTTAAAGACCATGGGGTTAACCAGCTTGATGAGCTGAGCGAAGGCCATATCCGCCAGTGGCTGGCCTTCGAAAGCCGCCGTGGCCAGTCGCCCCGCTCCCTGGCCCAGGGCCTGTCGGCGCTGCGCAGCTGCTACCAGTACTTCGTGCATTTGGGGGAACTGGGCGACAACCCCGCCAGCCGGGTCAAGCCCCCCAAGCAGCCCAAGCGGCTGCCCAAAGCCCTGGATCTCGACGAAACCGAGCGCCTTTTTAACGGCACCAGCCAGGACCCACTGCTGATCCGCGACAAAGCCATGCTGGAGCTGATGTACAGCTGCGGCCTGCGCCTGGCCGAGCTGGTGGCGGTAGATGTAGACCACATCCATAACGGCGAAGTGCGGGTCACCGGTAAAGGCAGCAAGGAACGCATCGTACCGGTGGGCGGCAAGGCCCTGGAGGCCATCGCCCAATGGCGCCAGCAGCGAGGCCAGTTCAGCAAAGGCGGCGAGAAAGCGCTGTTTATCAGCAGCCGCGGCAGCCGGGTGTCGGTGCGCACCGTGCAGCAGCGCTTTGGCCAGTACGCCAAAAAGGCCGGCCTTGACAGCCACCTCAACCCGCACCGGCTTCGCCACAGTTTTGCCAGCCATTTGTTGTCATCCAGCGGCGACCTTCGCGCCGTACAGGAATTACTGGGCCACAGCCAACTGGCCACCACCCAGATCTATACCCACCTGGACATGGACCGTCTGGCCCAGGTGTATGACGCGGCCCATCCAAGAGCGAGACGCAAATGATCCATTACCGCCCCCTGGGGCCCATTGCCGCCATCAGCTTCGACTTGGACGATACCCTGTACGACAACGGGCCCATCATCCAGCGCGCCGAGCAGCGCCTGAGCGACTGGCTGGCCGAGCGGGTCAAACTGCGTGACGACAGCTACCAGTACTTCCAAGGGTGGCGCCAGCGGGTTATTCAGGAAGAGCCGGCCCTGGCCCACGACACCACCGCCTGCCGCCATCGGGCCCTGGCCCGGGGTCTGACCGCCCTGGGTGTCAGCCAGGCCGAGGTGCTGGCCGATGCCGCCATGGGGCATTTTCTGGAATGGCGCTCCGAGTGCGCCCTGGCCCCCGAAGTGCACCAACTGCTGGCCCAGCTGGCCACACGCCGGCCACTGGTGGCCATCTCCAACGGCAACGCCGACATCGACCGCCTCGGCCTTGGCCCCTATTTCAAGGCCGCCTTCCACGCCGGTGGCAGCCGCCGCATGAAGCCAGCGCCGGACCTGTTCCTGGCCGCCGCCCAGCACCTGAAGCTCACTCCCAAGGCGATACTGCACATTGGCGATCACCTGCGGGAAGACATCGAAGGCGCCCTTGGCGCCGGCTTTCAGGCCGCCTGGTACAACCCCCAAGGGTTGGCCATCAAAGATCAGCACAAAGGCAAGCTGTTGCCGCATTTTGAGTTCCAGACATTGGCCTCGCTGCGCCAGTTGTTATAATGGCCGCCACGCTCACCACTGTATAAATTCCCATGAATATTGCGCACCTGCTGGAAGGCCTTAACGGCAAACAACGGGAGGCGGTGGCCGCGCCCCAGTCCAACCTGCTGGTGCTGGCCGGCGCCGGCTCCGGCAAAACCCGGGTGCTGGTGCACCGCATTGCCTACCTCATCCAGGGGCTGAACGTCTCCCCCTACGCGGTGATGGCGGTAACCTTCACCAACAAGGCCGCCAGCGAAATGCGTGGCCGGGTGGAACAGCTGATGGGCGGCCAGCTGCGGGGCATGTGGCTCGGCACCTTCCACGGCCTGGCCCACCGGCTGCTGCGCTTTCACCACCAGGACGCCGGACTGCCGGAGAACTTTCAAATTCTCGACTCAGACGACCAGCTGCGACTCATCAAAAGGGTGATGCGCAGCCTTAATCTGGATGATAAAAAGTGGCCGCCGCGCCAGGCCATGGGCTACATCAACGCCAAGAAAGACGAAGGCCTGCGCCCCAAGCACATCGATCCGCAAGATCCGGTGGAACGCCTTTGGCACCAGATCTATGAGGCCTACCAGAGTGCCTGCAACCTGGCTGGCCTGGTGGACTTTGCCGAGTTGCTGCTGCGGGCTCTGGAGCTTTTGCGCGACAACCAGCACCTGCGCGACCACTACCAGGCCCGCTTCCACCATGTGCTGGTAGACGAATTCCAAGACACCAACGCCATCCAGTACGCCTGGCTGCGCCTGTTGGCCGGGCCCCAGAGCCACGTGATGATCGTCGGCGACGACGACCAGTCCATCTACGGCTGGCGCGGCGCCCGGGTCGATAACATTCACCGCTTTCTGGACGATTTCGCCCCGGCTGTGACCATCCGCTTGGAACAGAACTACCGCTCCACCGGCACCATCTTGAAGGCTGCCAACGGCCTGATCGCCCACAACGCCGAGCGGCTGGGTAAAGACTTGTGGACCGACGGTAAAAGCGGCGAGCCGGTGTCGGTGTACGCCGGCTTTAATGAAATCGACGAAGCCCGCTTTGTGGTGAGCCGCATCCAGGCCTGGGTGGACGACGGTGGCCGCTGGTCCGACGCCGCCATTTTGTACCGCAACAACGCCCAGTCGCGGGTACTGGAAGACGCCCTGCTACGGGAAAGCATCAAATACCGCATCTATGGCGGCCTGCGCTTTTTCGAGCGCCAGGAGATCAAAGACGCCCTGGCCTACCTGCGGCTGATGGCAAGCCGCGACGACGACGCCGCCTTCGAGCGGGTGGTGAACACCCCAGCCCGTGGCATTGGCGATCGCACCATCGGTATCGTGCGCCAGCAGGCCCGCGAGCAAGGCACCACCCTGTGGCGGGCTTGCCGGCAATTGCTGGACGCCAAGGTGCTGTCGGGCCGGGCCGGCAATGCCGTCAGCGGCTTCATGACCCTGGTGGACAACCTCGACGAGCAAGGCTGCGACGAGGTACTGAGCCGCCAGGTGGACATCGCCATCAAGGAGTCCGGGCTCTTTGCCATGTACCAGGCCGAGAAGGGCGAGAAAGGCCAGGCGCGGGTGGAGAACTTGGAGGAATTGGTGTCAGCCACCCAGGACTTCGAACCGCCGGAAGGTAGCGAGGAGATGAGCGAGCTGAACGCCTTTTTGGCCCACGCGGCCTTGGAATCGGGCGACACCCAGGCCGACGAGTTTGAAGACGCGGTGCAGATGATGACCATGCACACCGCCAAGGGCCTGGAATTCCCGCTGGTGTTCGTGGTGGGGGTGGAAGAAGGCATGTTCCCGTCGATGCAGTCGGTCACCGACCCTGACCGCCTCGAGGAAGAACGGCGCCTGTGCTACGTGGGCATGACCCGCGCCATGAAAAAACTCTACCTGTGCTACGCCGAATCGCGCCGCCTCTATGGCCGCGACGAGTACCACACCCCCAGCCGTTTTCTGCGGGAAATCCCCCAAGAATGCCTGGAAGAGGTGCGGGTGCGCACCCAGGTAACGCGCCCCATCACCCAGTACCAAAAGAGCAGCGACCAGTTCAACGAAACCGGCCTGAACCTGGGCCAGCGGGTGCGCCACAGCAAGTTTGGCGACGGCATCATCATCAATTACGAAGGCACCGGCCCCCAGTCGCGGGTGCAGGTGGCGTTTGATGAGGCTGGCCCCAAATGGCTGGTGGTGGCTTACGCCCGGCTAGACGTGCTGTAACCGTCCGATGAAAAAGCCGCCTTGATGGCGGCTTTTCTACAGCAGCAGCGCCAGCCCAATCACGCCGATGGCCACCAGCACCCCTTTTTGGAATAGCTCGCCCCAGCCTTGGGTTTGCTCGGCGTCCGGCCCTTTACGGCTTTCTACCTGCGCCACCTCGCTCAAAGGCACAGCGCCGACCGAGGTGTAGAGCTTTTCATCGTCAATGCGCTCAAAACGCCCCTCCAGCTGGCGCCCGTCCGCCAGGGACACCAGCACCGGCTCCCCTGAGCGCAGCTGGTTAAGGTCGTGCACTTCTCGGGTCAGGGTACAGGCACCGAGCAGCAGCGCCAGCATCACCACAACAGCACGCATCTGCTATTCCCTTTGTTGTCATTGCCTTAACCGAGCTTAGCTGGTGGCAACCTGCTTTGCCCTTTGGCGCTGGTTGCGCAGGGCATCAAAGGTAAAGAGCAGCAGCGCGCCCCAGATAAAGGCAAAGGTGAGGGCGTTGTGGGGGTCGAACTGCTCGCCGTACACCAGCACCGCCAGCAAAAAGGCCAGGCTCGGCGCGATGTACTGGAAGAACCCCAGCACCGACAGCGGCAGGTGCCGCGCGGCGGCGATAAAGCACAGCAGTGGCACCGTAGTCACGATACCGGCCGCCACCAGCAGCAGGTTGAGCGACCAGGGGTTCTCGGTCATGGCGGTGGCGCTGGGGTTAAACCACAGGTACAAGCATGCGGCAGGCAGCAACAGCAGGGTTTCTACAAAGAGGCCAGCCACCGGATCCACCGGCACCTTCTTGCGAAACAGGCCATAACAGCCAAAGGAGAAGGCCAGCACCAGCGCTATCCAGGGCAGGCTGCCAAAGTAAACTAGCTGGGCCAGCACCCCGGCACTGGCCAGCGCCAGCGCAAACCACTGCAACCGCCTGAGCCTTTCCCCCAAAAACGCCATGCCCAGGGCCACGTTCAGCAACGGGTTGATGTAATAGCCCAGGCTTGCTTCGAGGATATGGTTATTGTTGACGGCCCAGATATAGAGCCCCCAGTTGGTGGCGATGAAGCAGGCGGTGAGCATCAGGGTGCGCCACTGGCGTTTGTCCTTGAACACGTGGCGCACCGTGCCCACCTTGCCCAGCGCCAGCAGCAACGCGACCAGAAACACACAGGACCAAATCACCCGGTGTGAGAGGATCTCAACAGCAGGCACCGCCTGGATCAGTTTGAAATAGACAGGCGCTACTCCCCAAAGCAGGTAGGCCGACAACGCATACAGGGTACCTTTGGAATCCACGCTGGCCATGGCCGCTCCGGGAAGTTGGGAAAGCGCCCTATGCTACCCAGCTTGCGGTATTTAGGCCATCCGAAAACCGCTGAGCCGCTTCTCCAACGCCTGCAATTGCTCGCTTAAGCCCTCGGCCTCCTGGTGCACGCTGCTCACCTGCTGGGCGGTATCTTGGGATAGGCGGTTAATGCCCACCGTGGCTTCGTTGACCTCGGCCAGGGTGGCCGATTGCTGCTCGGCCGCAGCCGCCACTTGGCGCACCAGATCCTGCACCCGCTCAATCTGCACCGTTACCTGCGACACCGCTTCGCTGCTGGCCCTGACACTGCCAGCGGTTTCACTTACCTGGCTGGCATTGCGGTTCATGGCCGCCAAGGCGCTGGCACTCGATTGCTGCAGGCGCTCTATCATGTCCCGTACGCTCTCGGTGGACTCGCGGGTCTTGTAGGCAAGAGAGCGTACCTCGTCGGCCACCACCGCAAAGCCCCGCCCCTGCTCGCCGGCCCGGGCCGCCTCGATGGCGGCATTGAGCGCCAAGAGGTTGGTTTGTTCGGCAATGCCGGTGATGGTGTCCAAAATGCCGGAGATCTCGCCGCTGTGCTGGGCCAGGCGCTCGATCTCCTCGCGGTTCTCGGCGATGGACACCGTCAACTGCTCAAAACCCTGGGTGACGGTATCGGTAAGCCGCTGGCTGCTGCCGACATGGCTGTGGGCCTGGTTCATGGCATCCCTGGCCTGCTGCATGCTGGCCGACACCTCCGCCGAGGCCTGGGCGATTTCATCCATGGCGTGGGCCAGCTGATCGGCGCTCTGGTTCTGCTGCTCGGCATTGGCGTTGGCGCGGCCCGCCGAGCTGATAATGTTGTGCATGGTGCGGCTGGCCGAGCTGGCGGTGCCGTGGAAGCCTTTGAAAATGCCGTTGACCTCTTCAAGGTGCACATCGATGGAGCGGCTGATGTTGCCGAATTCGTCGGCCCGGTTGTCACCGAGGCGCAGGGTCAGGTCGGATTGCTGGGTGATGGCCTTGAGGGTGTCGTCGACATAAGCAACCCGCTTTTTAAGGGAGCGGGTCAGGGAGAAAATGAGGTAGCAAAGAGGCAACAGCACCACCAGGCTCACTGCCAGGGTGATCCACAGGCCGTTCAAGGCCCGCTGCTTAATCTGGTGCGCCTCGGCCACAAACTTGCTGTTAAGCGCGCCGGAAACCTGCTTGATGGCGGCAATGCGCTGGGTGGCCAGGGCAAACCACTGGCCGTTTGAGGGGTCGGCCAGGGTGTCGCTGGGGCCGCCATCCGCCACGGTCTGCTGGATGGCCTCCACCTGCTGCCAACTTTGCTGCTGGCGCGCCTTTTCCAATACCCCCTGGGCTTCTACCGAGGCCAGAGACATGAAGCGGTCCAGCTGATCCTGCTCCGAGGTGGTGGCCTTGAGCACCATGGCAAAGGCTTTGTTATCAAGGCTGTGGCGAGCAAAGGCGCCATTTAAAAGTCCCCGCACCTGGCCGGCGTATTCACTGCTCCAATACAGGGCCAGAATGCCGTCCAGCAGGGTTTTTAACGACGGCAGATCTGACAGCTGCAAGGCTTGGCGGGATGAGAGGTTCAGAGCCAGGTCGTTAAGGCGGCTGTAGTAACCAAAGGCGCCGCTCTGGGGGTTGAGGTTATCCACCTGGTGGCGGATCTCGCTGCGGTTATCAAGGGTTTGTTGCAGCTGGTTAAAAAGAGCCTGGCTGCGCTTACCCAAGTGGGCAACCGGCACCGATTGAAAATGGCTGATGGCCTGGTCCAGCTTCTGGCGCTGCTCGGCGAGTTCTGGCCCAAATTTTTTACCGGCCGAGCCCAGAAAACCAGCGCTAAGGCCCCGCTCTGCCGCTCCTTGCTGGGCCAGGTTGGACGCCGCCTCCACCAGTGCTACCAGCTCCACGGCATTGGCGGCCTGGCCTGACTCCTTAACCAGGGTGCTAAAGTGCACCCCCCACAAAAACACCAGCCCCGCCAGGGGCACCAGTGACACTATCAATACCGCGTGGACAAACTTGAGCCGGGCCAGTAAGCGTCGCATCTTTCCTCCTGCGTGGCTGGTAAATCATTTACCGCGCCTGTAAAGGCCAAGAAGCTAAGTCTAGACCACGCAAGAGTTTTTACTGTCAGCCCGGCAGATTGCGCACATGGCAGTCGAGCAGGTGATCGTTCACCATCCCTACTGCCTGCATAAAGGCATAAATGATGGTGGGGCCGACAAAGCGAAAGCCGCGTTTTTTCAAATCCTTGCTGATCTGCTCGGCCAGGGGCGTCACCGCCGGCACGTCACTCAAGGTGCGGGGCTGGTTGACGATAGGCTGGCCACCCACAAAGGCCCAGAGGTAGGCGTCGAAGCTGCCAAATTCCTGCTGCACCCGGATAAAGGCCTTGGCGTTGTCGATGCTGGCCGCCACCTTGAGGCGGTTACGCACTATGCCGGGGTTGGCCAAAAGCCGCTGCTGGTCGGCGTCGGCATAGGCCGCTATCTGATGCACGTCGAACTGGTGGTAGGCATCGCGGTAGGCCTGGCGCTTACGCAGTACCGTTATCCACGACAGCCCGGCCTGGGCGCCTTCAAGGATGAGGAACTCGAACAAGGTGCGGTCATCATGGACCGGGCGGCCCCATTCGGTGTCGTGATAGTGCTGGTAGAGCGGGTCGTCCCCACACCAGGGGCAGCGAAAAAGGGTGTCCATCTTGGCTCATCCATAAGTAAAAGTGCTCCCACCTTGCCCGAGCCCGGCCCTGGCCACAAGAGCGCGCCGCCTTGTTACCGGCGCAGGCTGGCCCCCTGGTGAAAAAACCTGCAAAACCGAACAGGCGAGACTGATTCACTTTCCATAAAAACCCTTTAATAACAGCTACCTTACATTGCGGCACGGCGCCATCAGGCCAGGCACATTGCGCCCAAAGCACCGGGGATTTGCCCGGCAAAACTGTGAGCCAGATCGGGGCGAAGACGCGGCACCATGCCTAGGGTAAAGGACGATTGTTGCCTCTATACGATACAAAATGACAACGCTGTCACCACGAGCTGTCGGTGCAAGCCGTCGGCGTTGTTGCCCAGAAATAAACCCTTGCGAGGATCTCATGCACCACAGACAACAACTCCTGCCGGCCCTGGTGGCCGCCTTGTTGACCACCCCGGCCCTGGCCGCCGCGCCGGGTAAACCCAGCCTGGACTGGATGGAAACCAGCTTTGCCCTTATTGAGGTGGACGATGCCGCCACCGCCTACCAAAACCTGTTGACGATACACGACAGCGTGTCGGTGCCGATGGCCTGGACCGCATACGCCGGCGACGGCGCCACCCGGGTGCAATACCTGCTGAACGGCGCCGTGGTGTTGGAGCAAAGCACCAGTGGCGGCGCCACCCAAACCGGCTCGGCCAACCTCAGTATCAACAAAGGGGGCCAGTACCAACTGCAGGTGGCACTTTGCAACGACGACGGCTGCACCTCAAGCGACGCCAAAACCATCACCGTGGCCGATACCGACGGTAGTCACCTGGACCCCATCACCCTCAACGCCGGTGAGAACAACACCCCCTACACCGACCAATCCGGCAAGGTGCTGGGAGCCTACTTTGTGGAATGGGGGGTCTATGGCCGCGCCTTCCCGGTGGACAAGATCCCGGCGTACAACCTCAACCACCTGCTGTACGGCTTTATTCCCATCTGCGGTGGCGACGGCATCAACGACAGCCTCAAATCCATCGAGGGTAGCTTTGCCGCCCTGCAGAGGGCCTGCGCCGGCCGTGACGACTTCAAGGTCGCCCTGCACGACCCCTTCGCGGCCCTGCAAAAAACCCAGGCCGGCCAAACTTTTGCCAGCGCCTACAAGGGTAACTTCGGCCAGCTGATGGCCCTGAAGAAAGCCTACCCCGGTCTTAAAATTTTGCCCTCCATCGGCGGCTGGACCTTGTCTGATCCCTTCTACTTCTTGGGCGACGCCGCCAAGCGAAAGGTATTTGTAGACTCGGTAGAAGAATTCATCCGCACCTGGAAGTTCTTTGACGGCATCGATATCGACTGGGAATTCCCCGGTGGCCAGGGCGCCAACCCGGCGCTTGGCAGCCCCAGCGACGGCGCCACCTACCAGGCCCTGATGCAGGAGCTGCGGGCCATGCTCGACAGGGTGCAAGCCGACACCGGCCGCACCCTGGAACTGACTTCGGCCATCAGCGCCGGGCCGGACAAAATCGCCAAGGTCGATTACCAGGCCACCGCCCAGTACATGGACCACTACTTTTTGATGTCCTACGACTTCTTCGGCGCCTTTGATACCCAGAATCTCGGTAACCAGACCGCCCTCTATGCGCCGGCCAACAAACCGGACACCCCATACACCACCGACAAAGGGGTGCAGGCGATGCTGGCCCAGGGCGTCGATCCGGGCAAAGTGGTGGTAGGGGCCGCCATGTACGGCCGCGGCTGGACCGGGGTGTCGGGTTATAACGATGGCGACCCCTTCAGCGGCACCGCCACCGGCGCCGTCAAAGGCACCTGGGAAGCCGGGGTGGTGGATTATCGGCAAATCGCCAACGAGTACCGCGCCACCTGGCAATACGGTTACGATGCCAGCGCCGAGGCACCCTACATCTTCAAGGCCGACACCGGCGATCTCATCACCTACGACGACCCCCGCTCGGTCAAAGCCAAGGGCCAGTACGTGCTCAATCACAACCTGGGCGGCCTCTTTGCCTGGGAAATAGACGCCGATAACGGCGATATCCTCAACGCCATGAATGAAGGCCTGGGCAACGGCGAAGGCAGCGGCAACCAGAACCACGCCCCGGTAGCCCGCGCCGGCAGCGACCAGTCGGTCACCGGGCCGGTCACCGTTACCCTTTCTGGCAGCGCCTCAAGCGACGCCGATGGCGACACCTTGAGTTTTAGCTGGAGCCAAAGCAGCGGCCCGGCCCTGACCCTGGCCGGCACCAACAGCAGTGCCCTGAGCATTACCCTGCCAGCGGTCAGCGCCACCACCGGTTATGGCTTTACCCTGACCGTGTCCGACGGCGCCCTTGAAAGCACCGACACCGTCACCCTCACCAACAATCCGCCAGCGGCCAACCAAGCGCCGTCGGTCAGCCTACCGGCCCAGGTACTGGCCGCCAGCAATGGGGCTGTGACCATCAACGCCACGGTGTCTGATGAAGGCGAGGTGAGCTACCAGTGGAGCCTCGCCGATGGCCTGAGCGCCGCCAGCCTCACCAGCCCGGCTTTGGTGTTGACGGCGCCCAGCGTCTCGGCCCAAACCAGCTATAGCATCAGCCTGACCGTCACCGACGCCGAGGGGCTTAGCAGCAGCGCCAGCACCACCCTGGTAGTAAGCCCGGCCGGCAGCGGCTGCGATGCCAGCGCCCCCAACGCCGGCAACTACCCGGCCTGGGAGGCAAGCACCGTCTACACCGGTGGCGACAAGGTGAGCTACCAGGGGCTGGTATGGCAGGCCAAATACTGGACCCAGGGCGACACCCCCAGCCAGGCCGATGGCCCCTGGGCACTGGTGTCTGACGTGGCTCAAACCTGGCAGGCAGGCGTGGCCTATAACGGCGGCGATGAGGTGGACCATAACGGCCGCCACTACCGCGCCCAATGGTGGACCAAAGGCGAAGAGCCGGGGGTGGCCTCGGTGTGGGTAGATATCGGCCAGGCCAGTTGCCAATAACCGACAGCCCCGCTTCGCGGGGCTTTTTTTCGCCAAGCCGCACCGAGGTTGGGCCAAGGGCGCTTTTAACCGCAGCGCCTTTCTGCGACGCTTAGCCTAATCAAGGAGATAGCCATGTTCCGAACCCTGTTGCTGTTGGCACTGTTCACCCTGCCGGCCCTGGCCGACGTAGAAGAAGACCGCCTGCCCAAGGCCGAATCCGCCATGCCCGGCCTGATTGAACCTTTCAAGCCGCTGCTGGCGCGCCTGAGCGCCAGCCCCGATATGGCCACCGTGGTCGAGGTGGCCAGCCAGGGCTTTACCCTGGGTAAGGACATCGCCAAAACCCAGCTCGACGACAGGCCCCTTTATTGGTTTCGCCTGGCCGGCAAAGCCAAACTGCGGGCACTGGCGCTGCCCGACGCGCAAAAAGACAAGCTGCTGCGCCGCTTTGAGCGGGTCAGCCGCGGCATCGAAGACGTTCACTTCAAACCCGGTATCAAACACATTTTGCTGACCGGTTTTGACCCCTTCTTCCTGGACCGCCATATCGACCAGTCCAACCCCTCGGGGCTGGCGGCCTTGCTGCTGGACGGCACCATTTTGGAAAAAGACGGCGTCAAGGCGCAGCTAGAAACGGTGCTGGTGCCGGTGCGTTTTGCCGATTTTGACGAGGGCCTTATCGAGCAGACCTTGCTGCCCTATTACACCCAACACACCGCCGACATGGTGGTGACGGTATCCATGGGCCGCAGCGATTTCGACATCGAGCGCTTCCCGGGCAAGCGCCGCAGCGCCGAGGCTCCGGACAACCTACGGGTGATGACCGGCGCCACAGCCGCCGTTCCCAAACTGCCACTGCTCTACGGCAAGCCCTTGTCTGGCAAGGAGTTCGTAGCCCTTAGCCTGCCGGTTGATGCCCTACAGGACGGCGAAGGCCCCTTTAAAATGAACGATAACCGCAAGGTCACCACTTTGGCTGGCGACCGCGAGCCCCAGCACCTTTTCGAGCTGGACGGCCAGGTGTCGGTGAACGGCTCCGGCGGCGGTTATCTGTCCAACGAGATAAGCTACCGCGCCATTCGCCTGCGCAACCTGCTGAAAAGCCACATCCCCACCGGCCATATCCACACCCCGCGCATCGAGGCCTACGACAAGGCCAAGGAAGCGGCCATCGTCAAACAACTGGGCTCCATGCTGACCCAGGCGACGGGCACCCTCCAATAACAAAAAAGGCAGCCAAGCGGCTAATGCCAGTCAGTTAAGCTGACTGGCATTTTTTCTTTCTCGCTGGATACTTGCTGTATTTTGGCCGGATGCAGCGTGGATATGACCGGTCTG